>CAZLPO010000072.1:0-12279 GCA_964561385.1 uncultured Prevotella sp.
ATAATTAAATTTTTCAAATCATTTCTCGCCTCACGTCTCACGTCTCACGTCTCACGTCTCACGTCTAAGATACCGCCCCGGGCAGTCGGTCAGCAGCAGGACGATGGCGACGATGCTCATGAGGGCGATGACGGCCATGTTGAACCAAAGGGTCTTGACGTGCCACGTGCCGAGGATCTTCTCGCTGCTGTAGAAGGGTGCGCGGCCCACGCGGCTCTGCGGCGTCAGGAAGATGATGCCGCTGCGGGGCACCAGGTAGTCGCCCACGACGTCGAGCATACGGGGCTGGTCGGCGCCGATGACGCAGTCCTCGAGCTTCGTGTTGTAGTTGCTGCGCTTCAGCTCGAGCATGGCCTCCTTGCCGTTCTGGCGGATGCCGGCGGCCACCATGGCGTCCTTCTGGAGCGTGGCCTTGTTGCCTTGTGCGGCCAGCTTGGCTTCCTCGTCCTTCATGTATTGGTAGAGCGAGGCGTAGCTGTAGTCACCCTGGTAGGGCTGCGAGCCGGTGAAGGCGGTCAGCGTGGGCAGGTTGGTCTTGATGATGCGCATGTGCTCGGGCTTCACCGTCTTGCCCTTCGTCTGCTCGTCGTTCATGGTCTCCAGCTGCGACTGCAGCTCGTAGAGGAAGGCTGCGTTGTAGAACTGGTTCTCCTGCTTCTGCTTGTCAAGCAGGAAGTAGGGCTTCTCGTAGTCGTTGTCGGTAAACGACGTGACGGCCAGGGCCTCGTAGCTCCAGCGTGAGGGTATGAGGTCGCCGATCAGGGGCACGTTGCCCGTGGTGCTCTTGGGTGTCAGGTCGTTGAAGCTGACCACCAGTCCGCAGAGCAGTATCTGGGGTATGAGCAGCATGGGTATGCTGATGTAGATGGCGACGACCGAGTTGAGGCATTGCGACAGGATGAGTCCTGTGAGGTTGGCCAGCAGGGCGGTCATGAACAGGATGAGCCACCACACGCCAAACAGGCTGTGCAGGCCCATGATGGTGTTGCCGACGACGATGAACAGGAGTGTCTGTATGAGCGAGACGCCGGCCATGAACACAATCTTCGACCAGATATAGCTGCCGTAGGACAGCTGCAGGAATTTTTCGCGTTTCAGCAGGGCGCGGTCCTTGATGATTTCCTCGGCGCTGCCGCTCATGCCGATGAACGTGGCCACGATGACGGCCATGAAGAAGTAGCTCACCAGGTTCTTGTTGTCCATCACCGAGTAGCCCTCGGGTGGGGCATAGCGCGTCAGCAGCGAGCAGATGACCGCCAGCAGCGGTGCCTCGAGCAACGCTATCAGCAGGTACTGCAGGTTGGTAATCTTGGTCATGAACGTGCGCTCCAGGAAGATGGCGAACTGCTTCAGCGCGCCGGGCTTCTTCTGGTCCGACGGCGGTACGTCGCTCACCTTCACCTGCTGCTTGTTCTCCGGTCGGCGTGCCTTCAGGTACAGCTCGTGCCACTCCTGCGGCGACATCTTGCGTTCGTCGGACACCTCGCCGCTGTTGTTCAGCGCCTTCTCGTCGATGATGTTCAGCACAATCTCGGGATTCACGTTGCCGCACGTGGGGCAGGCGCTGGTCTCGGCATCGGCATAGCAGGCCGCCTCCTTGAAATAGGTGATGGCGTCGATGGGGTTGCCGTCGAACACAGGGTAGCCGCCGCGGTCGAGCAGCCACAGGCGGTCGAAGAGCTTATAGACGTCGCTCGACGGCTGGTGGATGTTCACCACGATGAGCTTGCCTTTGTAGGTCTGCTCCTTCAGCAGGTTGACAACCTTCTCGGTGTCGGCCGACGACAGGCCCGACGTGGGCTCGTCGAGGAACAGGACGGCCGGTTCGCGTATCAGCTCCAGTGCGATGTTCAGACGCTTGCGCTGTCCGCCCGAGATGAACTTGTTGATGGGCGAGCCCACCTTCAGGTCCTTGGCGGCATCGAGCCCCAGGTCCTTCAGCGTCTTCATGACGCGGCGGTCTATCTCCTCTTTCGACATACCCTCGAAGCAGAGACGGGCCGTGTAGAGCAGGTTCTGGTAGACGGTCAGCTCCTCGATGAGCAGGTCGTCCTGCGGCACGAAGCCGATGAGGTCCTTGGCCTGCTGTTCGGAGATGTCGTGACCGTTGATGGTGATGCTGCCTTCCTGGGGAATGAGGCTGCCGTTGAGAATGGACAGCAGCGTCGATTTGCCCGTACCCGAGCCGCCCATGATGGCCAGCAACTCGCCGCTGCGCAGCGTGAAGCTGAGGTTGTGCATGCCGTTGTCGCTGCCCGGGAAGCGGAAGTTGATGTCGCGTCCGCAGAACGTCACCTGCCTCCGCGTTTTCTTGTCTTCTTGTCTCCCCGACGCCTTGTCGCCCTGACGCCTTGTCTCGTAGGCCTCCATGATGGAGGAGTAGTAGAGCGGTCGTCCGTTGCGGCTCTTCAGCACGCTGCTCTGCAGCCACACCTGATAGGCTCCCGGCAGTACGGGCACATCGTTCAGCAGCACGGTGTCGCTGCCGTTGTAGGTGAAGATGAGCGTGCCCGTAGCGGGGTCGATGAGTGTCTTCAGCTCGCCCTCGAAACCTTCGGGCTGGTGCAGCATGACGTGCTCCGAGGCCTTGCCGGCAACAAAGTCGGTAAAGTCGCGGAACTGCTGGTCGGGGATGTTGAACGTCTTGGCAACGGCCTTGAACATGGGGTGCATGACGTCCTTCCTGACGCCGCAGAACTCCATGATACGCAGCAGCAGCATGGCCTGCTCGCGCTGGGCTATGCGCCCGTGCAGATTCGAGCAGATGGAGCTGACGGTCTGTTCTGCGTCCACGTCGGTCATCTCGTAGATGCCGCGCATGTCGCTGTAGAGATCCAGGTAGGTGTTGATGTTCCTGATACCCAAATGATGACGCAGATAGCTGACGAGCATGTTCTTTGCCCGTGTCTCGTCAACCTGTTCCTCTTTGCCGAATAAGGCGAAAAGACTTAGGAAACTGGATAGTATAATATCAGTCATTGGCGTACCATGAACCAGGGCGGGCATTACGCTCGCCTGCTTTTTGCGCACAAAAATACGAAATAATTCTTATTGGACTTTGGAGTTATTGGTTAAAAATGTTTAATTCTTTGACTAACGTACGAGAACGTCGTCGTAATTTTGCTAAATTTGCACAGCAAAACCAAATCCAACGAACAATTTTATCCGTATAATAAAATATGAAGACAACAATTCAAGAGAAGGATGGCAACCTGATAGCCGTTTTCGAGGGACGTCTCGACACAGCTGCATCAATCAAGACCGAGCAGGACGTGGCTCCCCTGTACGAGGGTAGTGACAAGGACATCATTCTTGACTGTACGGCGCTGGAGTACATCTCGTCCAGCGGACTGCGTATCTTCCTGAACATCCTGAAGCACGCCAAGTCCAAGGGACATCACGTCTATATCCAGGGTATCAACGACGATCTGCGTACCGTCTTTGCCATGACGGGCTTCACAAACCTCTTTGAGTTTAAATGATACCTACCCTAAGTCCCCTTGGCGAGCAGCTGCTGGATGAATACCGCGAACGGCTGGACGAGCTGCAACACTTGTCCGACCAGGTCTCGGGTATTCTGCGTGACAACCTGCGAAACAAGGGCATCGAGCTCAATGCCATCGAGAGCCGCGTGAAGACCGAGCCGTCGCTGGCGGGCAAGCTTGAGCGCAAAGGCGACAAGTACCACCAGCTGTCCGACATTACGGACCTCGTGGGCGTGCGCGTCGTCACCTTCTATACTGATGATGTCGACAAGGTGGCCGCCATCGTGCAGCACCTCTTCGACGTGGACTGGAGCAACTCCGTTGACAAGCGCAAGGTCCACCAGCTCAACAGCTTCGGCTACAACTCCCTGCACTACATCTGCCGCCTGAAGGAGGGCAGCCTGCCGTTCGAGATACAGATGCGGACGGCCCTGCAGCACGTGTGGTCGGCCATTGAGCACGACATCGGCTACAAGGGCTTCGTGAAGCTGCCGCCCGAGTACCGCCGACAGTTCAGTCGTCTGGCAGGTATGCTCGAGCTGGCCGACAACGAGTTCAGCCGTCTGCGCACCACCATGAGCGACTATCGCCGCCAGCTGAGTTCGCTGGTGGAATCAGGTCATCTCGACGAGGTGCCCCTGACGGTCGAGTCCTTCCGCAGCTTCCTGGAAGTCAATCCCCTTGACCGCCTGAACCAGCGTATTGCCGCCGTCAACCAGGCGGAGCTGTTCCCCGCACCCCTGATGCCGTTCCTCCGTGTGCTCGAGACGTTTGGACTCGAGACCATCGGCGACGTGCAGCAGTTCATCGACGAGAACTCCGAGGACGCCTACCATCTGGCCATTGCCCAGCTGGCAGTTACCGACCTCGACATCCTGTCCGAGACTGTCGGTCTGCAGAACCTCTGTCTGGTACGCATCCTGAAGAACGGCGGCGGCCTGGCGGGACTGAAGGCCTTCTATGACAAAATGAACGGCGAGCAGGACATTAACGCCCAACTCGCCGTGTCAGTATTGAAACTGGCTTCCGACCTGCCGTTCATGCAGGCCATTTCTGCCTAAACCGTTTCTTGCATTCTACTATTTCTTAAGCCAGCGGTCCAGCCACTCGAAGTACGTGCGCTGCCACAGGATACCGTTCTGTGGCTTCAGTACCCAGTGGTTCTCATCGGGGAAGATTAGGAGCTCGGCCTCGATGCCGCGCATACGGGCTGCGTTGAAGGCCGACATGCCCTGCGTGGCGTTGATGCGGTAGTCCTTCTCGCCATGGATACAGAGAATCGGGGTGTCCCACTTGTCAACGAACTGGTGGGGCGAGTTCTTGTAGGTACGGTCGGCATTGGCCGTGCGGTCCTTGTTCCAGTAGGCATCGTCGTACTCCCAGTTGGAGAACCAGTTCTCCTCGGTCTCCGTGTACATGGCCTCGAGGTTGAAGGCGCCGTCGTGGGCTATGAAGCACTTGAAGCGCCCCTCGTGATGGCCGGCCAGGTAATAGACGGAGAAACCGCCGAACGAGGCGCCGACAGCACCCAGACGGTCCTTGTCCACATAGGGCAGGTTCTGGGCGGCATCGTCGATGGCGGTCAGGTAGTCAGCCATGCATTGGCCTGTCCAGTCGCCGCTAATCTCCTCGAGCCACTCCTGGCCGAAGCCGGGCAGACCATGACGGTTGGGAGCCACGATGACGTAGCCCTGTGAGGCCATGATGAAGAAGTTCCAGCGGTAGCTCCAGAACTGGCTGACGGGCGACTGCGGACCGCCCTCGCAGAAGAGCAGGGTGGGGTACTTCTTCGTCTCGTCGAAGTCGGGCGGCAGCACCACCCAGTAGAGCATGTTCTTGCCGTCGGTGGTCTTCACCCAGCGCTGCTGCACCTTGGGCTTGCCCAGCTGGTCAAGGATATGCTTGTTCTCCTCGGTCACCTGGGTCACAACGGTCTTCTCGGGCTTCTTCACGTTGGGTGTGACGATGTAGAGGTCGGCAGGGGCTGTGTAGCTGTGGCGCTCGGCCAGCACTTGCTTTCCGTTGTTCAGCATCTGCAGCGAGCCGAAGTCGGTCCAGGTTTCTGTCAGCCGCACTACGTTGCCCTTCATGTCGATGGCATAGAGGTTCTCCGTGGCGTGCCACACGCCGATGAAGAAGATGCGGGCGTCCTTCGTGTCGCTCCAGCAGAAGTCGTCGACGTGCGAGTCGAAAGCCTCCGTCAGATAGCGCTTCTCGCCCGTTGTCAGGTCGTAGCAGCACAGGCGCTGGCGGTCGCTCTCATAGCCGTCGCGCTCCATGGAGAGCCAGGCCACGTAGTGTCCGTCGGGCGAGAACTTGGGGTTCTGGTCGTAGCCCACGTTGTTCTTCAGGTTGTCGCCGTCGTTCACGGCCTGGTACTTCAGCGTCTTGGTGACGTCAACCTCGGGGGCCTCGTAGTCGGCTGGCTTGCAGAGGTTCTTGGTCTTCCGCGTACTTATATCATAGAGATAGATGTCCGAGTCGGTCGAGATGCTGTACATGACGCCGGTCTTCTTGCGGCAGGTGTAGGCCACCTGCTTCGAGTCGGTACTCCAGTCCAGCTGCTCGATGCCGCCGAAGGGCTCCATCGGACACTCATAGGGCTCACCCTCGAGAATGTCTGTCCCGTTGCCGGCAATGGCAAAGCCCTCGCCTACGGAGAAGACGAAGGGATGCTGGATGGTCTCCACATAGTGGTCCCAATGGCGATACATCAGGTCGGTCACCACGCGGCCCGTCGTCTTCGGCAGGTCGGCAGGCTTGGCCTTGATGCTGCCCGTGTAGGGGATGGACTTCAGGAGGATGACCTTCTGACGGTCGGGCGAGAACTTGAAGCCCTCGATGTCGCCGCTCTTGGTCAGCTGCTGGCGGCCCGTGCCGTCGAGCTTCATCTTCCACACGTCGCCACCCTGCATGAAGGCGATGGTCTCGTTGTCGAGCCACGCGGCATCGGTCTCGTTCTTGTCGCCCTTGGTCAGCAGCACGTCGGCCTTCGGCGCCTGTTGCCGGCCCTTGGCTCCCTGACGCTTGCTTTTTCCGCCCTGGCTCTCCAGGCTCTTCATGTAGAGCACGTGGTGGCTCTTGTTGTGCTTCACGCTGTAGTAGCCCACCTGATAGACCACATGCTGTCCGTCGGGTGAGGCGGCGTAGGCGCTGATGCGTCCCATCGCCCACAGGGCCTCGGGCGTCATGCGGCCCTCTTCAACGGTGATGTTCTGCTTACCGATTCTCACTTCTTCTGCCGTTATGGTTGTGGTGGCCAACAGGGCTGCGAGCCCCATCATGATAGCTAACTTATTCATTTTCTTTGGTTTTGACGTTGACGTTGTAGTTCTTCAGCCTGCTTCTGCATGGCTTCCAGACGGGCGGCAAGGCCGCTCTGCTTCTTGGGGTTGTTCTTGTTCTCCTTGTATTTCGCCTCGAGGATAGCCAGCAGCTTCTCATCGTCGGTGGTCTTGCGGAGCACGAACATGATGAGGCTCGAGAAGAACAGCGAGACGAAGTAGTAGAAGTTCAGACCGCTCGAGTAGTCGTTGAACATGAAGAAGAACATCAGCGGCATGAGGTACATCATCCATTGCATCATCTTCATCTGCTCAGCCTGTGCACCCACCATCTGGTCGCGCTGCTGGCGCATGGTAAACCATGAGTAGAGGATGTTGGAGCCGCAGAACAGCAGGCACGAGAGCGACAGGTGGTCGCCGATGCCCCAGATGTGCGAGCCCCACGAGACGATGGGGTCGTAGGTGGCCAGGTCCTCCATCCAGAGGAACGACTGTCCGCGCAACTGGATGGCGTTGGGCACGAACCAGAACATAGCAATCCAGATAGGTGCCTGTATCAGCATGGGCAGACAGCCCGAGAGGGGCGAGACGCCGTACTGCGAGTAGAGCTGCATCATGGCCTGCTGCTTCTTCATCTGGTCCTCGGGCTTGTCGTACTGCTTGGTAGCCTCGTCGAACTTCGGCTTCAGCACGCGCATCTTGGCGCTCGACATATAGCTCTTCTTCACCATCGGGAAGGTGATGGCCTTCAGTATCAGCGTAATCAGTATCAGCACGACGCCCATCGAGAAGCCCAGCGAGGCGAGCCAGTCGAAGACGTAGAGCGTGAACCAGCGGTTGATGAGTCGGAAGAGCCACCAGCCCAGGTTGACGAGCTGCTCCAGGTCGAGATCCTTGCCAAACTGGCTCTGCTTCTCCACATCCTGAATCAGTCGGAAGTCGTTGGGGCCGATGTACATCTCAAACTCCGAGGGCTTGGCACCCGTGGGGTCGAAGGCGGTCTTCAGCTTGGCGCTGAACTGCTTCAGGTATCCCGACTCCTTGGTGTCCTCCAGGCTGGTGAGGTTGGCACCGCCGGCGAAGTTGTCCTTCGAGACGAGGGCCACGCTGAAGAACTGGTTGCGGAAGGCCACCCAGTCCAGCTGCTCCTCCACCGTCTCGTTCTTGTCGCCCGTCTCCGACAGGTTGTCCGTAGAGCCGTCGTTAGCCTCCTTATAGAACAGTCCCGTGTAGCGGTTCTCGAAGTAGAAACCCTTCTCCTGCTGGCGGGCGTGTCCGTTCCACTCGATGTCCATCTCCTTGTAGTTGGGAGCGAAGATGCCGCTCAGCCCGTTGGCCTGAAGGGTGAAGTGCAGCAGGTAGTCGCGCCCCAGGCGGTAGTCGAGCACGATGCTGCCGCCGCCGTTGGCCTGAGCCGTCATCGTGACGGTCGAGTCCGTGACGTTGCTCGGCGTGAAGTAGAGGTCCTGGGTGATGATGTTGTCCTGCTTGCCGGCCAGTAGGAAGTTCATCTGCTGGTCCTTCTGGTCGTAGAGCGTCACGTCCTGGTTGCCGTCCTTGTCGGCAAAGCCCTTGACGACGGCCTTCGTCATCGTGCCGCCCTTGGTCGAGAAGGTCAGTTCCACCTTCTGGTTCTTCAGCACGATGTCGTTGTCCTCGCCCTTCTGTGCGGCGAAGAAGAGAGCTGTCGTGTCCGTCTGTGCAATAGAGTCGGCAGCAGCCTGTCGCTCGGCCTCGGCCTTCTGACGCTTCTGGGCCTGTTCTTTCTCAACAGCCGCGATGCTGTCTTGCTGGCGCTGGTAGGCTTCAACCTCCTCCTGTGAGGGCTGGTTCCACCAGCTGAAACCGATGAGGACCAGCGCGATTAATACAAATCCAATGATAGTGTCTCTGTTCATTTTATTTTGCTTTATTTATTGTACGCAATAATTCAAGCTGCAAAATTACGAAAAAAAGACGGAATAATTGCAACCGTAACTAAAAATTATTATCTTTGCACGCAGATTATGCGACACGTACTATTATCATTAGCGGCTTTTACGGTGCTCAGCACCGCGGCCGCACAGCAGAACGACTCAGTTGACGGACGCTATTACCAGCTGTTCACGCCGCTGACGTTTTATCATTCCGTAGCTAACGGCACCCTGAGCCTGGACGAGGCAGAAGGGGATGACGACAGCGAGGCTGCCGTCGATGCAGCCCTGCTTAACATCTATCTGAACCGTCCCGACCTGGTGGCATCGACCGACACGCAACTGGACGAGTCAGGGTCATTGCGTCAGGACATCGACCAGCCCATCGTCCAGGAAGTGGAGCTGACGGACTTTGCTGCTCCCATGCCCGACGAGCCCGAGGTGGCTGCTCCTGAGGTGGCCGTTACCAAGCCGAAGTTTTGGACACGCAAGGGCGACGGCTTCCTGCAGTTCATGCAGAACTATGTCAGCGGCAACTGGTACAAGGGTGGTGAGAGCACCTACTCGTTGCTGGGAAGCCTGACCCTTGAGGCCAACTACGACAACAAGGGTAAGTGGAAGTGGGACAACAAGCTCGAGGCTAAGCTGGGATTTCTGACGGCACGCTCTGACTCGCTGCACAAGTGGAAGTCGAACGAGGACCTGCTGCGTTTCACCTCGAAGCTGGGTCTGCAGGCCACCAAGCGCTGGTACTACACTCTGCAGCTCATTGGCTACACCCAGTTTGCCCGCGGCTTGAAGTCGAACGACCACCGTACCTACTCCGACTTCTTCTCGCCCTTTAACCTGAACATCGGTCTCGGTATGGACTACAAGGTCGAGGCGTTCAACAAGAAGCTGACGGGAACGGTCAACCTGTCGCCCGTGGCCCTGAACTACCGTTATGTGGGACGCACGTGGTTCCCGAACCAGAACTCGGCCACGCCTACCGACTACAGCTGGTTCCCATCGCGGCACGGCGTTGACGAAGGCAAGCACTACAAGCTTGATCCGGGTTCGCAGATGACGGCCGACCTGACGTGGAAGATGTCGGAGACCGTGACGTGGAAGAGCCGCTTCTGGGCGTTCACCTCTTACAAGCGGGCGGAGATAGAGTGGGAGAACACGTTCCAGCTGAAGGTGTCAAAGTATATCTCGGCCAACATCTTCCTCTATCCCCGATTCGACGATGGCAACAAGCGTGACGAAGACCTGGGCTACTGGCAGTTCAAGGAATATACCTCCGTTGGCCTTTCCTATTCGTTCTAAGAAGACAAGGAGACAAGAAAACAAGAAGACAAGGAGACAAGAAAAAAGGAATCCCGCTCACCACGAACAGGATTCCTTCTTTTTTTCTCATGCTTTTACTTTTACTTGCTCTCCTCCGTCATATATCCCTCGATATAGAGTCGGATTTTCTCTACTTCCGAGTTGCTCATGACGGTAATCGACTTCTTGAAGTGGCCGGGGAACTTGCCTGTGCCGTTGTAGGTCACCTTGATCTCACCCTTCTCGCCCGGCTTCACGGGTTTCTTCGTGTACTCGGGTACCGTGCAGCCGCAGCTGGCCATCGCCTGATTGATGACCAGGTCCTTGTCGCCCACGTTGGTGAACGTGAAGGTGCACGTCTGGACAGGAGTCTTTACTGAGAAAGCGCCGAAGTCGTGCGTGGTCTTGTCAAACTTGATTTCGGCACCCTTCTTCTGGGCCATTGCCGTTGTCATGCCGCATACGAGCAACATGGTCATGAGTATCAGTTTCTTCATTTCTCTACCTTTTTAATATTATAAAACTGCGGCAAAATTAACTATTTTGCCGCAGATATCATCGTTTGCAAAGATAATTTAATAAAAATTTCATCTTTTCAGCAGTTTATAATACTCTGCCGCACCCAGCAGGAAGCAGCCCGTGCCGTAGTCCTCGAAGTCGGGCACCTTGGTGTAGGACAGCGGCTGACCGGCCGACGGGTCCTTGCCCGTGCCCTGCATCCAACCCAGGAAGCCGTTGGGGTGGACGCACGTCTTGACCAGTCCCTCCCACGCCTTGTCGCACACAGGACGATAGACCTTCGCTTTCAACAGGCCTTTCTGGATGCCCCAGGCCATGCCGTAGAGAAACAAGGCTGTGCCGCTGGCTTCGGGCATGGCGTAGTTGGTCGAGACGAGGCTCGGGTTCCACAGACCGTCCTCGCGCTGACACTTGATGATGCCCTCCGACATGAGCAGGAAGTCACGCTTCAGCTCCTTGTACGCCTTCTCCTTGGGCGACAGCTCGTTCATGCAACGCACCAGGGCGGCATACACCCAACCGTTGCCGCGGCTCCAGTAGCAGTCCTTGCCGTCGGGCTCCTTGTAGGGCGGTACGTAGTCGGCATCGCGCCACCACAGACCGTCCTTGACGTTCAGCAGACCGCCGCCACACTCGTTGCGGCTCCAGCGGTACATGGCCATCGCGTGGTCGCGGTATTTGGTCTCGCCCGTCAGCCGATACATCTGCATATAGACGGGCATCGCCATCTGGATGGCGTCAATCCAGGTCCACCAACCGTAGAGCGACGGTTGTGTGCCCTTGGTCTTGGCTGTGGCGTTCTGCTTGTTGTTGGGCGTCACCATCTGGTGGTCCAGGTTCTCGCGCACCTTCACCATCTTCTCCTCGCCGCCGGCCTGTTCGTAGCGAATGAGGTAAGTCTGGGCACAGCATTGGTCGTCGGCATCGCAGGTGTTCACGCCGTTGCGCGGCGTCCATTGGTGGAACGAGGCCCAGCGGTCCGTGTAGTCCAGATAGCGCTGTGCGGGGTCAATCTCGTAGAGCGCCATCAGTCCCTCGTAGTACACGGCACGTGTCCACAGGCTCGACGGACGGATCTTGTTCACGTTCGTCGGCACCGTCGGGTCGCTGTACTTGGTCATGAAGTAGTCGTTAGCCTTGCGTGTCACGCCCAGCACGTCGTCGGCCGTTGTCTGAGCCGTCGTCCCCAGGGTCGCGACAGCCATTGTCAGTAGTGTCAGTAATCGTTTCATTGTCTTGGTAGAATTAGTTTCTGTGTGCAAAGATAATCATTTTTTTCAAAAAAGGCGTGCTGTTTGCAAAAATATTCGTAACTTTGCGGCTTGTAAGTAAAAAACATATATAAAAGATGTATAGAACAAATACTTGTGGTGAGCTTCGTCTCGCCAATGCCGGACAGCAGGTGACGCTGGCCGGATGGGTGCAGCGCACCCGTAAGATGGGTGGCATGACGTTCGTCGACCTGCGCGACCGTTACGGACTGACGCAGCTGGTGTTCGACGAGTCAAAGGATGCTGAGCTTTGTGAGCGTGCCAACAAACTGGGACGTGAGTTTTGTGTTCAAGTCAAGGGACAGGTGAGCGAACGCCAGTCGAAGAATCCGAAGATGCCTACGGGCGACATCGAGATACTGGCTACGGAACTGAACATCCTGAGTGAGAGCCTGACGCCCCCGTTCACGATTGAAGACCAGACGGACGGTGGTGACGACATCCGCATGAAGTACCGCTATCTGGACCTGCGTCGTGCGGCCGTTCGCAAGAACCTGGA
>CAZLPO010000073.1:0-12259 GCA_964561385.1 uncultured Prevotella sp.
TGGTTTAATTGAAATATTTCTGCAAAGTTACAAAAGATAAATGAGATACCACGCTTTTTTTGTCTTTTTTAAGAAAAGAGAGGTTATTACCCTCATTCTGGTAATAACCTCTCTTATGATATTATTTCCTCGTGAACATATCTGGATAAACGGATTCTACATCGCACAGCGTGTACCAGTTGTTCGACTGGTTGATGTCGCGTGCCCAGTTAAGGAACTCCGTATATGCCTTCGTGATGCGGTAGCCTTCGAGCGGATAGCGGAAGTTCAGCGGAACGATGATGGCAAATGGGGGATCGCCCTTGACAGGTAAGCTGACGGTTTTGCCCGTGGTGTAGTTCATGATGGAAATCTTTTTCAGGAACTCCTCTATGCGGGTGTCTGCGCTGACTTCGAAGGTCTCTGAGACGGGGTTGAACCACTGTTCGCCGAGACGAGTGTTGATGTATTGTTCACCTGGTGTGACACCGAAGAAAGCATGTACCTCCTTGCTGGCGAGGTAGGAACCGTCGAGTCCCTGGATCCTCACTTCGTCCTCTCCGCCGCAGGCAACGATAGCCAGCTGGATATGTGTAGCGTTGACGCGGATGGCCTGTATGACAACGTCGTTCATGTCGTAGTCGGCATTATCCAGACGGTCTTCGAAGCACATTGTGTAGGCAGCGGCCTCGGGAGCGGGCTCTTCGTCAATCACCTCAGTACCCTTGTTAATCTGGATAATCATATCGGAGAAGTTACAGTCGGCACCATCCTCGAAGCACATGTATGTCTTGTCGTTGGCACTGAAGATGGCGATACGTGGAGACGTGAAGTTCATGCCTTCGGTTGTCTTGCCTTCCAGGCTCAAGTCCATAGCCGAGCGGTAGTGTCCTCTGATGTGGTTCACGGCATAGTTCAGACGGCCGTCGCCATAGGTACAGCCGTTCTTGTTGACCAGGCAGTCCCTGTTGGTGGCCTTACGGTTCATGAAACCAATCTTGTAGCCTTTGGGAATGGAGACGCTGACAGCTGTTGTCCCAGCCTCACCGGGAGCCTCATCACCGTAGTAGGGGAGCAGGTACTCCTTTTCGCGCTTGAAGTCACTGTTGCCGTTGAAGCCGTTGATAGCTCTGTACTTGGGCAGGGCCTGAATAAAGGCCACTTCCTCTTCCTCCGTCATACCCTGCGTCTTGGCTGGATCGAAGTAATAATAATAGATGTAGTTGTAGCGCCCTTCGGTGCTGTTCATCTGAATGGGGCAGAGTGTGATGGGCGTACCGTTGCTCACCAGATAGTTGTTGTTGATGGTGAAGTACTTGCCGTCGAGAATGCGTTTCCAGTTATTGCGCTTACCGTTAGTGGCGTCCGTTCCCGAACCGTACTTTGCAAGATAGCCGTCGGTAATGGCCTTGATGTTGGCTATTTCCTGGGTGGTTAGGTCCTCCACGTTGCGTGAGACGTTGCCGTTGGTGACGCTCCACGTCCCGAGGTTGGCGTCCGTTGGTGTCCAGATGCGTTCCGGAGCCCAGTTGGTATTCTCCCATTCGGTGTACTCATACGCTGTACCTTTTTCGTCTTTGATGGTGAGACCTTCTTTCAGGGCGCGCTGGGCGTTGAACGACTGCAGGGAGTTCTTGTATTCCAGCTTGATGCCTGACGGGTCGGGCATATCATCATCGCTGGCAGCAGCCCTGCGTGCACCGCTGGCCGAACTGCCGAAGCTCACGTTCTTGTCGCCGATGTTGAACACCTGGATGTAGTAGGTGCCGCGACTGTCAACGCACGCAGCTACCAACTGCTTGTAGATGTTGGGGGCATCGTATCTCAGCGTGATGACGTCACCCTTTTTGGCGCTGGTCTGGTTCAACGCGTAGGCGTCACTATTGAAAAATGGTGACTCTGTGAGAATCTCAACCCTCACGATATCCTTCAAGGGAGCGTTGGCCGTAATGGTTATTGTTCCGGAATTGATGGAACTCCAGTCCTGTCGTCCGTCAATCGAACCGAAGATATTCTTGGCATTGGTGTATGCCTTCTGTTCTTCTACGATTTCAGGATCATATAAATCCTTTTCCATTCCTGTGCAGCCGAATAATGCTGCTGCCAGAACGATGAATAATATTGATTGTTTCATATTTCGTAAATTGTTTGCTCTTTCCTCTATTTTGGGCAAATTTACGGAAAAATCCCAATAATAAAAGGCAAGCGGGAAATTGACGGTAGAATATTAACAACCTTTAAAGCTCTATAACAACTTTTCCGTTAATTTGCCTTCCTGTCAGGTAATTGGGAACAGCCCACTGGCTATTGGAAACATCTGTAACCCAATAGTAGCTGTTGACGTTGGCGATGCCGAAGAGGTTCAGACAGTCAATCCCCAGCCATATCTTGCGAAGTCCGAAGCGGGATACTGCTATTGGGGCGTTATATGCTAGGTAGCTCATTCCGATGTCTGCGCGCTTATAGGCTGGCGCACGAAAGCTTTGCTGCTCAATGCCACGATGAGGTGCGCCGAAGGGCAGACCGTCGGCGTAGGCGAGCCGCAGAGTCATCTTCCATCGTTCTGTGCCGGGGAAATAGTCGGTGAAATGAAGGTTCATAGCGAATCGCTGATCCGTGGGCATTGGGAAGTAACTGCCGCCTTTCATCTTCTCTTGGGCCTTCATCAGTGAGAAGGTCAGCCATGAGTCGGTGCCGGGCACGAACTCACCATAGAGCTTGAGATCCAATCCAGCTGTGTAGCCAGAACAGAGGTTCTCCCCGTAGTAGGTGACCTTCACGTTCTGTATGTTGTAAGGAATGAGGTTCGATAGCGCCTTGTAGTAGGCCTCGGCCGTGAATCTGAACGGACGGTTCATCATGTGGAAACGGTAGTCGAAGGCGGTGATGAACTGAAGGGAACGCTGGCTCTTGATCTTCTTGTTCAGCAGTGTAACGGTCTGCCCGTTCACGGTTGTCGTGTCCCTGAGCTCCTTGTAGAAGGGTGTCTGATAATACAGACCGGTAGCCAGTCTGATGGTGATGTCGTGATTCCAGGAGGGCACGATGGCCAGTGAGGCGCGTGGTGAAACGACCGTCTCTTTGTTCCACGACCATTGGCTGAAGCGTATGCCGTAGTTCAGCGTATAGAAACTGCTGTTTTCCTCTCCTGTATGCCACCGGTATGTGTCCTGCAGATAACCTTCCGTGCGGTGAGATGAGATTGTGTTTCTCGAGCTCAGCGTGTAGATGAGGTCAAGCCGGTCGCTGGTATGTGGAACGGAATAGCCGCTTGAGTCGCGCATTTCGTATTCGCGGCTATGCTCCTTCACCTTCTCCCACTTGATGGTCAGCCCGCCCTCTATGTCGTGCCGCTGCAGTTTCTTGTTGGCTATGAGTTTCAGGCTCTGTACATCGGCTGTCAGGTAGTTGCGGGCATGTTCCATGTAGGTGCCGACACCCAGACTCTCCGACGATTGTGTGTCGTCCAGCCAGTATTGTCCCTGTATGTCGTACGTCTCCTGCTCTTTGGTGTGGAAGGCCGAGGCCAGCAGCTTGACCGTTGTTGAGTCGCTAAGTCGGCGTGCTACGGAGAAAGTACCGAAGAGTGTGCGGAAGACGTCGCGCTCCTGACCGTCGAAATAAACCTTGAACGACTTCACGTCCTCCATCGTGCCGAAGTTCGTCTCGCGGTCCTTGGGCTTAAAGTTGTAATGGTTCTCCGAGATGTTGCCGATAAACTCCACGTTCCATCGCTTGCTGGGATTCCAGCTCATGAAAGTTTGGTAGTCCAAGAAGTTCGGGCGGTACTCGCCAGTCGTCTCCAGCGAGCCCAGCAGGTAGCGGTTGGTCTTATACCTCACGCCGTGACTCATGGCGAAGTGCTTGTTGCCTGTGCCCACGTAGGCGCTGGCTCCAAGCAGCGACATCATGGCCGTTGCCTCAGTCTTTTCCGGCCGGCGGTAGGTGATGTCGAGTGCCGACGACATCTTGTCACCATACTTCGCCTCAAAGCCTCCGCTGGAGAAGGCGATACTCTCCACCATATCGGGATTGATGACGGAGAGACCTTCCTGCTGACCGCTTCGGATGAGCAACGGACGGTAGACCTCCACATTATTTATATATACGCAGTTCTCGTCGAAGGAGCCGCCGCGTACGTTGTACTGGCTCGACAGCTCGTTGTGTGTCGACACGCCCGCCTGTTGCTGAATCAGTTCCTCGACGGCATTTCCTGATGCCGACGGCGCGTGCCTGATGTCCTTGATGTCGAGCTTTTCCGTGCCTGTGGTCTGGCGGCGCCGTTCGGTAATCGTAACCTCCTGAAGTTCGTCTTGTGGATAGAGCGTCATGAGCAGTGTCTGGGTACCCTTGGGGTGTCTGAAAGTGCGGGTACGCGTCTTGTAGCCTATCATAGAGAATCTGACGATCACACTGTCAGCGGACTGCAGCTTGAGGCTAAACTCGCCTTTAAGCGAGGTCATGCTGACCTTGCCTTGTTCCATACAGGCCACGGTAGCCAGCTCCACGGGGTTACCATCTTCGTCGATGACCTTTCCTTTCAGCGTGAAGCTGTCTGCATAGGCTATCATGCTTATCGTCACCAGTACGACAAGCAATAGCAGGCGTCGGGAAGTTGTCAGAATGCGTCTCATCAGTATTATAACGCTCGAATCGCTGATTTATTTTGTCAGAGTTCACCGATGAGTTTGGTGACGTACGGCCGTTGCCAGTCTTTTTCGTGAAAACGCAGGTGGTCGTATTCCAGAATGTCAAGGTCGATGGGGACAATGCCCATCTCCCGTTTCTGCGGGGTGCGTCCCAGTTCGTTCTCAATCATTTTGAGTTGTTGGCTCAGCTCCTCCAGCGGGTAGTCACACTGTCCCTTGACCAGTTGGTTCAGGTAGTAGTCCCTGCGTGCGCACCCAATGGGGTGCGTCCAGACTTCCGTTGTGTACACAATGTCTAAAAGCATCTCGCCGAGGCGCTTGCGGGCCATAGCGAGATGCTTTTTCTGATAGCGGTTCGACGCCAGTGAAAGAATCACCGTTGCCATTATTTGGCAGCATTTATGCGTGTTTTCACCTTGTCCACGTATGCGTCGATGGTGGCAACGGCTACGATGTTCACGACGTCGCGGACGGAGGCGCCGAAGTCAATGAAGTGAATGGGCTTGTTCAGTCCCATTTGTATCGGGCCGATAATCTCAACGTCGGCATCGAGCATCTGTAGCATCTTGTAAGAAGAACGTGCTGAGGTGAGGTTGGGGAACACCAAGGTGTTGACTCTCTTGTCCTTCAGACGGGTGAAGGGATACTGTTCGTCACGCAGCTCGTCGTCCATAGCAAAGCCCAGCTGCAGTTCACCGTCGATGGGCAGCTCTGGATACAGCTCGTGCATCTGCTCTACGGCATTCCTCACTTTGCGTGCGCCGGAGCTCTGCGATGAGCCGAAGTTCGAGTGGCTGATCATGCCGATGACGGGCTTCTCGTTGAAGAAGCGTACGGCCGTAGAGGCCAGCTTGGCTATATCGACCAGCGTGTCGGTGTCAGGATTCTCGTTCACCATCGTATCGGCTATGTAGTAGGTGCCCTTCGGCGAGTTGATGATGTGCATGGCGCCGAAATGCTTGTACTCCGGACGTATGCCGATGACCTCGTTCACCACCTTGATGGTGTTCGAGTACTTGGTGTACAGACCGGTAATGAAGGCATCGGCCTCGCCGGTCTCAACCATCATCATGCCGAAGTAGTTGCGCTCGAACATCTTGTCGTTGGCCTCTTGGAAGGTGTAGCCCTCGCGCTGCCGCTTCTCGGTCAGTATCCGGGCATAGCGCTCGCGGCGTTCCTGTTCTGAGGGATGACGCAGGTTCACGATGTCAATACCTTCAAGTGAAAGGTCAAGACTTTTTGCTAACTTCATGATTACCTCGTCGTTACCAAGCAATACAGGCTGACAAATACCCTCAGCCTTTGCCTGGACGGCAGCCTTCAGCATGGTGGGGTGCACGGCCTCGGCGAAGACCACGCGCTGCGGATGTGCTGCTGCTGTTGAGTAGAGCTTCTGGGTAAGCTTGGTCTCTTGCCCCAGCAGTATGGAGAGCGAATCCTTGTACTCGTTCCAGTCCTCAATGGTCTTGCGTGCCACACCGCTGTCGATAGCTGCTTTGGCAACGGCAGCACTCACTTCTGTGATGAGTCGCGGATCAACGGGTTTCGGAATGAAGTAGTCGCGCCCGAAGGTCAAGTTGTTCACCTTATAGACGTCGTTCACCACGTCGGGCACAGGCTGCTTGGCCAGATCGGCAATGGCATGCACGGCGGCCAGTTTCATCTCCTCGTTGATGGCGGTGGCGTGGACATCCAGTGCACCGCGGAAGATATATGGGAAGCCGATGACGTTGTTGATCTGGTTCGGGTAGTCGGTGCGGCCTGTCGACATGAGGGTGTCGGGACGGGCCTCCATAGCGTCTTCATAGCTGATTTCCGGAACGGGATTAGCCAGCGCGAAGATGACGGGGTCCTTGGCCATCGTCTTCACCATCTCCTTCGACAGCACGTTGCCCTTCGACAGTCCGACAAAGACATCGGCGCCGTTGACGGCTTCGGCCAGTGTCTTGATGTCTGTACGCTCGGTAGCAAAGAAGCGCTTCTGCTCGTTCAGGTCGGTGCGGTCCTGACGGATGACACCTTTCGAGTCGAGCATCACGATGTTCTCCTTCCGCGCGCCGATGGCCATATAGAGTTTGGTACATGAGATGGCAGCAGCACCGGCGCCGTTCACCACGATCTTCACCTTCGAAATGTCCTTACCGATGACCTCCATTGCGTTCTTCAGGCCGGCGGCCGAGATAATGGCTGTGCCGTGCTGGTCGTCATGCATCACGGGGATGTCGAGCGTCTTTTTCAGACGTTCCTCGATGTAGAAGCACTCAGGGGCCTTGATGTCCTCCAGATTGATACCGCCAAACGTTGGTGCTATGCGTTCTACAGCCTCGCAGAATTTCTCGGGGTCTTTTTCGTTCACCTCGATGTCGAAGACGTCGATGCCGCCGTATATCTTGAATAGCAGACCCTTACCCTCCATCACCGGTTTGCCGCTCATGGCACCGATGTCGCCAAGGCCTAGCACGGCGGTGCCGTTAGAGATAACGGCCACTAGGTTGCCCTTGTCCGTATAACGGTAGGCAGCGTCTGGGTTGTCCTGAATCTCCAGGCAGGGATAGGCTACGCCGGGCGAGTAGGCCAGCGACAGATCCGTTTGTGTGCGGTAGGCTTTGGTTGGCTTTACTTCAATCTTTCCTGGCCGTCCGCTCTCATGATAGGCCAGTGCAGCTTCTTTCGATATTTTCACCATCTTTCGTGTTGTTGTTAAGTTAATGATTCGCAAATCGAGCGCAAAGTTACGAAAAAAACGAGAGTAGAACAAAATATATTCGTGTTTTGTTTTGTGCTTCGCCTACTTATTCGTATCTTTGCATCAAAATAGAATACTTATGCAAGGTAATAAACAAATAGAGGATTGTCTTCGGCGCCTGGGTATCACGGCTCTCAGTCCTATGCAGCAACAGGTTGGCGGCGAGCTGTTGCACGGTCGTCAACATGTCATCGTGCTCTCACCTACAGGATCTGGTAAAACGCTGGCCTATCTCTTGCCGTTGGTGCAGTTGCTCCATACCGACAGCGATGATGTGCAGGCGCTGGTAGTCGTGCCTGGGCGTGAGCTGGCTCTACAGTCACACGAGGTGCTGAGATCGCTGGGCACGAAGCTCCGCTCGATGGCTGTCTATGGAGGTCGCACGGCAATGGAGGAGCACCGCCGGCTACGCGACACGAGACCCCAGGTGGTCTTTGGCACGCCTGGGCGACTGAATGACCATCTTTCCAAGTCGAACATCTCGCCCTATGCCATCCGCTATCTGGTGATCGACGAGTTCGACAAATGCCTCGAGATGGGCTTCCACGATGAAATGCTCCGTTTGCTGAAGTCGCTGCCGGGCTTGCAGCGGCTGGTGTTGCTGTCGGCCACCGATGCCGAGCAGATACCACACTTCGTCAGTATCGACCATGCGGTGCGCATCGACTATCGCACGGAGCAGTCCGCCGAGGAACGCATGACGTTCTACGAGGTGAAGAGTCCCGAGAAGGACAAACTTGGCACGCTGCGCGATCTGCTGTGCCAACTGGGCGACTCGCAGAGCATCGTCTTCCTGAACTATCGCGACTCTGTGGAGCGTGTCGACGACTACCTGCGCCATGCTGGCTTCATCACCAGTGCCTTTCATGGCGGACTGGACCAACGGCAGCGCGAGGACGCTCTCTACAAGTTCTCCAACGGCTCGTCGAGCGTGCTGGTGGCTACCGACCTGGCGTCGCGCGGACTTGACATTCCCGACGTGGCCAACGTCGTACACTACCACCTGCCCCTCAATGAGGACGGCTATGTCCACCGCGTAGGGCGCACAGCCCGTTGGGACCGCGAGGGTATGGCTTACTTCATTGTGGGTCCCGAGGAACACATGCCTGAGTTCGTCAGCGCATCGGAGCTATTCCCCTTGAGTACCGAAAGACGGGCTATCCCTCAGCCGCGCATGACTACTATATATATAGGTAAAGGCAAAAAGGACAAACTCTCGAAGGGAGACATCCTTGGGTTCCTTTGCAAGAAGGGTGGGCTGACAGCCGATGAAATCGGACGAATTGACGTGAACGACCACTATGCCTATGCCGCCATTGCGCGGGGCAAACTGCAGCAGGTGCTGCGACTGACGAAGGGTGAGAAGGTAAAGGGCATCCGCACGCTTGTTGAACCTGTAAAATAGGCGCGTAATTGTTAGCTGCACTTGGCAAAATGCAAGAAAACGGCTTGTTTTTGTGAATTTCTGCCAAAATATTTGCCTGTTTGAAGAAAAAAGTGTAATTTCGCAGCGCAATTCTGAAAACTGCTTTGCTGCAGTATTAAAACGACTGAAATAATAAACCATATTTAAGTAACAAAACAATGAAGAAGTACAACTTTAATGCCGGCCCCTCGATGCTTCCCCGCGAGGTCATTGAGGCAACCGCCAAACAGTGTCTTGATTTCAATGGCTCGGGTCTCTCGCTGATGGAGATCAGCCACCGTGCAAAGGACTTTCAGCCTGTCGTAGACGAGGCTGTGGCTCTGGTGAAGGAGCTGCTGCAGGTCCCTGAGGGCTATTCTGTGATTTTCCTTGGTGGCGGTGCCAGTCTCGAGTTCTGTATGATTCCTTATAACTTCCTCATCAAGAAGGCTGCCTACCTGAATACGGGCGTCTGGGCCAAGAAGGCCATGAAGGAAGCAAAGCTCTTTGGTGAGGTGGTAGAGGTGGCTTCTTCAGCCGATGCCAACTACACGTTCATCCCCAAGGACTGGACCGTTCCTGCCGATGCCGACTATCTGCACATCACGACCAATAACACCATCTATGGTACTGAGATTCGCAAGGACCTCGACGTGAATGTTCCCCTGATAGCTGATATGTCGTCGGACATCTTCAGCCGTCCCATCGACGTTGCTAAGTACGACGCTATCTATGCTGGTGCCCAGAAGAACCTGGCCATGGCCGGTGTGACCATCATCATCCTGAAGGACGAGAAGCTGGGCAAGGCTCCCCGTGAGATTCCCACCATGCTCGACTACCGCACACACGTCGACAAGGGCTCGATGTTCAACACGCCTCCTGTAGTGCCCATCTACAGCGCTCTTGAGACCCTCCGCTGGATCAAGAAGAACGGTGGTGTTGAGGCTATGGACAAGCTGGCTCAGCAGCGTGCCGAAATCGTCTATGGCGAGATCGACCGCAACAAGATGTTCCGTGGTACTGCCAATGTTGAGGACCGTTCAGTCATGAACCTCTGCTTCGTGATGGCTGACGAGTACAAGGAGTTGGAGAAGGACTTCCTTGACTTCGCTACCTCTAAGGGTATGGTTGGTGTGAAGGGTCACCGTTCGGTTGGCGGCTTCCGCGCCAGCTGCTACAACGCCCAGACCATTGAAGGCTGCAACGCCCTCGTCGCCTGCATGAAGGAGTTCGAAGCTAATCATTAATAAAAAAAAGACACGAATATGAATAATGTGAATAATTGATTCCACGAATAAAAACGAATAATTATTATTTAAATTCGTGAACAAGATTATTCATATTATTCACATTCGTTTCAGATAAAAAATATATTTATGAAAGTATTAGTTGCAACAGAGAAACCATTCGCAGCCGCCGCTGTCAATGGTATCAAGGCAGAAGTTGAGGCAGCAGGCAACGAGCTGGTGCTGCTTGAGAAATATACAGAGAAGGCTCAGCTGCTTGCAGCAGTAGCTGATGCCGATGCGCTGATTATCCGTTCCGACAAGGTCGACGCTGAGGTGCTCGATGCTGCCAAGCAGCTGAAGATTGTGGTGCGTGCCGGTGCCGGCTACGACAACATTGACCTCGCCGCCGCTACTGCTCACAACGTAGTGGCTGAGAACACGCCGGGTCAGAACTCCAACGCCGTTGCCGAGCTTGTATTCGGTCTGCTGGTGATGGCCGTTCGCGGTTTCTATAACGGCAAGAGCGGTTCTGAGCTGCTGGGTAAGAAGCTGGGTATCCTTGCCTTCGGTAATGTTGGCCGCAACGTGGCCCGCATCGCCAAGGGCTTCGGCATGGATGTCTATGCCTACGATGCTTTCTGTCCTGCCGACGTGATTGAGGCTGCTGGTGTGCACGCCGTTGCCAATCAGGACGCGTTGTTCGAGACCTGCGATGTTGTTTCGCTCCACATCCCCGCTACGCCTGAGACCAAGCAGAGCATCAACGCTGCGCTTGTAAGTAAGATGAAGAAGGGTGGCATCCTGGTCAACACAGCTCGCAAAGAGGTGATCAACGAGCCTGAACTGATTAAGCTGATGTCTGAGCGCGAGGACCTGAAGTTCGTGACAGACATTATGCCAGATGCCAACGATGAGTTCCAGAAGTTCGAGGGCCGTTACTTCTCGACCCCGAAGAAGATGGGTGCCCAGACCGCTGAGGCCAACATCAATGCCGGCATCGCTGCCGCCAAGCAGATCAACGCTTTCTTCAAGGATGGCGACACCCGATTCCAGGTGAACAAGTAAACCAATATCGAAAGTGCACAATGAGGGACTTCTTCAGTGTGCACTTTTTTTGTTTTCTACCTAAAACAAGTTCAAGTATGCAAAGTGACCCTAAGCAGTGTCTCTACTGCACAAATAATCAGACCCTTCATGATTTGATGATTGAGTTCGCACAGCTGTCAGTCTCGCGCGCTTTCCTGTTCAAGGAGCAGACCTATCGTGGCCGTTGTCTTGTGGCTTACAAGGACCATGTGAACGATCTCAATGAGTTGTCGGACGACGACCGCAATGCCTTCATGGCCGATGTGGCCCGTGTGACGCGTGCCATGCAGAAGGCGTTCAATCCTGAGAAGATCAACTACGGCGCCTACAGCGACAAACTTTCTCATCTGCACTTCCACCTCGCGCCCAAATATGTGGATGGTCCCGACTACGGTGGCACGTTCCAGATGAATCCTGGCAAAGTGTATCTCTCGGATGCCGAGTATCAGGAGATGATAGAGAAAATCAAGCAGTATCTATAATCGTCATAACGAAATAACGTTATAACGATATAACACAACAACGAAATAATCATGGCAATCATAAAACCATTCAAAGGCATCCGCCCGCCGAAGGAGCTGGTGGAGCAGGTCGAGAGTCGTCCGTACGATGTACTCGATAGTGAAGAAGCCCGTGCCGAGGCTGGCGACAACGAGAAGAGTCTCTACCACATCATCAAGCCCGAGATTGACTTTCCTGTAGGCACCAGCGAGTACGACCCGCGGGTCTATGAGAAGGCAGCCGAGAACTTCCAGAAGTTCCAGGATAAGGGCTGGCTCGTTCAGGACGCTTGCGACCATTATTATATCTATGCGCAGACCATGCAGGGCAAGACACAGTATGGTCTCGTCGTGGGTGCCTATGTGGACGACTACATGAAGGGCGTCATCAAGAAGCACGAGCTGACACGCCGTGACAAGGAGGAGGACCGCATGAAGCACGTCCGCGTGAACAACGCCAACATCGAGCCCGTCTTCTTTGCCTATCCTGACAACAAAATACTCGATTCGCTCATCATGCGCTATGCAGCCACCGAGCCCGAGTACGACTTCATTGCTCCCATTGACGGCTTCCGTCACCAGTTCTGGGTGATTGACGACGAACAGGACATGCAGACCATCACCGATGAGTTCCGTAAGATGCCGTCGCTCTATATTGCCGACGG
>CAZLPO010000074.1:0-4181 GCA_964561385.1 uncultured Prevotella sp.
CGACCCCTACGTCCCGAACGTAGTGCGCTACCAACTGCGCTACATCCCGATTGCCTACGATTTCTCGTAAGCGGGTGCAAAGGTACGTACTTTTTTTGAATTACGCGCACTTTTTTTAGGAAAAATTTTGGTTAGTGGTAAAAAACGCCTATCTTTGCAGCCGAATGACAATGACAAAACAACTATTAGCCGTCCTACTGCTATGTTTTCCGGCCCTGCTGATGGGTGCTCCGAGGTGTATCACCGTCAAGGCGGGCGATGCCGAGAGCCTGTTGCAGGCCATCGACGAGGCTAACCGTGTGAATGCCGACTCGCTGTCGGCGCGTCTCTATATCCTGGTGCCCAACGGCGTGTACGACCTGGGCAGTCGTGTGCTGACGACGCTGACGGGCCACAACGTGGCCATCGTGGGCGAGAGCATGCGTGGTACGGTAATCGTGAACCGTCCACCCAAGGTGGGCGAGGGCATCGGCAAGACGGCGACGCTGCGGCTGATGACGAGCGACACGTACCTGCAGGACCTGACGCTGCAGAACGCGCTGGACTACTACGCTGCGGGCTCGGCAGGACGGGCGGTGGCGCTGCACGACAAGGGCACGCGCACCATCTGCAACCGTGTGTGCCTGCTGTCGTATCAGGACACGTACTATACGGACAATGTGGAGAGCCAGTCGTACCTGGTGAACAGCGAGATTCACGGGACGGTGGATTTCATCTGCGGCGCGGGCGATGCCTACTTCGACCACTGCACGCTGGTGACGGAGCGCCGCAACCGCGACGGCTCAGGGCGCAACGTGATAGCGGCGCCGCGGACGGCCGACACGCCGTGGGGCTACGTCTTCGAGAGCTGCGTGGTGTGGAATAGGCAGTCGGACTTCTTCCTGGCGCGCGGCTGGCACACCACCCCGCGCTGCACGTGGCTGAACACGCGGCTGATGACGCCTGAACGCCTGCTGCCGACACGCTTTGACCCACAGAGCATCCGTGCGGTGGACTGCTGCTTCGGCGAGTATGCAACGGTGGATGCCGAGGGGCGCCTGCTGACGCCGCCGACGAACGTCATCGCCTTCGAGGCCAAGGGGCAGCGGCAGGAGGCGGAGACGGTATTGACGCCCAAGGAGGTGCGCCGATACGTGCTGAAAAAAATCTTCCCCGACTGGCGGCCGGAGAAGATTGTGGAGCGCACTATCAAGGAGATTGATCTTTTGCGTGAGGCGTGAGACGAGAAATGTGAGCCGCGTCAGGGGCGGTAGTGCTTCATGAACTGGATATACTCATCGCAACGCGATACGTACGAACTGGTGCGTGTCGCGTTTTGTCGTTCAAAGTCGGCCAGACGGGCGAAGGCCTGCCATTGCGTGGACTGCCGGCAGGGTTTGCGGTAGAGCTCGTAGCTGGTGTCGCTCCACGTGTCCTCGTACCACGGTGACTTGTTCAGATAGACGTAGCTCAGGGCGAAGAGCGAGCGTTCGCGCAGGGCGAAGTCGCTGCTCTGACTGGCTTTCTGCAGCAGGGTGGTAGCCTTGGCGGCGAGGTCGGCCTCGTTGCAGCGCAGCGTGTCGTAAGCACTCTTGGTATCGCGCATGATGTACCAGCAGTCGCCCGTGAAGTGGGCTTGTGCGTAGCGTACGGCCTGGTCGAACCAGCACTGCTCGAGGGCCTTGCCCTTGAGGACGTTGGCCTGACCTTCGAGGCGCAGCATCTCGTTGGCGAAGTCGATCTTCGGATTGCTCTTGAGCTTCAGGTCGCGTTCGATGTCATCGTCGTCCCACTGGCGCGTGATCCAGGGTTCGACGTCGATGTGGCGGAAGGCGGCGTAGCGGGCGTAGCCCTGCTCGTGGTAGAAGGTGAGGGGCACCTTGCTGAGCCAGCTGATGGCGTCGTTCCAGCGGCACAGTCGCAGGTACTTGGTGCCGACGAGGTCGTTGAGTCTGTCGCGGTCGTAGCTGACATGCGGCTTCAAGTAACTGTCGAGTTTGTTGTCGGCGGGCGAGGCGCTGTAGTCGATGTACTGCAGCAGCGACGCGACGCTGATGGTATCGGCATGGGCGGTGTACTCAGGGCAGGCGGTGGCCTGCTCAATGGCCAGCAGACGGACGGGCTGGCTGGCGTAGCGCTTCATGAGCACCTGGTGGACGATGCGGTCGCGTGCGGCCATGAAGAAACCGTCGTCGCCCTCGTACTTGCTCTCGAACCACGCCAGCTCGTCGGCCACGTAGTCGTCGAGGCTGGTGCCGAGGGGTGCCTCAGCGGCGGTGATGTAGAACCTGAGCACGCGGGCGTTGTCCTTCATGCGCGGCGTGCCCTCCATGCCTTCAGCGGCCTTGATGTCGCTGACGCCCTGGCGGTGGTTGCCAAACAGGTACTCGAGCCACGCCTTGGCGCTCTGCCACATGACGGGCACGTCGGTCTTGCCCTCGCTGACCACCTGCTGACAGAGACGGCACATCTGCTGCGCCTCCTGGCGCGTGATGTCGCGGATGAAGAGCTTGCCGCCGAGGTTGCCCTCGTCGGCGCCGTCGACGGCCTCCTGGGCATTGTTGACAAAGTCCTTGAGCAGGAAGGGCAGCACGGGCGAGTCGGGCTCGCGCTGGTACTCCTCGCGGATGGCCTGGCAGGAGCGACGCTTGTAGTAGATGGTCATGAGGCTCTCCCAGTCGCCCTGCTCGGCAAACACCTTGGCGGCCACCTCCTCACTGCCCGTCCTGTAGAGGGCGCCGGCATAGATGTTACGCATCATGTCGCGATAGACGCTCTCGATGAGCTGGCTGGCGGTGGTGCACCAGAAGGTGACGTTCTCGGCGTGGCGGTCGAGCATCATGTTACAGCGCATGAACAGCAGGGCGTGCTGCGAGCGCAGGCGCGTCTTCAGTTTCGTCTGGGCATAGGCGCGCACGGCCATCAGCGTCTGGCGGCGCTTGTCCAGTTCCTCCTTCGTGGGGTATTCCCATCGCTCCTGCTGCTTCTCCTCGGCACATGCCAGGTATTTTTGCAGGTTCTGGATGTAGCTGACCATGAGCAGGTCGTTCTTGCTGCGTGCCGTCTTGACGGCCTCGTCGGCGTCGAACCAATAGTACTCCTTGTCCGACTGCAGGTAGGCTTTCCAGTTGTCGTTGCACGTGGTCTCGACGCGGCGGCGGAACTCCTGCTTGTCGAGCGGACTGAAAAGGTAGCTGTTGTTGGTTTGAATCCAGAGACAGGCCATCGTCGGCAGCCACAGTGCCGCGAGCAGGCTAATGGTGATAAATCGCTTCATACGTTTCGGGTTTATATCTGTTGATGTTGTCCTTGTCCAGGTGGTAGGTGATGACGGTGCGGCTGAGGTCTGGGCGGTGGTGCTCGACGGCCTGCTTCACACGCAGGATCTCGTCGGACTCGACGCTGTGCTCGATGCGCACGCCGTGAATCTGCCGCTGCCAGCTATAGACGGGGTAGGCGGCTGCCAGTGGTAGTGGGTAGCCGTCGAGCCGTCGCAGGTAGGGCGCCACGTCGCGCAGGTCGAGGATGGGATTACGCTCCACGAACCGCTGCGGGTCGCCCGTGTTGTAGATCATCAGCACGCCGTAGTCGACGGGCGGCGCGGGCATAGCGAGCTGGTGGAGACGAATGGTGGTGGAGACGATGGGCGTGAGGCGTGAGGCGTGAGGCGTGAGGCGTGAAATGTGGGACGAGACGTCGTTGAGAAAGTCGTAATAGACCTTGCGGCTGCGGGCGGTGTAGTCGCAGTCGATCTGTATCTCGCGGACGCCGTCAATGTCGTTGGTCTCGTTCATCTGCCGGATGCGCTCCACCAGTTTACGTGCCAGTCCCGTGTGGGGCTCGTGCATACAGTCCTCGGTGATATAGACGGTGGGTACCAGCTCGATGCCGTCGGGCAGGGTGTCGCTGAACGTCAGCGTAGCGTTGGGCATCGGCTCGCCGTCGCGCATCACCACGTCGAAGTAGCGGCAGTACACCTTCTTTATATCATAGGTACGCAGGAAAGCACGCTCCGTGGAGTCGAGCCGCAGGTCGGTGCGCCAGTAGTACACGGCCGACTGCGCAGGCAGCGGCGCGCTCGCTGGACTGTCGCTGCGGCTGTTACACCCTGCTGTCAGCAGACAGAGTAACACAGCACTCCAGATGATGGCTCCCAGGTGTTTCAATCTTATATGCATCACATATCTCGTCTCACGCCTCAC
>CAZLPO010000074.1:4281-12252 GCA_964561385.1 uncultured Prevotella sp.
CTCACAATAGTTCCGGCAGCTGGTAGAGACGGGTGCTGTTGGAGCCCTTGATGAGGATGTGATAGCCCTCAGGACGCTCGCTGGTAAGCACAGCCTTCACCTCGTCGACATCGTGGAAATGGCGGTAGGCGGCAGGCAGGTCGGTGAACTCGTCGCCCACAAGCCACACCTGGTCGAAGTGGCTGTCGGCCAGCTGTGCAATGAGCTTCTGGTGCTCCTTGCGGCTGGAGTTGCCCAGCTCGCGCATCTCGCCCAGGATGACCATCTTCGGCGCAACGTCCATCAGCCGGAAGTTGTCGAGGGCCGCACGCATGCTGCTGGGGTTGGCGTTGTAGGCATCGACCACCAGACGGTTGTGAGCGGTGACGGTCAGCTGCGAGCGGTTATTCGACGGCTTGTAGGCCTCGAGGGCTGCGTTGATGAGTTCCGGCTCGATGCCGAAGTTCAGTCCGACGGCGATGGCCGCCATCATGTTGTCCAAGTTATAGGCGCCAATAAGCTGCGTCTGCACCTCGTACCAGACGGGCTCCTCTTTCCTCTTTCCTCTTTCCTCAAGGTTCGTGTCGCTCTCGCGCCAGCGGAACTTCAGGAAGGGTGCGCACGAGACGACTTCGCCGACGGTGCAGCCCTCGACGTTCTCCAGGTTGGTGGAGTAGGGGGCCACCCACACGTTGTCGGGCAGGATGTCGACCAGCCGCTCGTCGTCGGCATTGAGGAACACCAGACTCTCGCCGCGACGGCCCAGATAGTCGTAGAGCTCGCCCTTGGTCTTGACGACGTTCTTGAACGAACCGAAGCCCTGCAGGTGGGCACGTCCCACGTTGGTGATGAGTCCGCAGGTGGGCTCGGCTGTCTCGGCCAGCGTGCGGATGTCGCCAGGATGCGAGGCACCCATCTCGATGACGGCGATGTCGTGCTCCGCGGTCAGACGGAACAGCGTCTTGGGCACGCCTACGTCGTTGTTGAAGTTGCCCTGCGTATAGAGCACGTTGAACTTCTGCTGCAGCACGTTGGCCACGAGCTCTTTCGTTGTCGTCTTGCCGTTGGTGCCTGTGATGGCGATGACGGGAATCTGGAACTGGCGGCGATGCTCGCGTGCCAGGTCCTTGAACGTCTGCAGGCAGTCAGAGACCCTTATTAGTTGAGAGGTGAGAGTTGAGAGGTGAGAGTTTGCTGCCGCCGTGTTTCCAGTGGCGGTAGCAAACTCTACACTCTCCGTTCTACACTCCTCAATTGCCTCGTCCACGATGGCATAGGCGCAGCCCTTCTGAAGGGCCTGGAGCGCAAACTTGTTGCCGTCGAACGATTCGCCTTTCAGCGCGAGGAAGATGCTTCCCTCAGGGCAGTCACGACTGTCGGTCGTGATGCAGGGGTGCTCCTGATAGAGCTGGTATAGTTCCTTGATAGTCATATTCTTCGTAATTTTTGTGCAAAACTACAAAATATTTATGAATAATGAATGATGAATTATGAATTATTTCGTATCTTTGCCATCAAATTATGGAATATACGGTTAATGTGAAAGGGCGGCTGATGGACTTGGGCAGGCCGCAGGTGATGGGCATCCTTAACGTGACGCCCGACTCATTCTATGCTGCCAGCCGCCAGCAGACGGAGCGCGAGATTGCCGACAGGGTGACTCAGATCGTGAAGGAAGGGGCGTCGATGATTGACATCGGAGCCTGCTCGACACGTCCTGGCAGTACGCCGGTCTCGACGGAGGGCGAGATGGAGCGCCTGCGACTGGGACTGGGCGTTATCCGCACGCTCTATCCCGAGACCGCCGTCTCTGTCGATACCTTCCGACCGGAGGTGGCCCGCATGGCCGTCGATGAGTACGGGGCCGACATCATCAACGACGTCAGCGGCGGCTCGAAGGACATGTACCGCATGACCGCCAAGCTCGGCGCACCCTACGTCCTGACGTCCACGGACGCTGACCTGCGCACCATGCTGCTGACGCTGGCCGAGAGGGTGCAGCAGCTGCGCGACTTCGGGCAGAAGGACATCATCCTCGACCCAGGCTTCGGCTTCGGCAAGACGCTGGAGCAGAACTACGAGGTGCTGCGCGAGCTGGAGAAGCTGCAGGTGATGGAACTGCCCGTGCTGGTGGGGATGTCGCGCAAGTCGATGATCTACAAGCTGCTGGGCGTGACAGCGGAGGAGTCGCTCACAGGTACCGTCGTGCTGAACACCGTCGCCCTGACGAAAGGCGCGTCCATCCTACGTGTCCACGACGTGCGTGAGGCTGTGGAGGCGGTGAGGCTTTTTGAACGAGTAAACAGTAAGGAGTGAGACTATGTTTTTCGAATTCGGAATAAAGGATGCTATTGACATTCTGCTGGTAGCGCTGATGCTCTACTACATCTACCGGCTGATGCGTGACTCGCGGTCGCTGAATGTCTTCGTGGGAATCATGATCTTCGTCATCGTGTGGCTCTTCGTGTCGCAGATACTGGAGATGCGGCTCCTGGGAACCATTCTCGACAAACTGGTGTCGGTAGGTGTCATAGCCCTCATCGTGCTGTTCCAGGAGGACATCCGCAAGTTCCTGTATAACCTCGGCGCCCACCAGCGTTTCCGTCGTCTTGCACAACTCTTTGCCAAGACGTGGGAAAGCGAGCGCCAGGAGCTGAAGCAAGGCATCATCCCCATCGTGATGGCCTGTCTGTCGATGTCGAAGGGCAAGGTCGGCGCGCTCATCGTTGTGGAGCGTGTCTCACCACTCGACGATGTCATCCGCACGGGCGAGCGCATCAATGCCGACATCAACCAGCGGCTCATAGAGAACATCTTCTTCAAGAACTCGCCGCTTCACGACGGCGCCGTCGTCATCGGCCGCAAGCACATCCTGGCAGCCGGCTGTATCCTGCCCGTCAGCCATAATCTCGACATCCCCAAGGAACTGGGACTGCGCCACCGCTCAGCACTCGGCATCTCGCAGGAGAGCGACGCCATCGCCATCGTGGTCAGCGAGGAGACGGGCGCTATCTCGGTGGCCATACGCGGACAGTTCCAGCTCCGCCTGTCGGCCGAGGAACTGGAAAGCATCCTGACAAAGGGAATGGATTACTAATCTCTTACTTTTCGCGTTCGGCGATACACTCCATCTCGACCAGCCAGGCAGGACGGCACACCTTGGCGTGCGTGATGATGCGCGGCACGGTGGGGTAGGCCTCGCTCATGTAGCGCTCCACGACAGGGGCATCGGCCAGGTCGCGCAGGTAGATGATGAAATACTTGACGTCCTGCATCGTGGCACCGCCGTCGGCAAGCAGGGCACTGATGTTCTCCAGCAGACGCTCCGTCTGCTTCTCCACATGACCCACGTTGACCACCTCGCCGCGGTGGTCGATGCTGGCTGTTCCTGAGATGAAATACTCGTACTTGTTGGGCTGGGCAACGCGCACGCCGCGCTCGAAGGCTACGCCGTAGTCGTGTGTGGGACTCAGGTGGTCGAGGGCCTTCAGGTAGAGCTTGTCGTCAGGGCGGATGCCGGCAGCCGTCAGGAAGTCGATGGCCACGCAGACGTTCTTGCCCATGGCCCGTCCGCCGATGCCGGTACTGGCAATGAAGTGGGTGTCGACGGTCAGACCGTGCTGGCGGAACACGTCGTTGCGCGCCTTGACCACACCGTCGTAGTTGGTGTCGATGTCGCGTACATAAATCCATGTGCGCACGCAATGGTCCTTCAGGTTCAGCCCCTGCTCCTTCAGCCAGGCTATATACTTGTCGAACAGCATGATGGTCTGCACGTATGAGCCGAAGTTGGAGATCTCGTCGTCCGACAGACGCAGGCTCTGCAGCGTGAAGCCGTCGGCCTCGCTGCCTGTCTTCAGCAGCAGGCCTATCTTGGCGCCGCCGATGGGCGACTGCTGGATGACGGTGCAGGCGGCGTTCCCAAGCAACTGCTGCATGAGGGGCGACTGCCGCAGCTCTTCCTCCTGGTTAGCAATGTCGCTGAGAAAAACCTTGGTGTACATCAGCGAGCGGCCTTCCTGCTGCTCGTCGTGCAGGTAGTCGGCCACCTTGTCATAGACGTCAGTCAGACGCTCGGCAAAGAGTCCGCTGCCGTTATCAGTTATGATGGTATATTTGTCCATTTTTCAGTTGTATGTTATCATTTGGCACGTAGTGCATGCACGTATTTCACGGGCTCACCGTCGCTGGCCTTCAGCTTGTCGGCAAAGTCCTGTGGCGTCACCTTGACGGGACCGCGCATGAACTCAGGAACGTTATAGCTCTTGATGAACTGACGGTGGTAGTCGGGGTCGGCCTGTGGCAGCTCAAAGGGCTTGCTGCCCTTGCCCTTGCTGTCGATATGGGCGATGAAGGGACGGGTGAAACCGCCATCCGTGCGGCGGCTGCTGAAGATGACCCAGCGGCCGTTCGACGACCAGGAGTGGTAGCTCTCTGTATCGTTGCTGTTCAGCTCTTTCAGTGGCCACGCCACGCTCTCTCCTTTCTCCTCAACATTCTCTCCTCTTAAATCCATCATCCAGAGGTCGGCCTCGTGGTGCCAGATGTGGAACACACCGTAGTTGCCGAGGGTGAATATGAGGAAACGGCCGTCGGGCGACACGCGCGGCAGCGTGGCACTCTTGTCCATAGCGGCAGCGTCGAACACCAGCTGGCGCTCGCCGAACTGCATGGTCTCGGGGTCGAACGACTTCTTATAGATGTTGTACTTGATGTCCTTGGCGTGCTGGATAACCTCGACACTGTGGTCAACGCTGTCCTGGAACTCATAGTGGGCGCTGCAGTAGTAGAGCGTCTTGCCGTCGGGAGCCCAGAAAGGATAGACCTCGAACTCCGTCGTGTCGTTCTCGATGTTGGTCACCTCGTTGTGCGCCACGTCATAGGCGATGAGATCGCTGCTGGCATCGAAGACCTCCACCTTGTTCATGTCGCGGGTGTGGAAACTCTGGCTCGTCTTGTTGGTGGAGTAGACGATGAGCGGCAGCCATGGGTGCCAGGTGGGATAGACACCGGCCGAGAGGATGGAGTCATTGCGCATGTTGATCTTGCGCAACTGTCCGTCGTAGCTGATGATGGTGCCACCGTGACCCTGGCGAGCGTGGAACTGCATACGCTCAGGGTTATACTGCTGGTAGTTGTGGCAGTTGACACACTGCCCCTTCAGCTCGGTGCCACACAGCATATTGCTGACCATCACCTGCTCGTCGTAAGTCTCCAGACAGCGCTGGTTGAGCGTCAGTTCCTCGTAGGCCACGTAGGAGGGCGAGATGAGACGGTAGCTGATGTAGGTGTCGATGGAATCTTTCGACACGGTGATGTGGAACGGACGATAGCGGTTCCACTGGCCGCCCTCGCTGGCATAGACCTCGACCTCGATGGCCTTGCCAGCAGCCTTTGTCAGCAGGGTGCGCCACTCGTCGGCATCGGGCTGCACCTGGTCGCCGCCGCACACCAGTTCCTGTCCGTTGGCCGTGAAACGTGCCACCACCTCGTCGCACGGTCTGTCCATTTCGAAGGTCAGCGGTGCAATGTTGACGGGAATGGTGACGTCCACGTAGTCAGGATAAATCCGCGGCGTCTTGTCCACACGGGTGTAAGTGTCGGGCACCGTGGCATGGTGACAGCTTGTCAACAGCAGCGCAATGCACAATGCCCAATGGCAAATGATATATGTCTTACTTTTCATGCTTCAATCTCCTCCTTATCAATACATCTTCAGGTTCCTTACGAAATAATACTCGTAGAAGAAGGTCTGGCCGAAACTGGGGTACAGCGTGCGGGCCATCTGCTCCTCACTCATGTTGCCGCACTGATTGGCTTGGTTCATGAAGGCGGCATAGCTCTGAGCCACCCCTTTGTCGAACGGCATATGGCTGATGTCCACCTGATGCTCGAGGTTGCCGTACAGGTAGGCAGCCTCCTGCACGTGGATGGGCACGGGCTGGTCGGGATGACTCTTGATGTAACGGAAGAAGGCGGGCCAGAATGCCTGTGTCGACTTCAGCCACATGGCCGAGTAGACGGCCTGCTCCAGGTACAGCGGGTCGTTGCTGGCCGACTGCAGGAATTGCATCATCAGGAACTTCTCGGACGTATGGTTGTCGCTGCTCAATACGTCGTTGCTGCCTGTCAGGTGGAAGATGGGCTCGAACTCGCGGTCGGCGTGCAGCGCCTTCTTGTCGCTGAGCAGCCGCTCGTAGCGCTCGGCCCACTCACGATGGTAGCGTGTGTGCTTCAACATATCAATGTACTTGCGCGCCACACGCAGGTCGCCGCCTGCGAGCGAACTGCGGACAAGGTACTTCAGGAACCCGGCTCGCCAGCCCAGCTCAACGCAGTACTCCATGCACCAGCGGTAGCAGAAATTATGCTGGCCGTAATGGTGGTAAAGGGGCAGTCCGACAACCTGCGCCATGTTCACGGGAATCTGCATGTCACAGGGTTTGGCACCCTGCGCATACTGGTACATGGTGTTACCCTGTGTGCCCTGTCGGAACAGGGCCAGGTTCTTCATCATGACGATGGCTCGCGTGGGCTCGTCCTTGAGCGTGGCAGCCTCCTGGCGCACACCCTCCCAGTCCAGACCTTCAATGCACCGCTGCATACGCAGCTCCTTGTGGAAGTTGTAGTCCTTGAACCAGAAGTGAGAGACACCATAGCCCACGCCGCACAGCACAACAGCCTGAATCAGCAACCAAGGCAGAGGACGCCTGACGGCGGTCTGGCGGCTGGCGGCATAGGTGGCGGCCATCACAGCCAGCGTGATGCCCAGCAGCCAGTAGGGAGCATAGTAGCCCGTATACTCCTTGTCAAGTATGTAGAGCGGCAGTCCTGCCCAGTATATGTTGACGATGTTGGTCAGACAGTAGATGTGGCGATAGCACACTAGCGGCCACGCCACGATGCCCAATACGCCCAGCGCGGTAGTCACCACGCGCTGGACGGTCGTCATATCCTTCAGTCGCCACGACAGAATGACCATCAGCGCCGTTGTCAGCAGACCGTAGAATCCGCAGAGCGGATAGAGCAGCAGGGTGGCGGCCAGCATGTAGAGGCTGCGGACGTACCATTGGGCAGGCAGCAGACGGAACAGCCATGTGGCGGCTACGGCTATGGTCGTGCCGATGGTAGCGACGAAGAAGTGACCGCGCAGCTTCAGGTAATAAATCCAGTAGCCCGTATCGACAATGGTCAGCAACAAGGCGGCCACAGGAATGAGCAGAACAACAGCCCACTTAGCCGGAATGCGGAACGTGCGAGCGGTCATAAACATCAGCAGGGCCCAGCAACCGCTGAGCAGACTGATGCCCACCCACTGGTGGTAGAAGAACTCCGTGGCCCAGGCGCTGACCCACGATAGCCAGCCGGCCGGCAGAGCCATCTGTTCGCGGAAGAACAGCGGTGTGTCCAGAAACAGGTTCATCTCCTGTGCCTTCCACAATAGGTCGTCTTCACTGACTGCCAGACAACAGGCTGCTGCCAGCAATGCCGCTACTGCCAAGACTGGCCCCAACACATTAAGCCTTTCTTTCATACCTGAAAAATAAACGAATCGTCATTAATTTTTGGTTTTTGGTTGCAAAATTACGCATTTTTTTCGATAATCCAATATTTTTTCCTACCTTTGCACAAACATACATCATTATAAAACTTAAAAATTTAATCAAGCTATGGATTTACTGAGTCAAATTGTTGCGCGTGCCAAGTCTGACAAGCAGCGCATCGTGCTCCCCGAAGCAGAAGAGGAGCGTACCCTCTGTGCAGCCGACCGTGCGTTGGCCGACGACATTGCCGACATCATTCTGATTGGCAACCCTGCCAAGGTTGAGGCGCTCGCTAAGGAGAAGGGCCTGCAGAACATCGGCAAGGCTACACTTATCGACCCCGAGAACTACGATAAGAGTGAGGAACTGGCAGAGAAGTTGGCCGAGATCCGTAAGTCGAAGGGCATGACCATCGAGGAAGCTCGCAAACTCATCAAGAATCCGCTGT
>CAZLPO010000075.1:0-6345 GCA_964561385.1 uncultured Prevotella sp.
CCGACGGCAAGGGACCGTTCCCCGCTGTCAATGCCCTGCACGACCACGGTGCCCATCTCTTTATTGGCAAGGAGAAGATGATCCGCCCGTTGGCGTGCGAGGACTCTGTCGTCCTCCGCGATGCCGACGAGTGGGCCGCACAACTCTATGAGGGACAGTTCGTTGGCGACTATCTGGCACGCCACGGCTTCGTGGTGTTCTCTGCCGATGCACCGATGTGGGGCGAACGCGGACAGCAGGAAGGTCCGCGGCGCGACCGTTACGATATGATTGCGGGAAACATGATGATGTATGGCATCGACCTCAGTGCCTATATGACGTACGATGACCTCAGCGGTACTGCATTCCTGGCATCACTGCCCGAGGTGGATGCCACTCGCATCGGCTGTATGGGCTGTTCCATGGGGGCCTACCGCGCATGGATGCTGGCGGCACTGAGCGATCATGTCAAGGCGGGAGCGGCCGTCTGTTGGATGACAACCACGGCCGACCAGATGTCGTTCCGTTATCAGCGAACGGAGAATGGGGGCTTTGCCAACTGTTTTCCGGGACTGCGTCGTTGGCTCGACTATCCGCATGTGGCATCGCTGGCTTGTCCGAAGCCGATGCTCTTCATCAATGGCCTTCAGGACAAACTGTTCCATGAGGCTGGCGTGAGACAGGCCTTTTCCATCATGCACGATGTGTGGCAGTCACAGGGAGCCGACTCCCTTCTTGAGACGGAGCTCTGGGATATCCCGCACAGCTGTCCGCTCAAGGCACAGGAACGGGTGCTACAGTTCTTTAAGAAACGGTTATAGCGACACCGCCCACGTGTCATGACGGCTGAACACGTGCTCAGGGGTCACCTGCTGGGCTTCTTTCTTCGTGAGCTGACGACTCCAGCCGACGCGCTGACGGGTGTCGGCACCTTCGCCACGGTTCTCATATTCCAGGTAGCGGGCGGTCTGCTCACGTTGCTTCTCCCAGTGGTGCCAGCCCTCGGGACGAATCTGGCGGGGCAGGTCGCAATGCATAAACAGGGTGTAGCCATAGTCGCGCCACGGACGACCTAAATAGACTTTGTCTACACCCTCGGCAGCTGTCACTGTGCAGTCGTTGAAGACATAGCCGTAAGCAGCATCCTGCGGTGTGGAGGCAGCCGTGATGTAGCTGTTAATCTTACAGTGGATGGTGCAATGCTCGAACCATGCTGTCGACGGCCCGAAGATGAAGTCGGTGGTGCCTTCGATATAGCAGTCCTTGAACAGCAGCCGTGTGTAGGGCATCCCGGTATAGACGGTGTCCTGGTTGCCTAAGAAGCAGCAGTTCACAAACAGCAGACGGTCGCCTTCTGTGTGCAGCGCCACGGCTTGTCCCAGTCGGGCAGCATTGTTCTCGATAGTGATGTTCTTCAGGGTGATATCGTTTCCCTCGATCTTCAGTGTGTAGGTACGGAAGGTCCCCATCTTGTTGATGTTGGCATGGTCATCGTAGGTGATGATGGTCTGGTCGCGGTCTTCACCGCATATCTCGATGTTCTGCAACCACTGCGGGACAATCAGTTTCTCCTTGTAGGTACCGCGCTTCACGTAGATGACCTTGTGGTAGTCCATGAAGGCACGGCACACCTCAATGGCCTCGTCGATGGTCCGGAAGGCTCCCGTACCGTCGCGGCTGACCACAATCGTGTCGGGGTTGTCGTAGCTCTTCGCGCTTGCAGGACTAACTGAAAAAAGAAAAAAGAAAAATGATAAACCTATCACTGCTATTCCTCTCTTTCCCCACCTTTTACCTGTCATCTTCATTATCATTTATCATTTATCATTTATCAATTAGGGCAAAGCCCGCTACAAGATCTGTGATATCTCCTTTAAGTCATTGACATTCTTCAGGTTGTCCATGATGGCCTTCACGTCCGCGCGGTCGTGAACGCGCAGGTCGATACTTCCCTCAAAGATGCCTTCTTCGGTGGTGAACGTCAGCTTGCGGATGTTCACGTTCATTTGGGCAGAGATAATCTGTGTCACCTCGTTCAGCAGACCGACGCGGTCGATACCGCCCAGACGGATGGTGGCATCAAAGAACAGACGGCGGTGCATGTCCCACTTGGCGTCAAGGATGCGGTTGCCGTAGCTGGTCTTCAGCTTCGCGGCAACAGGACAGGCACGCTTGTGTATCTCTATCTGGTTCTTGTTGTCTATGTACCCGAGGATATCGTCACCGGGAATGGGGTGGCAGCACTGCGGGAACTTATACTGGCGGATGTTGTCGTCGGTGATGTAGATGGGCTTCTTGCGGTTGAACTTCTCCGGCACCACAAACAGCTCTTCGTTCTTCTCTTCCTTTTCGCCTTTCTTGGCCTTGACAAACGGCACGTACTTGCGCCAGCCGCCACTGGTATCGCCTTTCTTCTTGTTCTTGCCGCTCAACTCGTCCTGATCCTTGTCGCCCAGCAGGACCGTCTTCTCGCCAAGGGCCTGGAAGAACTCGTCACGGCGCTGATACTCATGGTATTCAGCCAGCTGACTGATGATGGCGGGCGTCGGCTCGATGTTCTGCTTCCGTAACCAACTGTTCAGGGTGTCTTCGCCTTTCTTCTGCACCTCACGGTTGTCACGGCGCATGATAGCCTGGATCTTGGCCTTGGCCTTGGCGGTCGACACGAAGTTGACCCATGCAGGCTGGACGTGCTGCGACTTCGAGGTGAGAATCTCTACCTGATCGCCGCTCTGTAACTTGTGACTCAGGGGCACGAGCTTGTGGTTCACCTTCGCACCGATACAATGGCTGCCGAGGAAGGTGTGGATGCTGAAGGCAAAGTCAAGGGCCGTACAGCCCGCGGGCATCGTCTTGATCTCGCCTTTCGGTGTGAAGACGAAGATCTCGGAGGCAAACAGATTCAGCTTAATGGCGTCGAGGAAGTCCATGGCGTCAGGCTGGGGGTCGTCGAGAATCTCCTTGATGGTGCGGAGCCACTCGTTCAGCTCGGCCTCGTCCTCGGTGTATTCGTCGTCCTCCTCGCCTTCCTTGTATTTCCAGTGGGCAGCCAGTCCCTGCTCGGCAATCTCGTCCATGCGGTCACTGCGTATCTGCACCTCTATCCAGCGGCCCTGCTTCGACATCAGCGTGACGTGAAGTGCCTGATAGCCATTGGCTTTCGGGTGGTTCAGCCAGTCGCGCAGACGGTCGGGGTGCGACTTGTATATCTTCGACAGCTCCACATAGATATTGAAGCATTCGTTGACTTCCTCCTCGCGCTTCCGAGGGGTGAAGATGATGCGGACGGCCAGGATGTCATAGATATCGTCAAACGTCACGTGCTTGTTCTGCATCTTGCTCCAGATGGAGTAGGGGGTCTTGACTCGTTCCTTGATCTGGTAGCTGATGCCTAAGCGCTTCAGCGAATCCTCGATGGGGGCGGTAAACTGGTCGAACAGCTCATGACGCGAGGCTTGCGTCTTCTCCAGCTTCTTCTGGATGGAGGCATACTCCTCGGGATGCTCAAAACGGAAGCTCAGGTTCTCCAACTCCGACTTGATCTTATTGAGTCCCAGACGGTTAGCTAACGGAGCGTAGATATACAACGTCTCACCGGCTATCTTGTATTGCTTGTTAGCAGGTTGCGACTCCAGCGTCCGCATGTTGTGCAGACGGTCGGCAATCTTGATCAGGATGACGCGGATGTCATCGCTCATCGTCAGCAGGAGTTTTTTGATGTTCTCGGCCTGTGCTGAGGCTTGCTCACCGAAGATGCCACCGCTGATCTTCGTCAGACCATCGACAATCTGGGCTATCTTCGGACCAAAGATGTTCGAGATGTCCTCCACCGTGTAGTCGGTGTCCTCGACGACATCGTGGAGGAGGGCAGAGCAGATGCTCGTCGAGCCCAGGCCTATCTCGGAGCAGGCGATGTGGGCCACGGCGATGGGGTGCATGATATAAGGTTCGCCCGACAGACGGCGGACGCCCTTGTGTGCTTGGCGTGCAAAGTTGAATGCCTTGGTGATGAGGTCCACCTTCTTGCGGTGGCGCGATGCCAAGTAGTCGTCCAACAGTCTCTGGAATGCGTCGTTGATCAGCTTGTCGTCGGCAAGCTCTTGTCTGGTCTGCTCTTCATCCATAGTTCGTCCTTCTTTACACCTTATATATTGTTATCTCCTGCGTCTGCTCCTCGACTTGCTCTTCCTAGTACGGCGGGCGGTCGTGGTCTTACGGCGTGCCGTTGTGGTCTTGCGGCGGGCGGTTGTGGTCCTGCGGCGTGTCACCTTTGAGCGGCCGCGGCGCACCGATGACTTCCTGCGCACCGTCGACTTTCGCTTACTGGTGAACGTGGGCACGTCGTCGTTGATGATCACCTCACTGCGCTTCGACAGCAGTTCGGCGGCGTTATAGGCGTAGATGCTGTCCTGGTTGTCGATGAAACGGCTCAGGTCGCTCAGTGGCAGCTTGATGGCACAGGGCTTGGTCAGACCGGGAACGATATCGCGGCGATACTGCGGGTTCAGCGAACGCAGCAGGTCCATGTCAAGTCCAAGCACACCGGCTATCTGGGCCAGGTGTACGTCGCGGCTCACCATGACGGTGTCGGTCTTCTCCGGCAGACGGGTACGCAGCGGACAGATGTTATGCAGTGAGTAGTAGGTCATAATGTAGTTGGCGGCGATGAAGGCGGGCACGTAACCGCGCGTCTCACGCGGCAGATAGGGGTAGATGTGCCAGTAGTCCTTCATGTTCACCGTTCCCGTCGTGTCCTTGGAGGCGGCCTGCGCACGGTGGATGGCCTTGTCCACATTGCCGGGACCGCAGTTGTAGGCGGCAATCACCAGGTTCCAGTCACCGAACACACGGTAGAGGTCGCGCAGATAGCGGGCAGCGGCATACGAGGCTTTCGTCGGGTCGCGGCGCTCGTCAACCAGGGAGTTGACCTCCAGACCGTACTGCTTACCGGTGGCCAGCATGAACTGCCAGAGACCGGTGGCACCGACGCGCGACACAGCCTTCGGGTTCAGCGCCGACTCGATAATAGGCAGGTAGCGCAGCTCCAGCGGCATGTCATAGGCCTCCAAAGCCTCCTCGAAGATGGGCATATAGAAGTTCGTGGCACCTAGCATCACGCTCACCGAGTGGCGCAGTCTGCCGCTGTAGCGGTCTATGAAGGCCTGTACCACGTCGTTGTGGGCCATCTCCATGATGGTCGGCAGACGACGAAGACGTTCCACATACTGTTCCTTCGTATAGACAGGGTTCGCATCGCTCGTCCGACAGTCGTTGTCCTGGTCCAGGTAGGTCTTTGCCATGTAGAGGTTCATCAGCGAGTCCAGGTCATACGTCATGGCCTCGGGGAAGTCAATAACTTCCTCGTTGCCTTCCTGGTCCGTCACGGTGAACTCATCGCCGGCATTGACGACGACTTCTTCCTCGTCGTCTTCTTCCTCGTCCTCAAACTCTTCTTCCTCGTCGTCGTCCACGACTACCTGTGCCTGCACGGTCATCGCGCAGGTCAGCATCATGGCGAGCAACACTATGTATTTCTTCATATCCATTCTTCCTTTTTGTCCAGTGCAGCGAGGTTCACCTCGCTGTTAAAAGTTAATCTGGCAGTTCAGCCCCACCGACGATGTCTGCAGCGGACTGGCTGTCATGGCCCGTGGTGTGCTGATAACTCCCGGCGACACCCTCATACTCAAGTCCTTAGAGATGTCAAACACCGACAACTCGGCATCCACATAGGCATCGATGACCGACAACGCATACACACCTACCATCACGAAGAAGCTCATGTCACGGTAGCGGCGGTAGCGGTCCTTACGCTTCTTGAACAGCGTCTTGTAACGGGCCTCGTTCTCAGGCGTAATCTGACGTCCCAGGTGCAGGAACTTGTTGTAGCTGGCCGTCCCGGGGTCATCGTCCATGATGTCCAGATAGGCCTGCGCATAGTCCTTGTACATCATGTTGTTCCAGGTCAGGGCGTACACGCAGCCCACGAACCCGCCATAGACGAGCGGCAGCTTCCAGAACTTACGGTTGTAGATCTGTCCGCCGCCGGGGATGACCAGCGCCAGCCACAGGGCCCGCTGGGGATTGGGCTGCCACGTAGACCAGTCGCGCTTGGCACGGCGCACCAGGGTGTCGGCCGTCATGCGTGGCGTCTGCAGCGTCTTGGTGTCCTGCTTGGCCAGCGTGTCTAGGTAGTTCAGCAGTACGGAGTCAGGGGTGACGGCAAACGTCGTGTCCACCTCCTCCGTCTGGGCCGTAACGCCCAGAATACCAGCCACAAACATGACGCTCGTGACCAGCCATCGGCACCCTATGTTACTCCACTCGCCCTTCAATCTCTCAATCATTTCTCGCCTCACGCCTCAC
>CAZLPO010000075.1:6445-12248 GCA_964561385.1 uncultured Prevotella sp.
TCACGCCTCACCTCTCACCTTGTCCAGCAGGTTCATGATGTGCTCCAGCTCCTCCTCGTTGCCGAAGGGAATGCTGATCTTACCCTTGCCGGTCGGCGAACAGGTCATCTGCACCTTTGTCTGGAACAGCGTGGCCAGTCGTTGGCGCAGCTCGTTGTACTCCTCGGGGAGCGAGGTTCTCGAGGCAATCTTCTTGTTTCCTATCAGGACGTCGCGGCCGTTCTTCAGCTGCTGCACCAGCTCCTCCACCTTACGCACGGAGTAGCCCTGCTTCTGCACCTCCTTGAACAGCTTGATCTGCTGACTGGGACTGTCCAGCGACAGCAGGGCACGGGCGTGTCCCATGTCGATGGCCTTGTCCTTCAGTGCCATCTGCACCAGGGCGGGCAACTTCAGCAGACGCATATAGTTCGTGACGGCGGCGCGGCTCTTGCCGACACGCTCCGAGATGCGAGCCTGCGTCATACCGGTCGTCTCGGCCAGGTGCTGGTAGGCCAGCGCTATCTCAATGGCGTTCAGGTCCTCACGCTGGATGTTCTCCACCAGCGCCATCTCCATCACGTTCTCGTCCTCTACCGTACGGATATAGGCGGGAATGGTCTGCAGACCGGCTATCTGCGAGGCACGCCAGCGGCGTTCACCGGCAATGATCTGATACTTGTTTTCTGCCACCTGCCGCACGGTCACTGGCTGTATGATGCCAATCTCACGGATGCTGGTCGCCAACTCGTTCAGCGCCTCCTCGTCAAACTCGCGACGGGGCTGGTTGGGGTTCGGCTCTATCTGACTGATGGCTATCTCGTTAAGGTTCGACGACCCTTCGGTCTTCACCTCGCCACTCGTGTCTATCAGGGCATCGAGACCGCGTCCCAGCCCCATGTCGTCAAGGCCGCGGCCCATGACGTTCCTGTCGTATTTCTTTCTTACTGCCACTTTTAATTCTTAACTCTTAACTCTTAATTCTTCGAGATAATTTCTTTCGCCAGCGCCAGGTGGTTCTTCGAACCGGTGGAGTCGGCGTCATACAGGATGACGGGCAGACCGTGACCCGGACTCTCCGACAACTTCACGTTACGCTGGATAACGGTCTTGAACACCAGCTCCTGGAAATGGCGCTTCACCTCGTCGTAGATCTGGTTGGCCAGACGCAGACGTGAGTCGTACATTGTCAGCAGGAACCCTTCTATCTCCAGCTTCGGGTTCAGCTTGGTCTTGATAATCTTAATGGTGTTCAGCAGCTTCGAGATGCCTTCCAGGGCAAAGTACTCACACTGCACGGGGATAATGACGGAGTCGGCGGCCGTCAGCGCGTTCACCGTGATGAGACCCAGCGACGGCGAACAGTCAATCAGTATGTAGTCGTACTCCGAGCGTACAGGCTCCAGCAACTGCTTGATGACTTTTTCGCGGTTGTCCAGGTTCAGCATCTCTATCTCGGCACCCACCAGGTCAATGTGACTGGGGATGATGTCCAGTCCGTCAATGTCGGTGGTGTAGATGGCATCGCGGATGTCTGCCTTGTTGATGATACACTCATAGATGGAGCAGTCCACCTCCTGGATGTTCACGCCAAGACCGCTCGAGGCGTTGGCCTGGGGGTCGGCATCTATCACCAGGACGGTTTTTTCCAGCGTTGCCAGCGAGGCGGCCAGGTTAATGGTCGTCGTTGTCTTGCCGACACCGCCTTTTTGGTTCGCTAATGCGATAATCTTTCCCATTTCCAATCCTTTTACTTATAAAAATAGGGTGCAAAGTTACATATTTCTTCTGACATTCCTGCGTGTTTAAACCTTTTTTCGTAATTTTGCACCCAAAACTTGATTTTTTATGGAAAATAAACGTCCGTTGATACTCATATCCAATGATGATGGCTACCAGGCCAAGGGCATCAACTGCCTCGTCGACATGGTGGCACCGCTGGGCGATGTCGTGGTCTGCGCACCCGACGGCCCCCGCTCCGGCCTCTCCTGCGCCTTCTCCGCCACCACACCCCTCCGCCTCACCGCTCACACCCCCGCCATCTGGTCCTGCAACGGCACCCCGACGGACTGCGTGAAGATGGCGCTGTCCTGCATCCTCGACCGCCGGCCCGACCTGATCCTCGGCGGCATCAACCACGGCGACAACGCCTCGGTCAACACCCACTACTCGGGCACGATGGGCGTGGTCATGGAGGGCTGTCTGAAGTACATCCCCTCCATCGCCTTCTCGCTCTGCGACCACGACGACGATGCCGACTTCGAACCGCTCCGTCCCTATATCCTCGACATCACCCGCCGCGTTCTGGCCGACGGCCTCCCCAAGGGCGTCTGCCTCAATGTCAACTTCCCTCGCCTCACGCCTCACGCCTCACGTCTCACGCCCCAATACAACGGCCTGAAAGTCTGCCGCATGGCCCAGGGCTCCTGGTGTAACGAGGTGACCACCTGCCACCACCCCCGTGGCTACGACTACCACTGGATGGTGGGCCATTACCGCAACGACGAGCCCGAGGCCACCGACACCGACCGCTGGGCGCTCGACCACGGCTATGTGGCCATCACGCCCACCACGTTCGACGTAACGGCCTACGAAGCACTTGAACAAATGAAGACCTGGGAACAATGAAATACTACCTGATTGCTGGCGAGGCCAGCGGCGATCTGCATGCCTCACGCCTCATGCGCTCACTGCGACAGCACGACCCCGAGACGCAGTTCCGCTTCTTTGGCGGCGACCTGATGGCTGCCGAGGGCGGCACGCTGGTCAAGCACTACCGTGAACTGGCCTACATGGGCTTCGTTCCTGTGCTCCTCCACCTGCCCACCATCCTCCGCAACATGAGGATGTGCCGCCGCGACATCATGGCCTGGCAGCCCGATGCCGTCATCCTGGTCGACTATCCGGGGTTCAACCTGAAGATAGCACAGTATGTGCATGGGTTGAGAGGAGAGAGGAGAGAGGAGAGAGGAGCGAAATTGCCTAAAGTTTACTATTACATCGCCCCGAAGATCTGGGCATGGAAGGAGTACCGCATAAAAAACATCCGCCGCGATGTCGACGAGCTCTTCTCCATCCTCCCCTTCGAGGTCGACTTCTTCGAGAAGAAGCACCATTATCCCATCCATTACGTTGGCAACCCCACGGCTGCCGAGGTCCGCGAGTATCTAACCTCCGTACCCCCGCAACCCCGTACCTCCGCACCCCCGACCATCGCCCTCCTTGCCGGTTCCCGTCGTCAGGAGATCAACGAGAACCTGCCCGCGATGATCGAGGCCACGCGCCACCTGGCCGACCGCTACGATGTCGTGCTGGCTGGTGCACCGTCGATACCTGTTGACTATTATCAGCCGTTCATCGGGGGGACGCATGTTCGTCTGGTCATGAACGAGACCTATGCGCTGCTCAGTCAGGCCACGGCAGCCCTCGTCACCAGCGGCACGGCAACACTGGAGACGTGCTTGTTCCATGTGCCTCAGGTGGTGTGCTACCGGACGGCTATGCCTCACGTCTTTGGCTGGCTGCGCCGATGGTTACTGAAGGTGAGGTATGTCTCGCTCGTCAATCTCATTGCCGACCGCGAGGTGGTATCCGAGCTGGTGGCCGACACGTTCTCGGTCGAGGCGATCCGCCGCGAACTGGATAGAATATTGCCTGGCACCGAAGGGCGCCAGGCCATGCTCGAGGGCTACGAAGATGTTCAGCAGCGTCTCGGCGAGGGCAGTGCCCCCGACTGTGCCGCCGAACAGATGATCAATATTCTAAATTCTTAACTCGACTTTCGCAAGCCTCGCACCTCGCACCTCGCACCTCGAATATCTGGACCGAGCAAAGTTTGCGAAAGATGAATTCTTTTTTTCGCTCTTCACACCAGCGTCAGCGTGTAAAGATAGACCACGGCGGCGGGAATGGCCAGCAGACTGGAGTCAAAACGGTCCAGCATACCGCCGTGACCGGGCAGGATAGTGCCGGAGTCCTTGATGCCTAAGGTGCGCTTGAACAGGCTCTCCACCAAGTCGCCCCACGTGCCGAAGACCACGACGACCAGACCCAGACCGCCCCACTCGGGAATGCTGAGCATACCTCTTGAGAGGGGTATCACATGGTCGGCGTCGGCCACCTGCAGGTTGTCAACCATGCCGATGCCGTAGGCTGCCAGCAGCACGAACAGGGCACCGCCGATGCTGCCTTCCCACGACTTTCCCGGTGAGATACGCGGAAACAGCTTGTGACGTCCCAGCAGCGAACCGACGCAGTAGGCACCGCTGTCGTTCACCCACAGGAAGATGAAGACAGAGAGGGGGAGCAGGGTGTTAAACACAACCTGTCCGTCGGGGGTTGCCGTGAACGCCAGCACGTTCAGCAGCGAGAAGGGTAGGGCGATATACAGCTGCGACAGCATCGTGTACGCCCAGTTGTTGACGGGGTCCTTGGCCTGCAGATAGAGCTCGGCCACCAGCAGGTAGATGATGGTGACCAGATAGGGAATGAACACCACACTCTTTGCATCGCCACCGTAGATATCGCTACAGTAGTAGGCCATCGCAAAGAAGAAATAGACACCTGCCACCGTGCAGATAAAGCGGTTGACGGTGACGAACGGCCGGTCGTTAACCAGTCCGCAGAACTCCCATACGGTCAGTCCTGTGACGAGTGCGAACAGGGCGACCATCGCCTGTGGGTTCATGAACCCGACGACAATGGCGGCGACGAAAAATACGCCTGTGATGGTTCTGACAATGAAATTTTTCATAGGCTATTTGGTAGGTTCTGTAGGTTCTGTGGGTTCAGCAGGTTCTGCAGGGATGCTTGGTGTATTTGCAGCAGCTTCTGCCTCCAATTCCTTGGCTCGTTCCTCAGCCATACGCTCGGCTTCAGCACGCTGCTGGTCCTCTAAGAGTTCCTCGGCACGACTGGTCCAAGGACGCTTGCCAAAGATAGCTTCCACGTCGTCGGCAAAAATTACCTCACGTTCTATCAGCAACTGGGCCAACTTGGCATGACCCTCTTTGTGCTCCGTCAGTATCTGCTTCGCACGCTCATATTGCTCGTTGATCATCTTCAGCACCTCCTCGTCCATCAGTTTGGCTGTGGTCTCTGAATAGGGTCTTTGGAACGAGTACTCATTGTTATTATAGTAACAGATGTTAGGCAACTTGTCGCTCATACCTGCATAGGCCACCATGCCGTATGCCTGCTTCGTGGTGCGCTCCAGGTCGTTCATGGCTCCGGTGGAGATATGACCGATGAACAGCTCCTCGGCGGCACGGCCGCCCAGCAGCGAGCACATCTCGTCGAGCATGGCCTCCTTCGTCTGCAGCACACGCTCCTCAGGCAGGTACCAGGCGGCACCTAAGGCCTGTCCTCTGGGCACGATGCTCACCTTCACCAGTGGGTTGGCAAACTCCGTGAACCACGAGATGGTAGCATGGCCGGCCTCGTGGATGGCTATCGAGCGCTTCTCCTGCTCGGTCATCACCTTCGTCTTCTTCTCCAGACCGCCGATGATACGGTCCACAGCGTCCAGGAAGTCCTGCTTGCCCACCTTGTTGCGGTTGTAGCGGGCGGCTATCAGGGCAGCCTCATTGCATACGTTGGCAATGTCGGCACCCGAGAAGCCCGGCGTCTGACGGGCCAGGAAGTCAATGTCCACGCTCTCATCCAGCTTCAGCGGCTTCAGGTGCACCATAAACACCTCGCGACGCTCGTTCAGATCGGGCAGATCGACGTGTATCTGGCGGTCAAAACGTCCGGCACGCAGCAGGGCCGAGTCCAACATATCGGCACGGTTCGTGGCGGCCAGCGTGATGATACCGCTGTTCGT
>CAZLPO010000076.1:0-12115 GCA_964561385.1 uncultured Prevotella sp.
AAAACGGATGTCATTCCGATTTTCTTTCCTAATAATCCTGGCATTTCAGTTTTAATTTAATAATAATGTTGTTAATATAAAAATTCCTTTTTAAGTGGCGGACCTCGCATCTCCGGAGCATGCCAACCCACTTAAAAAGGAACTTCAACCGCTTCATTCTTGAAGGCTAAGTTGCTCTTTGTCAGGGTATTGATGGCTCACAGACCAGCGCAATACGCACTTTAGCGGCTGCAAAGGTACACATATTTATTGTATTACACAACACTTGTACCCTGCCAGACCCCGACTTTTAATATTATTTAACTTATTTTATCTTCTTACCAGTCCGCGTCGTCCCAGTCGTTGTAGATGCGGGCGCGGTTATCGTCGTCGCTATCGTCGCCGACGGGATCGACCACGGGGTCGCCCGTACTGTTGCCGCCGCCGCTGATAGCTATCATCTGTTCCAGTTCCATGGCCTCGACCTTCGCCTCCGGCCTCATATATGCTTTCTTTTCCATTGTCATTACTCGATTGATGTTTCTTATTTGTCAAGAATTTGAGAATTTGAGAATTATACTATATGAGTGCATCTGAATTTCTATCGAATGTAGAGAACAATTCATGCGAAGCCATTCTCTTTATTCTTGGGTCGCATGCGACCTCATTCCGAGACACAAAGAACAATTCTCCAATTCTCTAATTCTTGATAAAATTTATTTCACTACCACTTTACGGCCGTTCTTGATGTAAACGCCGCGATTCAACCGTGAACCATTCACCGTGAACCGTGAACCATCAACACGGCGGCCTTGCAGGTCGTAGACCTCATTATTCATTATTCGTTCTTCAATATTCATTAGCGCAGCGCCAACGCCTGTGGGCTTGGCTTCGCCCTCGCCGAAGTCGATGCTGATGTCGCGTGACAGAGCCTCCGGTGTGAAACGGAAGTAGGCGCGGCAAGCCTTCAGCGTGCGTGCCTTTGCCGTGTGCTTCAGTGTGCTACCCGTGCCCATGTAGTAGATGTCAGTGTTGTCGGCTGTGATGCCGAAAGCGTTGTAGTAGCCAATGAACCGCACGTGACCGTTAGCCAACGAGACGTCCTGCGTAGCATCGTCGATGGTGACGCCCGTGAACGTCGGTTCCACGATATTGTCGCCGCCCGTCCATCTGATGATGTAAGGCACACCGGCCTCCAGTGTACCCTGAGCCGGTCCGAAGCGCAGCGTCACGTGCGTACCTGTCATCGTGGCATCAGTCAGCATCTTGGCCTCGGCACCTGCCAAGGGCGAGCCTGCGAGCGGCAGGTCGAACGGCAGGCAGACGGTGTTCCACTCGCCGTCCTTATAGAACGTGCGACCGGCAAGGGTCACGTTAGCCTTCTTACCATGGTTAGTCGTGATGATGCTGACGTTATCTGTACCGTTGTCAACCAGTTCAATCGTAGCAGCAGCGGTCGTCGTGAAGCTCACGACATTCGACCAATCAGCATTACCCTTCACACGGGCATAATAGGTCGTGTTCGGAGTAAGGCCAGTGAACGTATAGCTGGTACCCTCAACCGCTGTCGTAGAGATGAGCGTTGCATCAGTTGGTGGCAGTGTGCCCGTGACAACGATATTGGAAAGGCCAACGCCCATAGATTCTGAGGTTGACGTGGCGGCCAGACGAAGACGAACAGAGGCATTACCCTTAAGCGTTGACAGGTCAAGACTGCGTTGCACAAAGCTTTTATTATCAGCCGAGAGCGTTCCAAGGGAAGAAGACCACGTAGCACCGTTATCAGTCGAATATTGCACAGTGATGCTGGGATTAGTGGTACCACCATAGGTTCTCATAGAGAGCGAAAGACCAAGTGTGCTATATGCTGATGTGTTAAACGCCTTGGTAATAACATAATCGCCCGAGTAGAGCACCAGACCGCTGCTTGTAGCTGCCGAAGCAATCTCATAAGTCCAATCTGCGGGAACTGTAGCACTGGTTGCATCATTCTCTATGAGTGTCTCTTCCTTACCAGCACCGCCTTCAGCAAACTGGTCGTCAGAGGCCAGCTGCAGGGTATACTCCGTCACATCCTGACATTCGTTCCAGGCGACAGGAGCCGTAGAGGCCGTGATATCAGCCTCCGTGACTGTCAGCGTGGGAACGGTGACGGCAGGCACGGCTTCGCTGTCCTCCATATAGAGGTTCGCCTGAATCATAGAGATGTTGGGATCGCTGGTATAAGTCGTAAAGCGGGGGCTGTTCGCGTTATAGAGCATCGTACCAAGATCGCCATAGGTCATGATGACACCATCGGTCCCGTTGCTCAGTGTCCAGGAGCTGGCAGTTTCACCGTAGGCCAGTTTCTTTGCTGCCGTAGCATACAGATACTTCTTCGTGCTTTCGTTCTTGAATGTCCAGCCATTATCACCTTCCTCAATGACAAACACAGCCACATCATTGTTGATTGTGATGATTCCATCTTTATTTATAACATCTACAGCGCTAAGGATCTGACTGCCCAGTGCACCTGCTGCTTTATTTTCACTTCCGCAAGCAATGATGTAGCGCATACCCTCCTGAAGGTCGTCAGTAGAGGCAACGAGCTTGAAGGTCTTCGTGTCAGGGTTGGTATGGGGGGCTTCCTTGGCCGTTCCAGTAAGATTAACAACAACGTCCTCGGCGCCCTCGCTACTGAAGGTGATGGTTGCCGATGTATTGCCGACGGCCGTCGGTGTCCATGTCACCGTGACATCCACACCGTCCTCAGCCTCACTCTTCGATATGCTCTGCGGGTTGACAGAGAAGATGCCGCTGGGATCGTTCAGCGTAACGGTGACACCACCTGTCAAGTTATAGCCCTTGACACTGACCGTCTCACTCTTGCTCATCCCATCAGTATAGGTGCCCTTGAAGTCGACACTCTTCGGCGCCACACTGATCATGGGGTCGGTGCTACGCGGATAGAGGACGATGGCAGGGTCGCCGAGGTAGTTCAGTCCGAACTGGATCCAGCGCTCGCAGTCATAGCTGTTGCACTGCGAGATCATGTCAACCTTCGATATGGCGAAAGCCTCACCCACGGTGCGGTTCTCGGCAACAGCATCCTGCTCGTACAGGCGCTCGTAGAACTTATAGGCATAGATCGTCGAGGGACCACCGTCAGAGGTGTCGCTGGCGACACCCTCATCAGGAGTACCCCATCCGTAACGGGCGCAACCCATGTGGACGAGGGAGCCACCATTAGGATTACGGATAAAGGCCTCACCGAGACAGGGCTCAGACGGATCGGTATATCCATCGTAGCTGATGTATCCGTTTCCGTATTCGTCTTCGTCGGTTTGGTCGAAGGCACCAGTTAGGCAGGCATCGGTATAGACGAAAGCCGTAAGGTTGGACTGGGCAGCAGCCTCATCAGTGCTGTAATAACCAGATTCCAGTCCCCAGCCCTGCGGAAAGCCATGACCCGAGAACATCATGTGGGTGTAGCCGTTGTTAAGCCAAGTCTTCAGGTTGCTGGCCGACAGTACCTTGTTGCCAGATGTTTGGTTCGCGGTGTCCCACGACGTGATGGCATCGCAGGCCAGGTTAATGGTGCGGCCCGTAGCCGATTCGGCGTTGTCCCAGTATTGCTTGATACCGCCGCGGTAGAGCCGGCGAAGCCACATCTCGGAGTCGCTAACGTAACCATGGTATTTATCCTTGAAGCCAAGATGTCCGTCACCCGTCACATCATCGCTCGGACGATTGTCCCCCTTATAGGTATTCCATGCAGATGGCCCGCCCATGATAATGCTGTTACGGGTATGCGTGAGGTCAGCCTCAAAGACCTGCACCTTGGCGATATAGCCAGTGGCCTGATCAGCCGTGCGCACGGGGATACGTCCCACGATAACTTCGGGCGACATATCGACGTCAGCACCGATCTCACCGTAAGTGATGCCGTCAGTAGTCCATGTACCATCAAGGCCAGAGTAGTAGAGGTCGGTCGGCATGTGCGACTCGACATCATAGCCCACCTCGACATACGTATCGCGGTCAGGCACGATGGTGTCGTCGCCACCGAGCACCACGAACTTCGTGCCGTGGTTGTCGTAGTAGTCCTTGATGCAGTTGCGTATCTTCTCTTGGGTGTCGCCGACAGAATACTTGCTCTCGATATCCTCCGTCGTAACCACCAGCGTCTTGTAGCCACCGCCGATGCCCGTTGCACGGTAGTCGGCGAGTGCCTGGAAGGCCGTCTTCAGACTGTTTGACGTGATGATGAGATAGTCCACCTGCTCGGAAGCAGGGACCAGAGACGGAGCGCGGAGGGCTGCATCGGTGGTCGATGGGTTCACGACGAGCGCGTTGACCATGGCCGTGGCACCCAGACGGGTGCGCATATTGTTGCGCTGAGCATCGGGCTCCTTGTAGCTGACGGTCACGGTGACCTGCGGACGGTAGTAGAGCGCCTTCTCCGAGGCCACATACACCAGCGGGTTCACACGCACGGAGACGAACGTCGAGCCCTGCATCTCGTGCAGGCCCTCATACGTAGCGGCGACAGCCGGCCAGGGATTGGCCGAGGCGTATGCCACAGGGTCGGGCTCGGCAAACGGCGGCTGCTTCTTGCTCTTCGGGGCTACGCGCTGCGTAGGCCAGGGCGTGACGTCTGATGCCAGCAGCACCAAGTCGCCGGTAGCGCTGACGGTGACGTCGGTAGCGCCGCTCGGCAGCAGGATGTTCGCAAACTTCGCCGGAATGGCGGGAGCGCCCACGGCATCGCGGGGGTTACTGCCGTCAGCGAGTGTGATGACGGTGTACTGGCCGCTGGCCGACAGGTTGATGTCAGCGGGTGCGAACGTAAAGGTCCAGTTCAGGTCAGCAGCCACGGCTGACAGTGTCATAAAGACAAGCGCGACGAGCATCATGCTCCGTCTGCCAAGATTCTTAGTTGATAATCTCATTGTATTTTTTCCTTATATTTTTCCAAATTGGCTGCAAAGATACGAATAAGTGAGAACAATACAAAATAAATCACCGTTTATTTTTATTGTCGAACGATAGTATCTTCGAGACAGCGTCTCAAAGATACGGATAAGTGAGAACAATATAAAATAAATCACCGTTTATTTTTTATTGTCGAACGATAGATAGTCTTTTTCCGTGAAAGCACCAAACTTTTCTAAAGAAACTTGTACTTCCCAAGTTCGCGGGTCCCTTCTCTGACTTCCTCGATAATCTGCAGACAGCGCTCTCGCGACATGCGGATGTTCATGCCGACGGTTATCATATCTTCATCAGAAGGAAGACCATTGAAGTTGATGGTCGAAGCATGCTCCCCCAAGGCGGCATCGTTGGTCAGGTCGTAAGCGGGGGCCAGTGACCATTTGCCGTCACGACAGATGAAACTGAAATTGCGGGCATGATCATCCATGTTGCGGGCAAAGACATTGAATGCCATCCGCCGGAACTGCTGTTCGACAGCCTCGGGCGATTGTGTCAGATAGCCTGTCAGCTGCAACAGATTGTGGTATTCCATCTTTGGCGGCGAAATCGGCTCGTTCAGCAGTGCACTGGCAGTGGCGACATGCAGGCGCACACCATTCTCAATGTCAAAGCGTCGCACAGCAAAGTATTTGCCCTCCATCAGCTTGAAGTCAGGGACGTCGATACCGCATCGGCGAGCCACCTCATTATAGTCGTATTCTAATTGGCCCATGTCTTGGGGGTCGTAGGTATGGCGGAACTTCACCAGCCAGTGCCCGTCAGCATCAGAGAAAATGCATTTAGGACGTACACCGCCAGAGTTTCCGCTCTTGAAATAAAGCATATCGGCATACTCTTCTGTCCGCTCTGACAACACATCAAGCGCCATCTGCTGCATTTCGTCAAAAGAGCGTTGGAACTGGTCTTGTTGAAGTATCGTTTCTGGCACGTAACACAGAGCGCCCATTCCAGAACTGCCGACTATGCTCAGCCATTGCACGGGGGTTAATCCCTGTGGGTCAACGCCCGATTTCCTAAGTACTTTCCGTAACAGATATTCGCCATAACCACCTGGCAGACTGTCCTCAAACACACCGAAGTTTCCGTTGAACGGCTGATAGTCGGCAGTAAAGAGACCGGCCTTCAAGGGCAAGTGTAAAGGAGAAATGGAAAAGCCGCTCGAAAGCCAGTCCTTATCATACTCAAATTGGCAAGTCGACCTGTTGCCCATAGACAGTGTTCCCACTTTGCGCCCATGATACATCACCCTGACAGCTTGTATATTCTTCATCATACGCCACGTTTTCTTGTACGGTTCTTGTTTATTTCCAGCAGTTCCTCCATGGTGTCGTATTTGGGTTCTGCCAGCAACTGCATGATTTCCTCAGAATAGCCCAGCGCCTTCGCCAGTTTGACATACGACTCCAGCGAGATAGCGTGTTTCAGTTCAAAGCGCTGGATAGACGAAGCGGGCACACCACTCATCTCCGACAGGCTCTTTGTTGAGAGCTTCTTCTCCAAGCGCCTCGCCTTCATATTCTCGGCCAACCGCTGCATCGTTATCTGTAGCGGATATGGATCATAAACGTATTTCTTCTGCATCATATATTATGCGTAATTCTTGATTTTTCGGTTTTATGCGCTATATATTGCGTACAAAGATACAATTTTATTCCCATACCACCAAATAATTCGTGAATAAAATGAGAAGGAATACACAAAAGGGACGGTTTCTTTTGTGTACTTTTTGTATAAAATCCCCGCACCAGCGGGGATGGTGCGGGGATCGTTGCTAAGGTTCCGGCGGGAGACCGTTCAGGTCGCCGTACTCGCGGGCGAGGTCGGGGATGCAGGGACAGGCCTTGCGGGGGTTCAGGTCGTGGTGGCCGACGATGAGGGCACGCGGGTAGCGGCGGTGCAGGTCCTCGAGGAGGAGGCGCAGCTTGTGTCGCTGCGCCTCGGTGCGTGTGTCGGCGGGTTGACCGCGGATGTCGAGCCCGCCCTCGTAGCAGACGCCGATGGAGTGGGCGTTGTGTCCCTGGCAGTGTGCGCCGACCATGTATTCGGGTCGCCCCGGCTCTACGCTGCCGTCGCGTCGTATGACGTAGTGGTAGCCGATGCCGAGCTTCCAGCCCCGGCGGCGGTGCCACGTGTCGATCTGGGCGGCCGATGATGTCTGGTCCGGACGCACTGCCGAGCAGTGGACGATGATTAGAGTGATCTGACGCACGACTGTACAAAGAATGTGGTGATGAGCAGTGTGATGAGGGAGCCGATGAACTTCAGGGCCTTCCCTACCTTTGTTCGGTTAATCTTCATTTTCCAGATGAGAATGGTTGGTTAGACATGCGGGGCCGGCGGATTAGTCGCCGTTGTTGTCGTCCGGTGTGTCAGGGGTGTCGCTGTCCACGTTCATGGCGTTGTCGTGGGTCTCCTCGAACTGCACGTCCTTCAGCAGGCTGATGGCGCTGACGTACTTCTGTCGGATGCTGCCGTCGGACTTCTTCACCTGGCCGACGACGATGCGGCTGCGCTTGGGCTGGAACAGCACGCGGCGCGTGGTGATGGTGGCGGCGTTGCAGTCCTCGATGTTGGCGACGCCGATGCTGGAGAAGCCAACCTTGAAGATGCCGATGTTGTCGAGGCGGATCTTCTGGCCCAGCTCGAAGAAGTGCTTCATGGCCTCGCCCAGCTCCTGGAGGGTAGCCTTGATGTCGGACTTCTTCACCGAGGCCTGGTTCTGGATGTACTCGGCGAGCTCCTCGGTGCCCACGAATTCCTTGTCGTAGACAGCCTGTGCGTAGTACTTCTGGTAGGCACGGCTGTGCGAGTTGTTGTTCTGTGACTTGATGTACTTCTGACTCATAGTTCTTTTTTTTTTTTAAGGGTTAGTAACTGTGGTTGTGTGTGTCGGGTGATGCATCTTGAACACAATGCAAAGGTACAACATTCCTGAAGGCCGCTTTCCTCAGAAGGGTACGGAAGGGACGCTAAGGGACGAAAAGGGCTCATGTTGGTTTGGGGTCGTGCAGACGGTCTTAACGAGTCATTCCGATAATCCCCGTGGGTGATGGGGATTATCGGAATGGCTGATGGGGAACGTCCGCATGAGTCGTGGAGACTATCCGAACGAGTGAAAAGTGAGGTTCAGTCCACGTTGATGCAGAACTGGTCGCAGATCCACTGGCACACACGGGGCGGCAGCACCACCATGCCGGGGCGCATGCCCAGTGCCTCCAGTTCGCTGCGGTAGGGTTCCATCCAGTTCGCCAGCGTCTTCTTGTTGACACCGGCGTAGGCGGCTAACTGCTGTCTGGTCATTGCTTTCATCTTTCTTTTTCTTTAGAGTTGGTTATTATCGAGATACGAGGTGCGAGGTACGAGGTACGAGATTACTTTGCTGTATGATGTCGAGTTTTTTAATGGGTGACGGATGACGGATGACGGTAATAAAATGAAGATTAATACGCGTACTGCGCGCGCGGTACGCGTAGTCTCTCCGCAAACCATCTGTCATCCGTCATCCGTCACCGCCAGCATCTGCATGCGAGAACGGATCTCCTCAGATGAGCGCTGCACGACGATATAGCCGCGCGAGAACTTGGTACGCTTGAACGTAAAGCCCAGTTCGGAAAAGGCGCGACCCAAACGTACGTCACTAATCTCATGGGCCATGCTGCCACAGACAATCTGCTTGGCACGCGCAACAGGCATGAACTCGCCCGGCTCGACACCCACCGGTTTACGGAAGAACACATCGACCAGTTCCGCCTCGAGACGGGGTGTCTCGAAGTGGCGGTTGTACTGCGTCAGGCGCTGAATCTCGTCCTGCGCGAACCAGTACTGGAAGCCCTGGCGGTAGAGGGTGTAGGCCTGGGCGTAGATGGCCTCGTAGTTCAGCGGGTTGTCGCGCGGCGACATGATGAAGTCCACTTCGAAGGGCAGCCAGCGGCGGTTGCCCGTGGGGTCCGAGAGGAACTGCACGTTGTTGCCCGTGCCGCAGAACGAGGCGATGTGATGGCGGTGCTCATGGTAGTGGGCGTAGGCCGCACGCTCGTCGATGGCGGGCATGGTGACCGCCGCCTTCAGTTGGTTCAGCTCCGCCGGTCGCATGGTGTCCAGCTCCTCGCAGCACACCAGCCCGTACTGCGCCAGCGTCAGCAGGTCGTCGCGTCCCATACGGTTGGCGTTGGTCTTCGTATAAAAATACTGTCGCAGCTCCTCGGGCAGCAGGTAGTGGAACCACGTCGTCTTGTACGAGCCCTGCTCGCCAATGAGCACGAGGATGACGTTGTTCACCACCGTCGGATCGACCCACGCCGCCACCATGGCCACCAGCCACTTGCGCAGGTACTCCGCGAAACGGAACTGCTCGTCCACCCCACCCTTCACCGCCACCGACATCGACAGCTCCATGATGTAGTCGTCGCCGTCCCACGGCGGCAGGTGGTCCAGGTAGTAGCGGAAGGGATGGTAGTCCGGCGCGAGGTTGCTCCCGATGACACGATGCATGTCCTCGGCCCTCACCCGTTTCTCCAGCGACATCATCTCCCACAGCGTGTTCACGATGCGGTCGGAGATGGGCATCCAGACGCCCTTCGGAAATCCCGCGAACCAGTCCTTCCCGAACGGGTCCGTCTCGGGCAGGCGACACTCCACGCGGTTCGTGATCACGTTGTGGCGCAGGAACACATGGTCCTCGAGGAACGCCCTGACCTCCGCCGGCGTGGCCATCTGGTTCTGCCACGGTGCCTTGTGCTCCTTCTGAGCCTCTTTGCTCTTTGTTTCCTTTTTCATATACCGAAATTAGTTTCCGGCGGCAAAGATACGAAAAAGAAAAAACACTTACCCCCTACAATGTATGGATATGTAGGGGGTATAACGTGGTAGGGAAGAACGTTCTATTTTCTTATATCTCAAATAGTTCGTCCAGTCTGACTTGACTCTGAATCATCTCTGAATATTTACCTTGTGCTACACCTTCTGTGGTAATCATCGTAATCCAGGGAGTATGACGAAGTCCTGTCTCTTGTATAAATGCATTCTTACGCTTACAGATTTTGTCGTACTCCTCCTTATTCAGATTATATTCATCCTGGCTATATTTAACCTCACAGATGTTAACAACCTTGTCCGCCCGTTCTATGATGATGTCTATTTGTGCTGCAGGGGTTGTCATTTTGCTTCGCCACGAATAGCTAAGCGTAGAGATGGTATCGATATGCAGGGCATGTTTGATTTGTGGGATATGAGCCATACAAACCCGTTCGTATGTAAGTCCCATCCACGAATTGATTTCCGGGGTATTGATATGGTGCGCCCAGTATTGCAATTCAACCTCAGCCTTATCTATAAAGGCCATATAAAACAGACTGAAGAAGTCGCATACCTGATAAATGGAATCTTTTCGTTTTATGTTCTTCTCACGGACTACATTCTTACGTATGAGGTCACAAAACACAAGATCCTCTAATTGTTTTCCCAAGTGTCCGTTGTTGGCACACTTCAGTTCTTTGGCTATTTCCTCTCGAGTCAGCCCTTTTCGACTTTTACTTAAGGCCTTGATGATATCAATGTATCTATCCGGATTCTTATATAAAGTATTAAACAGTCGGCGGAACTCACGGCGCATCTGCATATCCTGACTAAAGAACAAGCGGTCTATATTCTGCACAAGACTTTCCTCACGGTCTAACAGACTAAGATAATATGGAATACCGCCAAAGATCATATATGTCTGTAGTATGATTTGACGATTCCAAATGAAACGCTGGCTTTCAAGATAACTTTCGGTTTCCTTGAGTGTAAATGGATGAATCGGCATTTCAACCGTAATACGGTCATGAAGTCCTCCTTTGCTATCGATGACATTGGTTATCATCCAACTGGTGGCACTGCCACAAATAATGAAGACGATGTTATCGAACTGACTGGCCCAATTATTCCAGAAATATCCTACGGCACTGGCTACATTCGAGCCCTCCACATCCATCGCCGGTAGTTCATCGATAAAGATGATGCAACGCTCGCCACTGTTCACTTTCAGCTTCAATGCATTTTTCAGCATGATAAAGGCCGACATCCAGTCTTTCGGCATCTCGGAAATACCATAACCGTAATCGCTCATCGCATCGGCAAATGCAGTAAACTGATCTTTCAACGTGCCTTCGATAACTCCTGTCATCTTAAATGCGAACTGATTCCGGAACATCTGATTAATCAAGAACGTCTTGCCCACGCGCCTACGCCCATATAGAGCAACAAATTCAGAACGAGGACTGTTTACAGCTATCGTCAGTCTTTTGATCTCCGCTTCTCTTCCAATAATAGTTTCCATTACGACACACTTATTTAACACCCGGCAAAGTTACATAAAGTCGAGAGCAAAACAAAAGAAATTATTCTTTTTTTTGCCGAGACACAGTAACTTCGCGCTCTGGAGCGCAAAGTTACGATAATTCTTTGATACCAACAAGCATTTTGGGCGAAATCTAACTATTTTGTGATAGATTTCGCCCAAAATAGAGTAAATTCGGGCGAAATCTATTCATTTTCTCACAGATTTCGCCCAAGAAAGTATCATTCAAACAGTTCTTTCAGCTTATCAAGAAACAGATAGGTTTGATCCTGATTCATGGCATCGTAATAATCGCGGTACATGTTTCTTCTATCCCATAACACCTCGAAGGTCTTCCATTTATCTTTGATTTCCAACTTCTTTGCCATATAGTGAGCCAGCAGTGCCGCCTGCGTACGGGAGATGAGGGGCTGGTAATGCTCATCCACGTAGCCCGCTTGTTGGGCTTTCCGCCAGAGGACCATGGCCTCGTCGGTGGCGAGAACATCTGGCAATTCCCCAGTGCCCTTCTCCCTCCCTACACAGGGAGGGTCGGAGAGAGTCTCCGTTTGGGGTTGGGCCTTCCCAATATTTATCTGTGTCTCTACATGTTGTCCGCCAGAGGCGACACACACTATTTGGAGGTGGCTGCCAAAATTCTTAAGATCTGCCTGATGCAGCCTTTCAAGCAGACGGTTTAGTAAGCTCACCATGCCCACAAATTTCTCAAAAGCTGCGTCGTCAACACGCAATACTACTTGCTTCATCTTCTTCCAAGTCTTTGTGGAGATGTGTGAGGATGTAAAGCGCTTTATCTCATGAGAAACCACCCCACAACAACTCGGA
>CAZLPO010000077.1:0-11997 GCA_964561385.1 uncultured Prevotella sp.
CGGCTGTCCAGTGGTTGTGGTAGATGGCCTTGTCGCCGTCGATGGTGATGAAGTCCTTATGCGGATCGGCTGCGAGCTCGCGGTCGAAGTCGGTGGCGGTGACCACCGTCTCCTCGTTCTCGGCGAAGCGCCGTGCCGTCTCCTTGACGATGGCAAAGACCTCGAACATCACCTCGTCGAGGGCTTTCTCATAGACGTCGAGGGCCTCTTTCTCGAGCTTGTCAATCTGGTTGAAGATCTCCTCGCGCTCGTCGATGGGTGTATCCTCGATGGTTGACTTGAGCTGTGCTATCTTCTCTTTCTGCTCGGCGGCAGACTGTTGCACCTGCTGCTGGATGGCCTTGGTACGAGCGCGCAGCTCGTCGTTAGACAGAGCCTGTACCTGGGGTGTGAAGGACTTAGCCTTCTCTACCAGCGGCTGGATGGCTTTCATGTCACGTGACGACTTATCGCCGAACAATGACTTCAAAATACTATTGAGATTCATGATTTTATTTGACTATTTGACTATTTGACAATTTGACAATTTGACTATTTGCTTGCAAAGAACTCTCAAAAGAGCGGTTCTGCAGAGCAGGCATTGGGCGCACGTATGCGTATGGACTTAGATACGGTGGGTGCGATGCGGTCGACCGTCACATGGTCGGAGATGGAGTCGGCCTGGATGCCGGCGCCATAGAAGATGACGGGGAACTGTGTGAACGAGGCGCGCTGCAGCTGTGTCTGCTGGTTGTCCTCGTTGAGAATCTTCCAGCCCGGTGACACCTCGATGAGGATATCGCCACAGCGTTCAGGATTATAGCCGGCCCGCACCTTCTGTATCAGTTCGCTGGTCGATGTCAGCAGCTGCAGACCGGTATAGACATTGCGCACGCCCTGCAACTGCGAGAGGAACTCCTGTGCACGCTGTCCGGCATCGGTCAGCGAGACACGCTTCGACTCAAGCAGCTGGTGGTTGAGGAACAGCTGACTGCCGTAGCACGACTCCACCCAGCGTCCCTGTCCCCAGATGGCTCCGAAGTACATGTTCAGCAGGTTTGACGTGCGGTTCATGTAGAGGGTACCGGTGGGTATGCGATACTGGTCGTAGGCTGAGCTCTCGGCGTCGCTGTAGCCTGTTGACGTGACGACGAACATCACATGCTCGCGTCCCAGACGACCCTCCAGCGTCTTCATCAGACGAGCCAGTTCGCGGTCGAGACGCACATAGGTGTCCTGCAGTTCCAACTGACATTCTGACATAGCCTTGTGGTCGAATGTGCCGGCATAGTAGGTGACGGCCAGCAGGTCGGTGATGCGGTCGTAGCCCATCGTGGCCTGTGTGACACATTGCTGTGCCATGTCGGTGACATACTGGTTGACCATGCCGCTGGCCTTCAGTTGGGCGTAGCGGTTGTTACCCGTGAACTTATGCTTGAAGGGTTTCTGTTCGGCTGGTGTGTGCTGGAAGTAATTAAAGGAACCCGACAGTTCGATGACCGGTTCCCAAGACAGCTTCTTATCGTCTGCTGACGGTGCGCTTAACTGATTGAAAGTCAGCACCCATGACGGCAGACTGTTAGAGTAGTACTGCGACGTGCGCCATTGTCCTGTGGCATCGTCAATCCACAGGGCTGCGTCGGCAGCATGGCCGGCTGAGAGGACAGCCGCATCGCCAAAGGGTGCCACGCTATAGACAAGCGCCTTGCCCTGTGTGGAGACCTTCAGCTCGTCGCCCAACGTGGACGTCGAGAGATTGTCGGGCGAGAGGTTCTCGCCGATGGCCGTCACCGGTCGCAATGTCTCGCGGTTGAGCCAGCGTTCGCCGACGATGCTGTGGTAGTACGGGCTGACGCCCGTTGACAGCGAGGCCGTAGCCGAGGCGCGGTCGATGGGCGAGAAGGGGTAACCGGCATTGACATACACCCTACCCTCGCGCATCAGGCGTTTGAAGCCGTCGTTGCCATAGAGCGGTGCGAAGGCTTCAAGATAGTCGGTACGCAGCTGGTCGATGGTTACTGCGACGACCAGTCGCGGCGCGTACTGAATCTTGCTCTGTGCCAGCAGCTCGGGCGTGACGCCGAGGAGTGCCAGCAGGGTGACATACAGGTATCTATTTCTCACGTCGATGATGTATCCAATATCTTAATAGCAAACATAATGCCAAAAACGGCGTCAGCGAGGCATACGACTGCCAGATGCCGCCGATCATCAGCAGCACCACCATGGCCAACAGCACATTCCAGTAGCAGGTGGGCCGGCGTCGGAGGACAGCCGGCAGGAAGAACAGGTGGACGGGGTTGAGCAGCAGCACCTGCAGGTTGGCGGTTGTCGCCGGGTGCTGTGAGAACAGCATGACGAACAGCATGCACCCCATCAGGCCGGTGACGGTCATGAGGAAGGCATCCCAGTACTTGAACGTCTTGCGGCGTTTCCACTCGCCGACGAACACCAGGATGGAGACAACCAGGAGTATGATGCCCACTTCCACGGGGGACAGCAGGAAGTCGGGCTCGACGACCTGTACACCTGGCTCGACGATGACACGACGGTCGGCAACGAGAGGTGTGGTGGTGCCGTCAGGACGATAGACCGTGGCATGGTCGAAGTCGTGCTGCAGGTTCTCGGGCAGGAACTCCTGCTCCTGGCGCGTGGTGGGCCTGTCAGCCCGTACGCCGAGCAGCAGGTCGTTGCCCTCGGTGGCCCAGTCGTGGCGGGCCGTTTTTTCACGGATCATCCTGCGGAACGACGGTTCGAAGTCCTGTCGTTCGGCATATTGTATCTGTCCGTCGAGACACCGCTCTATGATATCGCGCGGGCGCGTAGAGCAGTTGTCATAGAAGAAGTTATAGCGGTAGACGCGGTTCTCGGGGCGGTAGTTCTCGGCCAGGAGGCGTTGCAGCTGCATCTTCTCGTCGGCCGTCAGGTCGAGCACCTGTTCGGAGACCATAGCCCCCCACTTGCGGTAGTAGTCGGCAAAGGGCTGAAGCTCGGTGACACCCAGTTCGTAGTCGGTCAGTCCGAAGACGAAGCGCAGTACGAAGAACGGCTTCTGGAAGTTGAAGATGCCCCAGTTGAAGGACAGGTCCTGTCCCGTGTGCAGGTCGTGCCATCGCAAGGCAGAATGACCGTAGAGGCTATACACCTCCTCATGTGGTGCACACGTCAGGAGGCTCACCTCGACCGAGTCGAAATAAGCCGCACTTATCTTCCCCGGCAGTTGTGCCTGGGTGCAGACGGTGCATAGAAGTGCTACGATGAGTAGTCGGAACCGCTTCATGGCGTGCAAAGGTACAAATAAGTCAGCGACTATGCAAATAAAAACTAATTAATTTGGAATATTCGATGCGAATTAGTAACTTTGCACGCTGATTACAAAACAAGGAAATGAGATATCAACTGATTATAGGCTGCTTCCTGGCAGCCGCCAGCCTGACCGCATCGGCACAGAGTTCCACGAAATCGCCCTACAGCCAATACGGCATCGGTGTGCTGAGTGACCAGTCGCAAGGCATGAGCCGAGGCATGAATGGTGTCGGCGTAGCCCTTCAGCAGGGCAACCTGGTGAACACGCTGAACCCAGCGAGCTATGGTGCGGTAGACTCGCTGACCATGATCTTCGATGCCGGTGTGTCGGGACAGGTCACCAACTTCAAGGAGGGAGGCACGCGGCAGAATGCCCACACCGCTAACTTCGAATATATCACCGCCCAGTTCCGTGCCTGGCGCAACGTCGGCTTTGCCGTGGGCATCAGGCCCCTGTCCAACGTGGGCTACAGCTATTCGTCGACCGGTATCATTGACCACACACACGGTGCGCTGACGGAGACCTATGCCGGTAGTGGCGGTCTGCACGAGGCGTTCGTCGGCATGGGATGGCGCCCGTTCAAGCCCCTGTCGCTGGGCTTCAATGCCGGCTACGTCTGGGGCGACCTGGACCGCACGGTGACCACCGTGGGCAACAGCTATATCAGCACCCTGCAGAAGCAGTACTCCGTCAGCGTGCGGAACTACACGCTGAACGCAGGTATACAATGGCAGCAGCCTCTGGGCAAGAAAGACAAGGTGACGCTGGGTGCCACGCTGGGCATAGGCCACAAGCTGAATGCCGACCCGGAGATGGACATTATCAACGTGTCCAAGAGTGACACGACGAGCTTCAGCATCAAGAACGGTCTGGAGCTGCCCTGGTCGTGGGCTGCCGGACTGGCCTGGCAGCATGGCGACAAGTGGTTAGTGGCAGCCGATGTGGAGATGCAGCAATGGAGTAAGACCCACTACCCGCTATATGACGGACATTCGTACTATTCGGCCAGCAACATCATGAAGGACAGGATGCGCCTGGCAGCCGGAGCCGAGTGGACGCCGAACGCCATGAGCCGCCACTACCTGAACCGTGTTCACTACCGCCTGGGTGTGGGCATGACTACACCTTATTATAAGATAGGCAATCAGGACGGTCCGAAAGACATCTCGGCAAGCATCGGTCTCGGTCTTCCCATCCAGAACGGCTATAACAACCGTTCGGTTCTGAACGTCTCAGCCCAGTGGGTACGCTCGGAAGCCAAGAACCTGATTACCGAGAACACGTTCCGGCTGACTGTCGGCGTGACGTTTAACGAACGATGGTTCGCAAAATGGAAGGTAGAATAAGCCCTCTGATCATACTCCTGCTCGTGACGCTCTTCATGGCCTGCGAAGATGCCAAGGAGCACACTGCCGCAGCCATTCACGAACGCGACTCCGTCTCGGTCATGACATCGTATGGTGTCAACACGCTCATCTCGGACTCTGGCGTCATCAAATACCGCATCGTCACCGAGCGATGGGACGTGAACACCGTGCGCAAGCCGACGCGCTGGGAGTTCATGAAGGGCATCTTCTTCGAGCAGTTCGACCAGCAGTTCCACACCGAGGGCCACATCCAGGCCGACACCGCGTGGTACTACGACCAGCTGAAGCTCTGGAAGCTGCGCGGACGGGTGCGCATCAGGAACGTCAATGGACTGATCTATACCAGCGAGGAGCTGTACTGGGACGGTCTGCGCCACGAGTTCTACTCGAACGTCTTCTCGAAGGTTGTCACGCCGGAGCGTACCCTGCAGGGCACCAGTTTCCGTTCTGACGAGCACATGACCCACTATAGCGTGTCGAACTCGAAGGGCTCGTTCACCACCGAGAGCATGACCGGCGAGGACCATGCCGAGCAGACGCCACGCGACACCACCCAGCAGCAACCCGTCGCCCCCATGAGGCCACAGGCAACCAAACACCGCAAGACACAATGACAGAACTCATCATAGGACTGGTCGTCACCATGATTTTCAGTGCCTTCTTCTCGGGCATGGAGATCGCCTTTGTCAGCTCGAACAGGCTACGTGCCGAGATGGACCGTGAGAAAGACGGTCCGGCCCAGCGTGCCATCGCCCTGTTCTACCGCCATCCCAGCGACTTCATCTCGACGATGCTCGTGGGCAACAACATTGCCCTCGTCATCTATGGCATCCTGTTTGCGCGGATCTTCGACCAGACCCTGTTCTACTATTTCAGCGACGGCGTCAGGGTGACCTGCGACACGCTGCTGTCGACGCTCGTCGTCCTCTTCACCGGCGAGTTCCTGCCGAAGACCATCTTCAAGTCGAGCCCCAACGGTCTGCTGACCATCTTCGCCGTACCCGCCTATGTCTGCTATGTCGTGCTCTACCCCATCTCGCGTTTTGCCACCCTGCTGTCGAAAGGACTGCTCAGGCTCATCGGCGTGAGGATGCCGAAGACCCAGGACACCGGTGAGTTCACGAAGATTGACCTGGACCACCTGGTACAGACCAGTATTGACAATGCCGGCAGCGACGAGGAGATTGAGGAAGAAGTAAAAATCTTCCAGAACGCCCTCGACTTCTCCGAGACCCGCGTCAGGGACTGCATGATTCCCCGTACGGAGATCGATGCCGTCGAGGACACGGCAACGATCGAACAGCTCAAGCAGACCTTCGTGGAGAGCGGCCACTCGAAGGTGGTCGTCTTCAACGAGGACATCGACCACATCACCGGCTACATACACTCCAGCGACCTCTTCAAGCTCGGCAAGGCGAAGGGTTCCGTCACGCTCGACGAACTCAACATCGTCCGTGAGATGCCTTTCGTGCCTGAGACCATGTTGGCCTCGAAGCTCATGAAGACCTTCATGCAGCAGAAGAAGTCGATGGCCATCGTCGTCGATGAGTTTGGCGGCACCAGCGGTCTCATCACCCTGGAGGACATCGTTGAGGAGATATTCGGTGAGATAGAGGACGAGCACGACAAGGACCACTACGTGGCGAAGCGTCTGGACACGGGAGAATACCTGCTGTCGGCACGTCTGGAGATAGAGAAGGTCAACGAGATGTTCGACCTGGATCTGCCCGAGAGCGACGAGTACATGACCATCGGCGGTCTGATTCTGCACGAGTACCAGTCGTTCCCGAAGCTCAACGAAGTGGTGCGAATCGGGCGTTGGGAGTTCAAAATCATCAAGAATACGGCCACAAAAATCGAGTTGGTGAGGTTAAAAGTCGATGAATAGGCAGTTTTTTGCCCGAAAATTTCGCCATGTCCGACTTTTTTTGTAACTTTGCCGCGTTTTACGCACATCATCTGAGAAAGCAATAACAAATAAATAAAAAAAACAAAACAGAAATGGCAGCAATTGGAAAAATCAGAAGCTGGGGACCGACCCTTGTGATTGTCATCGGTCTGGCCCTGTTTGCCTTCATCGCTGAGGAAGCGTTCCGTTCTTGCGAAGCTACCAAGAACCAGCAGCGTCAGCAGGTAGGCGAAGTGTTAGGAGAGAAAATCAACGTTCAGGAGTTCCAGGAACTCGTAGACGAGTACCAGCAGGTCATCAAGATGACGCAGGGCCGTGAGAATCTCTCCGACGAAGAACTCAACAACATCAAAGACCAGGTGTGGCAGTCTTATGTCAACAACACCATCATCAGCAAGGAAGCTGAGAAGCTTGGTCTGACGGTTACCGACACCGAGATTCAGAACATGCTGAAGGAGGGTACCAACCCCATGCTCATGCAGACCCCGTTCGTCAACCAGCAGACCGGTCGCTTCGACGTGACCATGCTCACCAAGTTCCTGAACGACTACAAGCAGAACGGTCAGAACGCACAGGTGGCTGAGCAGTACAAGGCCATCTACGACTACTGGTCATTCATTGAGAAGAACCTGCGTCAGCAGACGCTGGCCCAGAAGTACCAGTCGTTGCTGGCAGGCTGCCTGCTGTCGAACCCCGTCAGCGCTAAGGCCTCGTTCGATGCCCAGAACAAGGAGTCGGAAATCCTGCTCGCCTCGCTGGCCTACTCCAGCATCAACGACAAGGAGGTTGAGGTGACGGACGCTGAGATTAAGAAGATGTACGACGAGAAGAAGGAGATGTTCAAGCAGACCACGGAGACCCGCGACATCAAGTATGTGGACTTCCAGGTGGTTGCCTCTGCCAAGGACCGCAACGAGCTGATGCAGACCATGAACGACGCTTCGCAGAAGCTGGAGAGCGGTGCTACGCCCGCCGAGATTGTCCGCAAGGCCCAGTCGCAGATTCCCTATATCGGTCTGGCCGTCACTCGTCAGGCTCTGCCCAACGACATCGCCATGAAGGTTGACTCGATGGCTGTCGGTCAGACGACCAAGCCCTTTGAGAGCACGGGTGACAACACGCTGAACGTGGTGAAGCTCATTGCCAAGCAGCAGATGCCCGACTCTGTGGAGTACCGCATGATCCAGGTGGGTGCCGAGACTGCCGAGGCCGCAGCCAAGCGTGCTGACAGCATCTACACCGCCATCAAGGGCGGCATGCCTTTCGACTCGATTGCCAAGAAGTACAACCAGAAGGGCGAGAAGCAATGGCTGACCTCCGCCATGTACCAGAACTCGACCAGCATCGATGCTGACTCGAAGGCATACCTGTCGGCCCTCAACACCATGGCTACAGGTGAGGTACGCAACATCAAGTTTGCTCAGGGCAACATCATTGTCAACGTGACCGACCGTCGTCACATGGTTGACAAGTACGATGTCGCCATCATCAAGCACACCATCGACTTCTCGAAGAACACCTACGCAGAGGCATACAACAAGTTCTCACAGTATGTCAGCGAGAACACCACCCTGGAAGGTCTGGAGAAGAACGCCGCCAAGTTCGGCTTCAAGGTGCAGGAGCGTACCGACATGTCGAACGCTGAGCACTACGTAGCCGGTCTGCGTTCTACACGTGAGGCTATGAAGTGGATCTTCGATGCCAAGGTAGGTCAGGTTTCTCCCCTCTATGAGTGCGGTAACAACGACAACCTGCTGGTGGTTGCCCTGACCAAGATTCACCCCGTGGGCTATCGCAGCCTGGACGACGTGAAGGACTACCTGAAGCAGCAGGTGATGCGCGACAAGAAGTTTGAGATGCTCACCAAGAAGTTCGAGGGTGTCAAGGTTCTTGGCGATGCCAACAAGGCCGGTATCAAGGTTGACACTGTGAAGCAGGTAACCTTCGGTGCTCCTGTCTTCGTACAGTCTACCGGTGCCAGCGAGCCCGCCCTGTCGGGTGCTGTCGCTTCGGCTGAGAAGGGTGCCATCTCAAAGGTTATCAAGGGTAATGCCGGTGCCTATGTCTTCCAGATCCTGAACCAGACGACCCGTCCCGAGAAGTTCGACCAGAAGGCACAGGAGCAGAAGCTGCGCCAGCAGGCCATGCAGGCTGCCGGTCGCTTCATGCAGGAGCTATACCAGAAGGCCGACGTGGTTGACAACCGCTACCTCTTCTTCTAACAGAATCGAGGTCTTTTTAATACATCACGCAACAAATCGCAACTTTTTCAATAAGAAAAGTTGCGATTTGTTTGTTTGTTCCAACAGAAATGCGTAAATTTGCACCCGAAAACAAAGAACAATGAAACATCAGAACCTAATTAACGCCATTATTATTATTCGACTGCAGGGCGCGGCCGGAAGTGATAAAGCGTATATATAGGTCTGTTGGTACAAGACAATATAAAGCCTTTCTCACTTCCGGGTGTGAAAGGCTTTTTGTTTGGATGTATTATTAATAATAAATAAGGTATGAACGACAGATTGTTTATTTTCGACACCACGCTCCGCGACGGCGAACAGGTGCCCGGATGCCAGCTGAACACCGTTGAGAAGATTCAGGTGGCCAAGGCCCTGGAGCAGTTGGGCGTTGACGTGATTGAAGCAGGATTTCCCGTGTCCAGTCCCGGCGATTTCAACTCGGTCATCGAGATTTCGAAAGCCGTGACGTGGCCCACCATCTGTGCGCTGACGCGTGCCGTGCAGCACGACATCGACGTGGCCGCCGAGGCGCTGCGCTATGCCAAGCACAAGCGCATCCATACGGGCATCGGCACGAGCGACGAGCACATTAAGTACAAGTTCAACTCGACGCGCGAGGAGATTCTTGAGCGCGGTGTGGCTGCCGTGAAGTACGCCAAGCGCTTCGTTGACGACGTGGAGTTCTACTGCGAGGATGCCGGCCGTACGGACAATGCGTTCCTGGCGCAGGTTGTGGAGGCCGTCATCAAGGCCGGTGCCACGGTGGTCAACATCCCCGACACGACAGGCTATTGTCTGCCGCAGGAGTACTACGAGAAGATCAAGTACCTGCTGGAGCATGTCGATGACATCGACCGCGCCATCATCTCCACCCACTGCCATAACGACCTGGGCATGGCGACGGCCAACACGCTCAACGGTGTGCTGGCGGGTGCACGTCAGGTCGAGGTGACCATCAACGGCATCGGCGAGCGTGCCGGCAACACGTCGCTCGAGGAGATAGCCATGATCCTGAAGTGTCACAAGGGCCTTGCTATCGACACCAACATCAACACCACCAAGATCTACCCCACGAGCCGCATGGTCTCCAGTCTGATGAACATGCCCGTACAGCCCAACAAGGCCATTGTGGGCCGCAACGCCTTTGCCCACTCCAGCGGCATCCACCAGGACGGTGTGCTGAAGAACGTGCATACCTATGAGATCATGGACCCGAAGGATGTGGGCATCGACGACAGCTCTATCGTGCTCACCGCACGCTCAGGCCGTGCAGCCCTGAAGCACCGTCTGCAGGTCAATGGTGTGGAGCTCACGGAGGAGAAGCTCGACAAGGTCTATCAACAATTCCTGCAGCTGGCAGACAAGAAGAAGGAGATTAGCGATGCCGACGTGCTGATGCTGGCGGGTGCCGACACGGCCGAGACCCATGCCGTACGCCTGGACTTCCTGCAGGTGACGTCGGGCAAGGGTGTCAAGTCGGTCGCCTCCATCGGTCTCGATATCTCCGGTCAGAAGTTCGAGGCGGCTGCCTCGGGCAACGGTCCTGTCGATGCCGCCATCAAGGCGCTGAAGCGCATCATCATGAAGCAGATGACGCTGAAGGAGTTCACCATTCAGGCCATCTCAAAGGGTTCCGACGACGTAGGAAAGGTGCATATGCAGGTCGAGTACAACGGTGCCATGTACTATGGTTTCGGTGCTAATACCGATATTGTGACGGCCTCGGTCGAAGCCTATATCGACTGTATCAACAAGTTTAAGGTGAAAGAGTAGTTTATTGTTTATAGTTTATTGTTTATAGATGAATACTTTATTCGATAAGATATGGGACAAGCACGTGGTGCAGATGATAGATGACGGTCCCACGCAGCTCTATATCGACCGTCTGTACTGTCATGAGGTCACCTCGCCGCAGGCCTTCGCCGGTATGCGGCAGCGCGGACTCAGGTGTTTCCGTCCGCAGAACATCTACTGCATGCCCGACCACAACACGCCCACGCACGACCAGGACAAGCCCATCGCCGACCCCGTCAGCCGTGAGCAGGTGGACACGCTGGCACGTAATGCCGCGGAGTTCGGACTGACCCACTACGGTATGCTGTCCAAGGACAACGGCATCATCCACGTCGTAGGCCCTGAGAAGGGACTCTCGCTGCCCGGCATGACCATTGTCTGCGGCGACTCTCACACGTCAACACACGGCGCCATGGGAGCCGTGGCCTTCGGCATCGGCACCAGCGAGGTGGAGATGGTCATGGCGTCGCAATGCATCCTGCAGCAGAAGCCCAAGACCATGCGCATCAGCATCAACGGCCGTCTGGGCCACGGTGTGACGGCCAAGGACGTGGCGCTCTTCCTGATGGCCCGTCTGACCACCTCGGGCGCCACCGGCTATTTCGTCGAGTATGCCGGCGACGTGGTTAGGAGCCTGTCGATGGAGGGACGTCTGACGCTGTGTAACCTGTCCATCGAGATGGGTGCCCGTGGCGGTATGATAGCCCCCGACGAGACCACGTTTGCCTACATCAAAGGCCGCGAGCATGCGCCCAAGGGTGAGGCATGGGACAAGGCCGTCGGCTACTGGCGCACGCTGAAGAGCGACGACGATGCCGTGTTCGACAAGGAGCTCGTGTTCGATGCTGCCGACATCGAGCCGCGCATCACCTACGGCACTAACCCTGGCATGGGTATTGGCATCACCTCCCCCGTCCCCTCCGAAGGTGGGGTTGGCTTTGAGAAGGCGCTACAGTACATGGGCTTTGAGCCTGGTCAGAAGCTGTTGGGCACGAAGGTGGACTACGTGTTCCTCGGCGCCTGCACCAACGGACGCATCGAGGACTTCCGCGCCTTTGCCAGCATCGTGCGTGGCCGCCGGAAGGCCGACCATGTCGTCGCCTGGCTGGTACCCGGCTCATGGGCTGTGGACCGTCAGATACGCGAGGAGGGACTCGACAAGGTGCTGGCCGAGGCAGGCTTCGCCATTCGTCAGCCGGGCTGCTCAGCCTGTCTGGCCATGAACGACGACAAGGTGCCTGCCGGCTGTCTCTGCGTCTCCACCTCGAACCGTAACTTTGAAGGCCGGCAGGGTCCGGGGAGCCGCACCATCCTGGCCTCGCCGCTCACGGCTGCCGCTGCCGCCGTCACAGGAGTCATCACCGATCCAAGAACTTTAGGACCTATGAGTCCTATAAG
>CAZLPO010000078.1:0-11938 GCA_964561385.1 uncultured Prevotella sp.
CCTTGTCGCCTCCGAACGAGACACCCTCGTCGAACTGGATGCCCAGCCACTTGAAAGACTCGATGATATACTCCTCAGCACCCGGCACGAAACGGTTGCTGTCGGTGTCCTCAATGCGGAACACCAGATCGCCTCCGTGCTGGCGTGCAAACAGATAATTGTACAAGGCGGTACGCACACCGCCAATATGTAATGCACCCGTAGGGCTGGGTGCAAAACGCACCCTCACTCTTCTCTCTGACATGTCTTCTTTGTTATTTTTCTGCAAAAGTACTATTTTTTTTTGAGATTTACGTTTTTTTTTTGTATTTTCGCGTCTGAAAAGTCATAATTCATTCATATTAAGTGAAAAAATGAACAATTCGACATTGACAGACACTCTCACCTGGCGCGATTTCCTGATACGTGCCGCCCTGGTCATCGTCTCCGTAACAGTCATTGTGCTGGCCCTACCGCGCGACAATGGCGTCAACTTCAAGATAGAACAAGGCAAGCCCTGGCGCTACGCTGACTTCACGGCTCCGTTCGACTTCCCCATCTACAAGAGCGAGGAAGTGGTGCAGAGGGAGCGCGACAGCATTCTGAAGCAGTACGAGCCCTACTACACTTTGGACAAGGATAAAGGCTACAAGGCGGTGCGTCAGTTCACGAAGAACTACAGCGAGGGTATTCCCGATGTGCCCGATGAGAACGTGAGCGTCATCGTCAGCCGTCTCAGAGCGTTCTACGCCAAGGGCATCATGGACAGCAACGACTATAACAAGCTGAGCCGCGACACGTCGAGCATGATACGCTTGGTTGACGGGAAGCACGCCACTAGCATACAGATAACACAAGTGACGTCCACCGTTGCCGCCTACGAGCAACTCTTCGCCGACCCCATGCTGGCGGGCTACCACGAGCAGCTGAAGAAGTGCAACCTGAACGACTATATCCAGCCCAATCTGGTCTATGACCAGCTGCGCAGCGAGACGAGCCACCGTGACCTGCTGAGCAGCATACCGCTGGCCTCGGGTGTCGTACAGCGGGGCCAAAAGATTATCGACCGCGGAAGCATTGTCGATGACAAAGCCTACGACACGCTACTGTCGTTCCTCAAGGAGAGCGAGCGCCGGCAGAAGAACGAGAAGCAACTCAGCATGACGCTCCTGGGACAGATTATCTACGTCAGCATGCTGATTGTTGCCTTCACGCTTTTCCTGTCGATATTCCGCAATGGGTACTTTGAGCGCACCCGCTCGCTGGCCATGATCTACTCGCTCATCATCCTCTTTGCCCTGCTGGCCTCGTTGCTGGTCAGCCACAGTTTGCTGCATGTCTATATCATCCCCTTCGCCATGGTACCTATCTTTATACGCGTGTTCATGGACGCGCGAACAGCCTTCATGGCACACATTACGCTGGTGCTCATCTGCGCCTGCGTGCTGCAGCACCCCCTGGAGTTTGTGGCCGTCGAGACCGTCTCGGGACTGGCCGCCATCTTCTCACTGCGCGAGCTTAGCAGCCGCTCACAACTGTTCTGGACGGCCATCATCGTCACGCTGGCGGCAATGGTCACCAGTTTGGCCCTCGAACTGATTCGCGCCAATAACATCATGGCGGTCGACTTCGGCGACTACAACTACCTGATACTGAGCGGACTCATGCTGTTCTGCTCGTACCCCCTGCTCTACATCATCGAGAAGACGTTCGGCTACACATCGAACATCACACTCATTGAGTTGTCCGACATGAACAAAGAGCTGCTGCGACGCATGAGCGAGGTGGCACCCGGCACCTTCCAGCACTCCATACAGGTGGGCAACCTAGCTGCCGAGATTGCCAACAAGATCGGGGCCAAGAGCCAGCTGGTACGCACGGGCGCCCTTTACCACGACATCGGCAAGATTGCCAACCCCATCTACTTCACCGAGAACCAGTCGGGCTTCAATCCGCACGACGGCCTAACCTACATAGAGAGTGCCCAGATGATTATCAGTCACGTTACAGAGGGACTAAAACTGGCCGACAAGCACAACCTGCCGGAGGTCATCAGCAACTTCATCAGCACCCACCACGGACAGGGTAAGGCCAAGTACTTCTACGTGAAGCAGAAGAACGAGCTGCCCGACGAGCCCGTCGACGACCTGCTCTTCACCTACCCCGGTCCCAATCCCACAACCAAGGAGCAGGCCATCCTCATGATGGCCGACAGCGTCGAGGCGGCCTCGCGCTCGCTGCCCGACTACACGGAGAAAAGCATCCGCGACCTCGTCGAGCACCTCATCGACTCGCAAGTCAACGAGGGCTACTTCCGCGACTGCCCCATCACCTTCCGCGACATCCAGTATGCCAAGACCGTGCTCATCGAAAAACTCAAGACCATCTACCATACCCGCATCAGCTATCCGGAGCTGAAGAAAAATTGAGAGATTGAGAAGACTTTCATGCACAAAATTGCACAAATGTGCAGGTTTGTGTGCATTTTCCGTTAAACTACGTTAACTTTGTGTACGCAAACGGAGAAGTACAGAACAATTATCATACCTTTGCAGCCAGTTTTTCAAAAAGATGTTTAAGGATATGAAAAAAATGAAAGCCATGATGGCCGGCGTGATGCTGGCCGCAACTACCACAGCCACCGCCGGTGGCATCTTAACCAACACGAATCAGAGCATTGACTTCCTGCGCAACCCCGCCCGCGATGCTGCCATCGGACTGGACGGTGTCTATAGCAACCCTGCCGGTGTGGCCTTCCTGCCCGAGGGTTTCCACCTTGGCATCAACTGGCAATATGCGCACCAGACGCGTACCATTAAGTCAACGAGCCCCTTCCTGGCATTGGGGCGCAAGAATAACGGTCTGACCACCAAGACCTTCGAGGGCGTGGCCGACGCACCCTGCATCCCCAGCATCCAGGCAGCCTACAACACAGGCAACTGGGCGTGGCAGTTCAACTTCTCCATGCCTGGCGGCGGCGGCGCCTGTGAGTTTGCCGATGGTCTGGGCTCGTTCGAGAGTGTTGTCGGTAACATTGCCAACCAGCTGAGTCCGTTTGGCGCCAAGGGCTACGACATGGACGGCTACATGCAGGGCCGCCAATACTTCTTCGGTTTCCAGCTAGGAACAGCCTACAAGATTACCAGCGACCTGGCGGTCTATGGCGGTCTGCACCTGCTCTATGGTACGGCCACCTACCGTGCACGCATCAGCAACATACTGGTCAACACCGAGGCCGGCTACATGGAGTTTTCGGGATTCCTGGAGAACGCAGCCACCACGGTTGATGCCAACATCAGCAAGGTGAACGCCGGCATCGCCCAGTATGAGGCTGCCGGAGCTACCGTCCCCGCCGAGCTCCTCCAGCAGAAGGCTCAGCTCGAAGGGGCCAAGGGCAGCCTCAACGCCCTGCAGAAGTACTCCCAGGGCGTCAACCTGCTCTGTAACCAGTCGGGCGTGGGCATTGCTCCCGTCATCGGTATCGACTACCGCGTGGGCAAGTTCAACTTTGCCGCCAAGTATGAGTTCAAGACTGAGATGCACATGAAGAACGAGTCGACCGTCTTCGAGGCCAGCGAAATTCCCGCCGTCAACAAGTACCGCGATGGCGAGGAGGTCAACGAGGACGCGCCCGCCCAACTGGCCGTGGGTGCCATGTGGAACATCACCGACGATGTGCGTCTGAACCTCGGCTGGCACCACTTCTTCGACAAGGAGGCCTCGTGGTACAACAACTCCCAGGATCTACTCGACCACGACTCCAACGAGTACCTGGCAGGTGTGGAGTGGGACCTGAACGACCGCTTCACCATCTCGGGCGGCGTCCAACTGACACGCTACGGACTCTCCGACGAGTACATGAACGATATGTCGTTCGTGGTCAACAGCCACAGCATCGGCTTCGGTGCTAACTACAAGGTCAACGACAAGGTGACGCTGAAGGCCGGCTACTTCAAGACCAGCTACGACCACTACAAGCGTAACAACTACCCCGCTGAGGGCTTCTCCGACGACTTCACGCGCACCAACCGCGTGCTGGGCGTGGGCTGTGACCTCAACTTCTAATATCTCAATCTCCAAATTATGAAAAAGAAGCTTTTCCTCGCAGCAGCCGTCATGCTGGCAACCAGCGCTACGGCCGGTGGTCTGATGACCAACACCAACTACCACATCGCCTTTGACCGCATGATGGCACGCGGTGCCTCGACCGACATCGATGCCGCCTACTCCAACCCCGCTGGACTGGCGTGGGGCTACAACGGATTCCAGATGTCCATCGACTTTCAGAAACCCTGGCAGAACCGCGACATTGAACTGAATGGCACCACCTACGAGGGCAAAGCCTCGGCACCCATCGTGCCAGCCGTCTTTGCCAGCTACAAGCAGGATCGCTGGGCCCTTTCCACTATGATCGGCATCGTGGGCAGTGGCGGCTTCGTGAAGTACGACAATGGCGTGCCCATGTTCAACGTGCCCATTGCCGCCATGCTCGTCGGTCAGTCCGTCACCGGCTTCACCATCGACTCCGAAATGAAGGGCAAGCAGTATATCTACGGCGGACAGTTGAACTTCACCTATCGGCTCACCGACTGGCTCGCTGCTGCTGTCGGCCTTCGCGCCAACTACTACGACGGCTACTACAAAGGACACGTCACGGCCGACCTAGCTGCTACCATGCGCCTGGTCAACCTACAGTTGGACTGTCCGCAGACGGGCTGGGGTTTCGCACCCATCGTCAGCCTCGACTTCCATAAAGGACCGCTGACCCTCGCCACCCGCTACGAGTTCCGCACCAAGATTGAGACCGAGAACGACACCAAGGAACTAAAGGCCGAGATTGCCGGTATGTCGCCCGAGCAGACCGCCGCTGCCTTCGGTTCTAAGATTGCAGCCTACATGGACGGTGCCAAAACACGCTACGACATGCCCGCCCTGCTCTCTGTGGCCCTAGGCTATGCGTTCACGGATAAGCTGCGCGCCACAGCCGAGTACCACTACTTCGACGACAAGCACGCCAAGATGAGCGGTGACCGCCAGAAGACGCTCGAGGGGGGCACCAACGAGTTCCTGCTCGGCGCCGAATACGACGTCAACGACCGTCTGACCCTCAGTCTCGGCGGACAGCGCACCGACTACGGCCTCAGCGACGACTACCAGCAGGACACCTCGTTTGCCTGCGACAGCTACAGCATTGGTCTCGGCGGTGCCTATAACATTACGGAGAAGATACGCCTCAACGCCGGCTACTTCATCACCCTCTACAGCGACTACACCAAGGCCTCCGAGCTCGGCGCAGAGACCTTCAGCCGCACCAACAACGTCATCGGCGTGGGCGTGGACTTCAAGTTCTAATTTACAGCGGGTCTACATCGAAGTAGACCTGGAGGGAGGTGTAGCGCTTGTCCTGAAGCAGTTGCTGGCGGGCAAGCGAGAGATACTTGCGGACATCGGCCATGTTAAGCCCAGGCTCGAGCTTAAGCATGAGCTTACGGATGGCCAGGGTCTTGACCTTGGCAACGGCGGGTTTGTCGGGCCCGAGGACACGCGTGCCGAACCACTGGCGCAGACGGCTGCCCAACTCAAGGGCGGCGGTCTCGGTGAGCGGTTCACTGCGATGCTTCAGATAGATATAGACGAGGCGATAGAAAGGCGGATAGCGGAACTCACGACGCTCGGCACAGAGGTCGCGGTAAAGGGCCTCGTAGTCGTTAGTGACAACCTGGCGGATGACGGGCAACTGGGGCTGATGGGTCTGTAGGACAACCAGTCCGCGCTTACCGCGGCGGCCGGCACGTCCGCTGACCTGCGACATCATCATGAAGGCATGCTCATAGGCACGGAAGTCGGGCTGGTTGAGCATGGCATCGGCATTGAGGATGCCGACGACGCTGACGCGGTCGAAGTCCAGGCCCTTAGAGATCATCTGTGTGCCGATGAGCAGGTTGGTGCGTCCGGCCCCAAAGTCGCTGATGATGCGCTCGTAGGCATTGCGCGAGCGGGTGGTGTCAAGGTCCATGCGACTGACGCGCGCCTCGGGGAAGATGTCACGAATCTCAGTCTCTATCTTCTCGGTGCCGTAGCCGCGCGTGTGCAGTTCGCTGCTGCCGCAGCAGGGACACGTGGTGGGCACCTTGTAGGTATAGCCGCAGTAGTGACACGTCAGCTGGTTCATGGAGCGGTGGAGAGTCAGCGACACGTCACATTGCTGGCAGCGTGGCACCCATCCGCATTGGCGGCACTCAATCATGGGTGCAAAGCCGCGCCGATTCTGGAAGAGAATGGCCTGTTCACCACGTTCCAGCGCCTCGCGCACGCGGGTCAGCAGCAAGGGCGAGAAGGGGCCGTGCATCAGCTTGCGGTGCTGCAGGTCCTGAATATCGACAATCTCGACCTCGGGCAACTCGACGCCCTGATGGCGCTGCTTCAGCACGACCAAGCCGTACTTGCCCGTGCTGGCGTTGTGGTAGCTCTCCATCGAGGGGGTGGCGGTGCCGAGGAGAACGTGAGGCGTGAGATGTGAGGCGTGAGACGAGATTTGTAAAAAATTTGCCATCATTATTGCGGCAGAACGTGCATGATAGCGGGGAGCGGGGTCCTGTTGCTTGTAGCTGGTCTCGTGCTCCTCATCGACGATGACGAGCCCGAGACGCTGGAAGGGCAGGAACACGGCAGAGCGAGCGCCGAGGATGATGTCGTAGGGAGCCTTGCTGAGCTGCTTCTGCCATATCTCCACACGCTCAGCATCGCTGTATTTTGAGTGGTAGATGCCGAGGCGGTTACCAAAGACGCGGCGCAGACGGTCCATCATCTGCACGGTCAGCGCTATCTCGGGCAGGAGGTAGAGCACCTGGCGGCCCGCGTCAATCTCACGCTGTATGAGGTGTATGTATATCTCGGTCTTGCCGCTGGAGGTGACACCATGCAGCAGCGTCACGGGCTTCCGCATCATCGACAGCAGTATCTCGTTGTAGGCCGTCTCCTGGGCCGCACTCAACTTCTTGACAAGCTCGGGATGGGGTTCGCCGCCGTGGTTCAGCCTTCCCACCTCTACCTCGTAGGTCTCCAGTAAACCGCGTTTCACCAGCGCGCTCACCGTCTCCAGGTTGGCGTGACTGACGTTTAGGAGTTCGTCGCGAGTGATTCCCGAACTATTCTCGTATCCCCGTACCCCCGTACCCTCGTACCCCCGATCAATTCCCGCCAAATACAGGAAGTCAATGAAGCATTGCTGCTGCTTGGGCGCCCGTTTCAGCATGTCAAGGGCGAGGTGCAGGGCCTGCTCATTACGGAACGGCGGGGTAAGACGGATGAAGGTGTCTGTCTTAGGACGATAGCCGTCCTCGGCCTTTAGTCCGGCAGGCAGGGCAGCCTTATAGACCTCGCCAATGGGCGACATATAGTAGTCGGCAATCCACTCCCACAGTTTCAGTTGCGAGGACAGCAGAATGGGCTCTGCGTCGAGTACCTGGAGGAGGTCCTTGTAATCGTGAGGTGTGAGACGTGAGGCGTGAGGCGAGGTTTCCGGAATGTCAGGCGAGGTTTGTGCGACGATGCCGACATAGGTCTTGCTGCGTCCGAAGGGGACGAGCACACGCACGCCAGTTCTCACCTGCGGCTCCAGCTTCGGCGGAACGGAATAGGTGAACAAGCCATCGAGTGGCAAAGGGAGGATGACGTCGGCGTACACAGGTCAGAAGAAATAGGTCAAGGAGATGTGCCAGGCGTTGGTGTTGGACTTGGCGCGGCTCCACTCATGGTGGTAAAGTTCAGAGCCCAGCTTGTCCCAGGTGAAGTCGGCCGTCTTGCCCAGCGGCACATTATAGAAGACAGAAGCCTCGAGGTGGCCAGCAAACATCAGTCCGCCACCGAAGTTCATGCTCAGCGTGGTGTTCTGCAGACTGAACTGGTTATTGCCAAACTCCTCGTCAATCCAATAGAACACATCGTGGCCAACGTTAAAGCTGAACTGAGGACCGGCACAAAGAAAGACGCCGAGCTCGTCGCCGATGCCGACACCATAACGGGCGTGGACCGGCAAGAGCAGACTCTGCTGGCGGATGGACTCGCCCTCGACCTTCAGCTCACGCTGGCTGTAGAGCAGCGAGCCGTCAATGCCCAAGCCGACGACCGGCAACTGAAACTTCAGTTGCGGACCAATATAAAAACCGGTACGGTTGGACTTGCGCAGGGCATCGCCACTAAACTCCATGTGGGTCAGTTCAACGCCGCCCTTCACACCAAAGTGCACGTTCTGCGCCCCTGCGGGGTTAAATGATAAATGATAAATGATAAATGATAAACCTATCAGCAGCCATGGGCGGCCGACACGAATAGCGGGCAATAATCCTTTATCCTTTATCATTTATCATTTAGGCACGAAGTGCCGCATATCATTTCGGACGAAGTCCGCTAATGTCTCTGTCTGCGCACCGTGACGCGGGCAGCCGGCGATGACGGCGTAGCTGCCGATGAGCTACCGCGCGAGGCCTTCTCCTTCTTGGCCTTAGGCACCTTCTCGGCATGCGCCTTCTTGGCCTTGGCCACCGCCTTCACGTTCTGCGGATGGGCATCGGCAATGCTGTCGAGCGAGTCGCGCTTGGCCTTGTCGCCGAAGATGTTGTTGCGGAAGGCCTCGAGTTCAGCCTCTATGCGGCGCTGCTCGGCCGAGAGCTTCGTGGTGTCGCCGTCAGCAATCTGTGCCAGCGTCTTACCAAGCATGTTATTGGTCTTGTAGATGGTGCCCTTGTACTTGTTCAGTGTGAAGAAGTCGTCCATCGACATGACGGCGGCGTTGTTGACATTACTGGTCATGATAGTCTGGCGGCTCAGGAACGGCTCCAAGTCGCTATACTTCACCCAGAACAGCGGGTACTTGGCAGCGCTGCCGCCGAAGTCGTCCTCGCGCATCATCACAGGACACAACGCCTGCACCTTGATGTGGAACGACGAGTTAGCCTGGTCGTAGTAGGCACTCTCCTTCAGGAAGTAGCGCATGACCTCCTGCGAGGGGATGTCGCTGTTGTCAACCTTCAGCTTGCCCTCCTGCTCCTCGTAGAAAATGTGGTAGTCGCTCAGAATGGTCTTCAGCGGCACCTTGGTTTGCTCAGTAAACACGTCGTTGCCGTCGTTGGCCACCGAGTACTCGTAAAGCGGAATATAGCCGTTCTGTGCCAGCTTAAAGATATAGGTAAAGAGGTTCATCTCTTTGCCTTGGGGCTGCACGGGGTAATAGAGGCCGGCATTGGCATCATCGTTCAGGTCGAGCTCGCGGTAGATGTCACGGCGCCAGACGACATCCTCGGGAATCTCGAGTGCCACGGGATAGCTGATCTGCATACGGCGCGTCATCGACGACGACGTGCCCTGCTTCTTCGACTGCTGCGCCTGCTGCACGGGCTGTGCGGGCTGTACACGGCTTCGCTTAGGCTGAGCCTGCACTACGCTGGTGAAGAGTGAACAGCAAATCGCAAAGAGTGCCATGAGCACCATCCGGTGGCTGTTCATTATTCCATGATGATTCATTCTCATTCTTTCCATTATATCATTCTTTTTACTTCACGATAATTTCCATCGACGTCTGCAGCTTGCGCTGGATGCCGTCGGGACCGACGGCCGTCACACGCGAGATATAGAAGCGGCGGTTGCGCGCCAGCTTGCGGAAGATGTCCTTCTGACGGGCTGAAAAGTGGGCACCCTCGCTCACCATCGGCTGCGCATTACCCATGTTGTCGAAGAACACAGTCTCGAACGACACCACCTTGAAAGCAATGTCCAGGATGCCGTCGTCGATGGCTGCTCCGATGCCGTCGGCTGCCAGGATGGCCGACTTCGTCATGCCGCCACCCTTGAAGCGCGAGGGCACGCCCTGCTCGTCCTTGACATCGATGAACGGCGTGGGATCGGGCAGTTTACGCACACGGAAGGTGAACTGTCCCATCTGCTGTGCACGACCGGTATTGGTGGACGTCACGGTGATGGTCACGTTCTGTCCCACAGCTGCCGGACGGGCAATGTACTTGCCGGGACCGACAGGCTGCAGCGTACCGCCACTCATCGAGGCCGAGATCTTATTCAGGGGCACGCCCGGAACGCTAACGCTCAGCGGGTTGTTATAGCCGGCATAAAGCACGTTCATCAGGTCAGCAGAGACCGTGGCGCTGGGATCGACAACGGTGTACTTCTGCGAGAAGTCGCGGCGAATCTTGTCGCCATTGCCGTTCACCGTCTCGATATGTCCCACCAACGTGAAGTCGCCCGTCGCACCACAGATACGCTCATAGACATTGTCGCGCAGCGTCACCTTCTGGTTGCCGATGTAGATGTCGGGCACCTGGGTGGTATCAACGGCCGCCATCACGATGTGGGCCGAGAAGCGGTCGCCGCGGACGATGGTCTGCGAGTTGGGAATGACAAACGCCTCGAGGGCATTGACACGAATATCCTTCACGTCGATGTTCTGCACCAGCGTGTGCAGCACCTCGCGCTCGGCACCACGCACGTCACTCTGCAGCTTCGACAGCAACGTGACGGCAGCAGCGGCCGGCATCGACTCGAACATATACTCCTGCCAGTTCTTGCCCAGGCCCGTCGACGGCACATCGGTCGTCAGGTCGCTGGCAATAATCTTCTTCTGAGCAGAGTCGGTAACGAAAGTTAAGATGCCCTGACGATAACGGTCGATGGCCTGCTTCAGAGCGGCACCGCGACCACGGCCGGGAGCCAGCATCACCTGGTTGGCAGCCTCCAGGTCTTCTTTGTTCTTCAGATGCAGAGGGTTACCGTCCTTGCCGTCGGCCTCGCGGGCAATTGCCAGCTTCAGCTCGGCAGCCAAATTGTAGAGCGAGTCGCTGGCCAGCTTCACCTGCTGGGCCTTGTCGAACCACACCTTCACCTTCTGAGGGTTGGCCTTCATCTGTTCCTCAAAGTCGTCGTATATACCCTGTATCTCCTTCACGGCGTTCGACGTGGTGCGGTTCAGGCTCTCTTCCACGATGGAGAAGCCGTTGAGCACCTCGTTCGAGACGTTCAGCGCCAGCATAGCCATCAACACGACGTACATCAGGTTGATCATCTTCTGGCGAGGCGATATGGGTCTTTTCTTAATAGCCATATTTTATGGGTCTTATGAGTCTTATGAGTCCTATGGGTCCTATAAGACCTATAGGTCCTATGGTTTATTATTGTGCCAGGGGAGCCTTCGGCATATTCACGGTCATGGCCTCAATCATGCGGGCGTAAATCTGGTTCAGTTCCGCTATCTGGTCGGCCATGCGCTTCGTCTGCTCATTAATCTCGTCGATGGTACCAATCTGCTGTGAGGCACCTTTGAGCTGCATCTCATAGATCTTACAAATACCCGTAAGCGTGCGATTCAGGTTCTCCATTTCCTCAGAATCGCGCGACAGACGCTCGCTCTGCTCAGCCACCTTATGCAGCATCTCGGTCAAGTTCTTCAGCTCGTCCACATAGTTGCTCGTGGCCTCCTCCAGCTCCGGATTGACAGGCACAGACGGCACAACGGCACCACCGGCCATCGTGGTCACCGATGACGACACGGCTGCAATAGCCTCGGTATCTACGGCGGCCTGTCCGGCACCCTCGTTCAGAGCTGCAGCCTGACCGCTGCCGCCACCGCCACCAATAATGACAGTACCGCCGCCACCACCACCGATGATGGCAGGACCACCGCCGCCGATAACAGCCGAACCATGATAAGCCGATCCTTCCTGACCTTCAGGAATGGGCTCACCTTCGGGAATGGGCTGAACGCCCGTACTGCCGGGAATGCCGCCAGCTATCACAACTTCCTCGCCGACATGCGTAGGCAGCTCCATACCGTCGGCCGTCTTGTCGAACGGACGGTCGAAGGCTGCGATGAAGAACACGATCACCTCGGTACCCATACCGAGGAACAGCATGAAGTTGGCACCCGGCAGGTGGGTCAGCTTAAAGAGCGTAC
>CAZLPO010000079.1:0-5739 GCA_964561385.1 uncultured Prevotella sp.
TGATCATGAAGTCGAGCTTCGGACCGTAGAAGGCAGCCTCGCCGTATTCCACCTTAGCGTGCAGACCCTTCTCCTGACAAGCCTCCTGGATAGCCTTCTCGGCCAGTGCCCAGTCCTCGTCGGTACCCACGTACTTGTCGTGGTCGTTGGGGTCGCGCAGCGAGATCTGTGCCTCGAAGTTGAAGCCGAAGGCGGTCAGCACCACACCGATGATGTCCATCACGTTCAGGAACTCCTGCTTCACCTGGTCGGGCCGGCAGAATAGGTGGGCATCGTCCTGAGTAAAGGAGCGTACACGCGTCAGTCCGTGCAGCTCACCGCTCTGCTCATAGCGATAGACGGTGCCGAACTCTGCGATGCGCAGCGGCAGGTCCTTATACGAACGGGGCTTATTAGCAAAGATCTCACAGTGGTGCGGACAGTTCATGGGTTTCAGCATATACTCCTCGCCCTCCTCCGGAGTGGTGATGGGACGGAACGAGTCCTTGCCGTAGTGGGCGTAGTGACCCGAGGTCACGTAGAGGCTCTTGCCGCCGATGTGCGGGGTGATGACCTCCTGATAGCCGTAGCGGCGCTGTACCTTGCGCAGGTGGTCCTGCAGACGCAGACGCAGGTCGGTGCCCTTCGGCAGCCAGATGGGCAGACCCTTGCCGACCTTCTCTGAGAACATGAAGAGCTCCATCTCCTTGCCAATCTTGCGGTGGTCGCGCTTCTTGGCCTCCTCCAGCATGACGAGGTACTCGTCGAGCATCTTCTTCTTGGGGAACGAGATGCCGTACAGACGCTGCATCTGCTCGCGGTTGGCGTCGCCGCGCCAGAAGGCACCGGCAACTGAGGTCAGCTTCACGGCCTTGATCTCGCCCGTGTCAACAAGGTGCGGACCACGGCAGAGGTCGGTGAAGTTACCCTGTGTATAAGTGGTGATGGAACCGTCTTCGAGGTCCTGGTCAATATGCTCGCACTTGTACGTCTGACCGTTGGCAGCAAATGCCTTCAAGGCATCGGCCTTGGCCACCTCCTTGCGCACGACGGGCTCCTTCTTGCCAGCCAGCTCCTTCATCTTTGCTTCGATGGTGGGGAAGTCGCTCTCCTTGATCATCTGTCCGTCGGGCAGCAGCACGTCGTAGAAGAATCCGTTCTCCACAGCCGGACCGAATCCGAACTGCACACCAGGATACAACTCCTGCAGAGCCTCGGCCAGCAGGTGGGCGCTTGTGTGCCAGAAGGTATGCTTACCCTCGTCGTCATCGAACTTATAGAGGGCAATCGTGGCATCCTCCATGATGGGACGGTTCAGCTCTACGGTCTCACCGTTCACTCCGCAACTCACAACGCTGCGTGCCAGAGCCGGCGAGATGCTCTCGGCAATCTGAAATCCCGTCACGCCCTGCTCATACGAGCGAACAGATCCGTCGGGAAACGTAATTTTGATTTCCATATCTACAATATATGTTTGAAGTTAAAGTCGCATTGTTTCCAATTAGGTTGCAAAGGTACTAATAAGTAAGCAAAGTGCAAAAGAAAAATGGTAAAAAAGCGCAACGTCTGCGGAAAAGTTTGTATCTTTGCCGTCACTATGGAACTGAAAGTATTTGCAAAACTGATAGCACAGCGCCTGCAGATAGCCGAGAACAGCGTTGCAGGCACGCTGGCACTGCTCGAAGAAGGGTGTACCATCCCGTTCATCGCACGTTACCGTAAGGAGCGTACGGGTGGGCTGGACGAAGTGAAGATTGCTGCCATCAGCGAGCAGTTCGACAAGCTCCGCGAGTTGGCAAAGCGCAAGGAAACCATCCTGAAAACCATTGCTGAACAGGAAAAGCTGACGCCCGAGCTGCAGCAGCGCATCGACCAGACATGGGAGGCCACTGAGCTCGAGGACATCTACCTGCCTTTCCGTCCTAAGCGTCGCACGCGTGCCCAGGTGGCCCGTGAGCAGGGGTTGGAGCCGCTGGCCATGATTCTCTTGCAGCAGCGTGAGCGTGACCCCAAGGCCGCCGCCCAGCGTCTGCTCTCTTCGCTCAAATCTCAACTGAGCATCGAAGACGCGCTGAAGGGGGCCCAGGACATCATTGCTGAGATGGTCAGCGAGGACGAGCGTTCGCGTCAGCAGGTGCGTGGCGCCTTCCGTCGCACCGCCGTCATCACGTCGAAGGTGGTGAAGGCCAAACAGGACACGGACGAGGCGCAGAAGTACCGCGACTATTTCGACTGGCACGAACCGTTGCGCCGTTGCTCCAGCCACCGCCTGCTGGCTATGCGCCGCGGCGAGGCCGAGGGCATCCTGCGACTGAGCATTGACCCGGTCAGTGACGAGGAATGTGTGGAGCGGTTGATTCGTGGGTACGAGGTGCGAGGTGCGAGATACGAGAATGCTTGTTGGCGATTAGTGGCCGTGGCCATTGAGGATGGCTACAAACGCTTGCTGAAACCCTCGATAGAGACCGAGTTCAGCAACCTCAGCAAGGAGCAGGCCGACGATGAGGCTATCCGTGTCTTCGCAGAGAACCTGCGTCAGCTGCTGTTGTCGGCACCGCTCGGGCAGAAGCGCGTCATGGGCATCGACCCGGGCTTCCGCACTGGCTGCAAGGTGGTCTGTCTCGACGCTCAGGGCAACCTGCTGCATCACGAGGCCATCTTCCCTCATCCGCCTGTGAACCACCGCATGCAGGCCACCGTCCACATGCAGCAGATGATAGCCGATTATCACATCGAGGCCATCGCCATCGGCAACGGTACGGCCAGCCGCGAGACCCGCGCCTTCGTTGAAGATACTCTCAAAGATCTCCCCTCGTCAGTTGGAGAGGGGCAGGGGGTGAGGCTTTTTGTCGTCAGCGAGGATGGCGCCTCCGTCTATTCCGCTTCGAAGGTGGCGCGCGAAGAATTTCCTGACGAGGATGTCACCGTGCGTGGCGCTGTCTCTATCGGCCGCCGCCTCATGGACCCGCTGGCCGAGCTTGTCAAGATAGACCCCAAGAGCATTGGGGTGGGGCAGTACCAGCACGATGTCGACCAGACGAAGCTGAAGCAGCAGCTCGATCAGACGGTGATGAGCTGTGTCAACTCGGTCGGCGTCAACCTGAACACCGCCTCACAGCACCTGCTGCAGTACGTTAGCGGACTGGGACCGGCACTGGCCAAGAACATCGTGGACTATCGTCGCGAGAACGGTGCCTTTGCCTCGCGTGCCCAACTGAAGAAGGTGCCGCGACTGGGTCCCGCAGCCTTTGAGCAGTGTGCCGGTTTCCTGCGCATTCCTGGTGCCAAGAACCCCCTTGACAACTCCGCTGTCCACCCTGAGAGCTACCCGATAGTCGAGCAGATGGCGCGCGAGCAGCAGTGCACCGTCGCCGACCTTATTAATAATAAGGAGAAACGCCAGGCCATCGACCTCAACCGCTATGTCACCAAGGAGGTAGGTATGCCAACTTTGACTGATATCATGCGTGAGCTGGAGAAACCCGGTCGCGATCCGCGTGAGCAGATTGAGGAGTTCCGCTTTGCCGATGGCATCGAGTCCGTCGACGACCTCGTCGAGGGCATGGAACTGCCTGGTATTGTGACGAATATCACCGCCTTTGGCGCCTTCGTCGATATTGGGGTCCATCAGGATGGTCTCGTCCACGTCTCACAGCTGGCCGACAAGTACGTGAAGGACCCCAACCAGGTTGTCCGCCTGCACCAGCATGTGCGCGTCCGCGTCCGTGAGGTTGACCACCGCCGTGGCCGCATCTCACTCACCATGCGCGGCGTGCCGCAAGGCTAAGGCATAGTGTCGTTGTCGGATTAGTTGGTCTTTACTATTTGTTATCCAAGTACACTCTTACAGTAAAACAACTTGTTTTACTCTCATAGGAAACATTTCTAACGGTCGTTAAGAGCATTCCTACGAAGGTAAAACAAGTTGTTTTACTTTTGCTGATGACGTTTTTTACTTCTATAGAGGCAGTGTCATGACGAAACGGGCACCATCGGTGTAGGTAGTGTCGAGCACGATGTCGCCGCCCAGACGGCGGGCGGGCGAGCGGGCAACGGTGAGTCCAATGCCAGTGCCGTCGTAGTACTCGTCAAGCTGGACGAACTCGTCGCTTAGTTCGAGCATCTTGTTCACCAGTCCTGTAATACGGTCCGTATTCTCGGTAATCTGACGGTTGATGTCGGCTTTCGTGTTGTCATCGATCTCCATGCCTGGTGTTGTGATGACCTGTGTGAAGCCTGAGAGGATGTTGAGCGGCGTGCGTATCTCGTGGGAAAATGGTCAGCTGGTCGGCACCTTCTTGGCTGTCGCTGTCAATCTTCTTGTAATACTCGGCTGAGTCGAGTTCGGCTGTTGCCGCCTTGAGTTGTTTCTTCTCTAAGAGGTGTTTTGCCAGTGTCATGTGATAGTGGAAGTGCCAGCTTACCACAGCCAGGAAGTCCTTGTCACCCTGCACGGGCGGCTTCTGGTCGAGTACGGCTTTCCACTCGGTCATGACGGTGTCTATGACTTCTTTCTGGTCAGTACATTCGAGCGCCATGTTCAGATAGGCGTAGGTGTTCATGAGGTCGGTCATGCCTTCGCCTTTCGGAAAGGTGTTGATGGCTTTGCGCAGATATCTGACGGCCTCTTCGTAGTTGTTGTTACAACCGTACGCGATGCCTAACAATTTGTAGGACTTGAAGAGTCCGATGGCGTTGTTGCGGCTGACGGCATCATCCTGTATTTCTTTTGCTACGTCAAGTCCTTTTTCGAGGTTGTTGTCCCAGATATACTTCTCGGCTAGCAATCCCCAGATGTAATAATACTGTCCCATCTTGTTGTGTTCAAGACACACCTTCATGGCTTCTGGGACAAATAGCTCGAGTGAGTCTGTCTGATAATGGTTACTGTAGGTGACGGCCTGGTTGCAGAGTGTCGTTGCCTAGTCCTCCCAGTTGATGGAGTCGGCGTCTGAGCCAGCTGTCAGTCCTCCCTGTCCGTGACGGCATGAAGTAACGGCGATGACAGTAATCATCGCGATACAGGCTAATGGTAGGATTCTTAATTTAGTCATCGTGTCTGTTGGTTTATGGCGGATGTCTATTCCAGGGGGAAGAGTCCGTAGAGCTTAGCATCAATCATATCGGTGACCTGCTTGAGGGCCTCGGGGCTCTCGCCGAACTTGCAGTTATCGCCGTCGATGATGATGAGCGGTCCCTCGTATGACTTGATCCACTCCTCGTAACGGCGCTCCAAGCCCTGTAGGTAGTCGAGGCGCATGGTCTGCTCGTACTCGCGTCCACGCTTCTGAATCTGTGCCACGAGGGTGGGGATGCTGGAGCGGATGTAGATCATGAGGTCGGGCAGGCGTACCAGTGAAATCATGAGGTCGAAGAGGTCGCTATAGTTCTGGAAGTCGCGGTCGCTCATCATACCCTGACCGTGCAGGTTGGGTGCGAAGATGCGTGCATCCTCGAAGATGGTGCGGTCCTGTATGATGGTGTCCTGCGACTTGGAAATCTCGACAACCTCCTTGAAGCGCTTGTTGAGGAAGTAGACCTGCAGGTTGAAGGACCAGCGGGGCATGTCGGCATAGAAGTCCTCCAGATAGGGGTTGTTGTCGACGGGTTCATAACGAGGCGTCCATCCGTAACGGTGGGCGAGAAGTCGGGTGAGTGTGGTCTTGCCACTACCAATGTTTCCTGCTACTGCTATGTGCATAGTTTTATGGGTCTTATGGGTCTTATGAGTCTTATGGGACTTATGGGACTTATGAGTCT
>CAZLPO010000079.1:5839-11819 GCA_964561385.1 uncultured Prevotella sp.
TTATGGGTCTTATGGGTCTTATGAGTCTTATGGGACTTATGGGACTTATGAGTCTTATGGGACTAATGGGTCTTCTGGGAAGAGTCCGAAGAGGGTTCGGTCAATGCGGTCGACAATCTGTGCAAAGTCCTTGGGGCGGTGCTGGAAGTCGAGCGCATCCTTGTCGATGGTCATGACGCGACCTTTGTAATACTCGGAGATGAAGCGGTCGTAGCGACGATTCAGGTTTTCGAGGTACTCGAGCTGAATGGTCTGTTCGTACTCGCGTCCGCGCTTCTGGATATTGCCTACGAGGTGGGGCACCGATGCGCGCAGATAGATCATGAGGTCAGGTAGCCGTACAACGGTCATCATCTGTCGGAACAGTTCCATGTAGGTTTCGTAGTCGCGCTGGCTGAGATGCCCCATGTCGCGGTTGTTCTGCATGAAGACGTAGACGCCCTCGAAGATGGTGCGGTCCTGTATGATAGTGTGGTCGGCCTTCTGGATGGCAATGAGGTCGCGGAATCGCTCCTTGAGGAAGTAGACTTCAAGGTTGAAGGACCACCGCTTGATGTCGCGGTAGTAGTCTTCGAGGTATGGGTTGTTGTCAACGGACTCGAAGCGCGCCTCCCACTGGTAGTGGCGGGCGAGCATCTTTGTGAGCGTGGACTTTCCGCTGCCTATGTTTCCTGCTACGGCGATGTACATTTTTTTCTGGGACTTATGGGTCTTATGGGACTTATGGGGCTTATAGGTCTTATGGGTGGGAGAATTTGGCGATGGTGTCGACGAGTGCGGCTGGGTTGCCCATGTCGAAGCGCTGACTGTAGAGCCGTACACCCATCATCCCTACGCGCGAGCGGACGGCCTCGAGGGCTGATGTGAGCTCAATTTCGCGGTTGCTGCCCTCGGCATCGGCCTGCTTGATGTCGTCGCCCAGCTGCTGGAACACCTCAGGTGTGAGGATGTACTGTCCGAACACCGAGCAGTATTCGCGTCCGCCCATGCTGTTGCGCACGCCAAGAAACTCCTCGGCATAGTTGGAGGTTGGCTTTTCGCGGACGGTCGACACGTTGAGTATGCGCTCGTCCTTGTCCTCCCAAACGCCGTTCATGATGCCAAAGTGGCTGACATCGCTCAGTGCCACGGGATAAAGACCGACGATGAGACAGTTGTAGCGCTCGTACTCCTCGATGAGTTGCAGGGCACACGGCTTGTTGGTCAATGAGCGATATAGCGTGTCGCCCAGCATCAGCAGTACGGGCTCGTTGCGAGCAAATTCGGCTGCCTGATAGACGGCGTGTCCGAAGCCGCGTTTCTCGTGCTGGTAAACATAGCGCAGTCGCTTGCCGATGTCGAGGATACGGTTTTCGTACTCCTGCGCCTCCTTTGACAGCTTGCCGAGATGGTCCTCGCTGAGCGGATGCTCGAAGAAGTCTGCGTATAGCCGACGTTCATCCTCGCCGCCCAGCACCAGACAGATCTCCTCGATGCCGCTCTGCACCAGTTCCTCAAGCAGAATGAGAATGACGGGGCGCACCATGCCGTCGGGACAGGGAATGGGGAAGAAGTCTTTCTTGAGACCACGGGTAGCCGGGTAGAGGCGTGTTCCGAAGCCGGCAACGGGGATGATGGCGCGGCGAACGGTGTGTACGGGCTTGATGGTCAGCGGATAGGCCTTCATGCCTTGTGCGTTCAGGTAGTCAAGCAGCAGTTGTTGACAGTCCGGGTCACGTGCGAGAAACTGTACGGAGCCGTCACCGTGAGAACCGACGCCCTTGCCACCATATACCCACTGCTGTATCTGCGGGTCAGCCAGTACGGCATGCAGTCTGGGGGCCTCCAGTTCCGAGGGGCACATCGGTGTGACGTGGCTGTTGAACAGCTCCTCGGCTTCGGTCATCAGCTTTCCCAGCTTCTCTACTTCGCCCTCGGCTAGATACTTGATGGCACGGTCGATGATGGCGCGGTTCAGCTCGCCCAGTGCCTGCTGCTCGCGCTCTTCCTGCTCGTTGGAGGCGAAGGGGTAGGCGCGGTTCAGGTCACGCAGGATGCGGACGGTGTCCTTCTCGCCGCAAAGGTCGGCGAACACCCAATAGAGCGGTTTCTTCACGTTAAGCGACTGCACCTCAATCTCATCGCCGTCGAACACCATCAGATTGGGTTTGACACCAAAGGCGCACGCCTGGTCCAGGCGCCCGCAGCGGCTGCTGGTGCGCAGCTCGCCCACGTAGGCGATGTTCATCTCGCCCAGCGTGTTGAGGTTCAGGTTATATAATAAATTGAACGCGCGCGCGACGAGCACACAGATGGCAGCGCTTGACGAGAGACCGCTCTTGATGGGCAGCGTCATTGCTGTGATCTTGATCCGCACACCGCCCACCTTGTACCACTCCAGCATATAGCTGGCCACGCCGGCACAGTAGCAGAAGAAAGAGCCTGACTTGGCGATGCGTTTCAGTTCCTGTTCGTCCATGCGGCAGGCAAAGTCCTGCCACTGCCCGTCAATCTCGGGTGCTGAGCTCTGCATCTCGAAGATGGACGACTTCTCCACCTCGGCATAGATGCCCTGCTCGATACCTGTGACGATAGCGGCACCGGGCGCTATGTCGGCGTTCATTGTTCTGTAGTGACCAGCCCAGTCGGTATGTTCTCCGAAGAGACAGAGACGGCCAGGTACGAAAAGTTTTATCATGGTGTTCCGAACTTGTTGTTTTAAGTTTTATTTCCGACAAAGGTACAAAAAAAAGCGGAAAGTGACACGCTGAAAGCAGATTTTTATCAATTTTGTTTGGAGTTTTTGTTTTTTTTACTTACTTTTGCAGCGTCAACAATAGTTAATAACCCATTAAAACCCCAATTTATTGCCTATCGGAACAGCTTTTACTTCATAAAAAAGACATTACAATATGGAGCAATTCAAAGGAATGACCGACGAAACGTTGGCATTGCTGTACGTAGGAGGAAACAACCGGGCTTTTGACGAGTTATTGTCAAGAACTCAGACCAAGTTATTCACTTATATCATGTTCGTTGTGCGCGATCATGACATTGCCGATGACATTTTCCAGGAGACGTATTTCAAGGTCATCATGAAGCTGCAGGAAGGCAAGTACACCGATTCTGGCAAGTTTACGTTCTGGCTGACGCGCATAGCCCATAACGTCATTATGGACTGGTATCGCCAGCAGAAGGGCGAGCACATTGTGGAGCCCACTGAGGACAACGATCTGTCGAACCTCAAGGGTGCTTCGGTGCTCGACACCTATCGCGAGACGGAACTGGTGAACGAGCAGGTGCTGCTGGATGTGAAGAAGATGATGAACCTGCTGCCGCCGCCTCAGCGCGAGGTCGTCTATATGCGCTTCTACCAGCAGCTGTCGTTCAAGGAGATTGCTGAGCTGACGGGCGTGAGCATCAACACGTCTCTGGGGCGTATGCGCTATGCCCTGATGAACCTTCGGCGCATGGCTAAGGAACACCACATTGAACTTGTTTTAGAGTAGACTAAAGGGCTCTTAACTGGCTGATGACCGCCTCGGGGTTGTCGGCCTTGAAGACGTAGCTGCCGCTTACCAGTACGTCGACACCTGCGGCAACGAGCCTTGGGGCTGTCTCGGCCTGTACACCACCATCTACCTCGATGAGAGCGTGGCTGTCGTGCTCGTTGATGAGTAGGCGCAGACGCTTTGCTTTCTGGATGGTGTTCTCGATGAACTTTTGTCCGCCGAAGCCGGGGTTGACGCTCATCAGCAGCACCATGTCAACGTCGCCGATGATGTCTTCGAGCATGGATACGGGTGTGGCGGGGTTGAGTGTCACGCCGGCTTTCATGCCTGCGTCGTGAATCTCCTGTACGGTGCGGTGCAGGTGTGTGCAGGCCTCGGCGTGTACGTTCATCATCATGGCACCGAGCTTGGCTGTCTGGCGGATATACTGTTCGGGGTGCACAATCATGAAGTGCACGTCGAGCGGTTTCTTGCAGAGCGAGGCTACGGCCTCGAGCACGGGAAAGCCGAAGGAAATGTTGGGTACGAAGACACCGTCCATCACATCAAGATGAAGCCAGTCGGCCTCACTTCGGTTAATCATCTGGATATCACGGTCCAGATGCAGGAAATCGGCTGCGAGCAGCGAAGGAGAAACTAATGCCATTGTCCCTTTTGCTTTTTTACCTTTTTACTTTTTTACCTTTGACGTTAACCATTAGTTCAGGCAATACGCCAGTCCGTTTTTGACGCGGTAAGTGTAAGCCATCTCTTTGATTCGTTTGAGCGTTTTTTCGCTCGGTGTCATCTCTTCGCGAGTAAATATCTGCATAGGCTGAGCGTTTGTTGTTTTATCATTTAAACGCTACCTTTTGCATTTTATTATATTACTTGACGAAATATTTTTCGAGTTCTTTCATACCGTTCAGGAAGGCTGCCGCGTCCATGCGTTTCTTGCCCGCCAACTGTAGGGCGTCAATCTGCAACAGGTGGTCCTCACAGCTGATGTAGAGGTGGCGCTTGTCGGCGCTGATGTGTCCTGGCATGGTTGCCGGCAGAAGGGTCTTGGTGGTCTTGAAGAGTTTCAGGACCGTCTCCTTGCCATCGGGTGCGACGAGGGTGGTCCAGGCGCCCGGGTAGGGTGACAGTCCGCGCACGAAGTCATAGACTTTCTTCACCGGTTGCTGCCAGTTGACTTCGCACGTCTCCTTGAAAATCTTCGGAGCGGCCTTCAGGACGCCAGCCTGTTCCTCCTGTGCCGTAGAGGCAGGATGCCCGTCGGCTGCGATGATAGTCTCCAGCGTCTCCAGACACAGCTGTGCACCGAGGTGCATCAGTCCGTCGTAGACGTATTCCACATCGGCGTCGTCGGGTATGGCGAACGGTTTTTTCAGGATGATGCGTCCGGTGTCAATATTGTGGTCCAGGAAGAAGGTGGTGACGCCCGTCTCCGTCTCGCCGTTGATGACGGCCCAGTTGATGGGGGCCGCGCCACGGTATTGCGGCAGCAAGGCAGCATGGACGTTGAAGGTGCCGTACTCAGGCATGTCCCACACCACCTCCGGCAGCATGCGGAAGGCAACGACCACCTGGAGGTTGGCTTGATAGGCACGCAGCTGCTCCACGAACACCGGGTCCTTCATCTTCTCTGGCTGCAGCACGGGCAGTCCGTGCTCAATGGCATACTGCTTGACTGGCGAGGGCTGCATCTCCGTCTGGTGGCGTCCCACGGGCTTGTCGGGCTGTGTCACCACCGCCACCACGTTATACTTGTTCTCCACCAGTTTCTGCAGCGTCTCCACGGCAAACTCCGGTGTTCCCATAAACACGATTCTCAGTTCGTTCTTCGTCATGTCGGTATTGCGTTATAACGTTATTACGATCATTGTTTAGTCTTCGCTCATGTCGTGCACCATCTTGCGATAGAGCGTGTATAGCCGCTGGCGCGAGATGTAACCCTTCAGGTGGTTGTCGGCATCGACCACAGGCAGCCAGTCGGCATGTGTGCGTTCGAAGGTGCGCATGACGCTGGTCATGGGAGCATCGTCGCGCAGCGAGGCGGCGGGCTCCTTCATGAGCTGGCTTGCCAGGAAGTGGTGGTAGAGTTCAATGCGGAACAGCACCTTGCGGATGCTCATGATGTCAATCTCGCCAAGCAGGGTGCCGGTGGCGTCGATGACCGGCAGTACGGCTGACTGGCTGCGGCTCACCTTGCTGACGATCTGTCCCAGTTCCATATCGGGGCTGACGCCCATGTAGTCGCGCTCGATGACAGAGTCGAGGTTCATCAGCGTAAGGGCGGCGTGGTCCGTATTGTGTGTCAGCAGTCGTCCTTCTTTGGCTAGTCGGGCGCCGTAGATGCTGTGTGGCTCGAAGATGATGATGGTGAGGTAGCTGGACACCGAGACGATCATCAGCGGCAGGAACAGGTTGTAGCCGCCTGTCAGTTCGGCAATGAGGAAGATGCCCGTCAGCGGTGCATGCATGACACCCGACATGACGCCTGCCAT
>CAZLPO010000080.1:0-3754 GCA_964561385.1 uncultured Prevotella sp.
CCTATAATCAGACATTCCACCCCTTCTTCTATATCCTTAACACGACGTTGTGTGCTCTCATTGTGTTCCACTACTGGGCATCATATAAGCTGTTTACGCGTATGCAGGTTATTAACAATAAATGGTTGAACGTATGATTTTTACTAACGATAAAGCGATTTACATCCAGATGGCGGACCGTCTGTGCGACGAGATACTATCTGGCGTGTACAAGGATGACGACCGTATCCCGTCTGTCCGGGAGTATGCCGTGCTCCTTGAGGTGAACACCAATACGGCCGTCAAGGCCTACGATGAGTTGGCGCGCGCGAACATTATCTATAACAAGCGTGGATTGGGCTACTTCGTCACGCCTGGTGCCAAGAAACAGATACTGAAGGAACGTAAGCGGTTGTTCATGAAAGAACAGCTGCCCGAGTTGTTCCGACAGATGCAATTACTGGGCATCACGTTAGAAGATGTTAAAGATGCGTACGAGGCGCAACAATCATGATTGTAGTAGCGTCTAATGAGAAAAAATCAACTAAATGATACACTTAGAGAACGTCAACAAAACTTATTATGGTGCACAGCCGCTTCATGTACTGAAGGGCATCGACCTCGACATTCAGGAAGGTGAGTTTGTCAGCATCATGGGGGCTTCGGGCTCAGGCAAATCGACTCTGCTGAACATCCTAGGTATCCTCGATAAATATGACTCGGGGAGCTACGAGCTCAACGGAATCCGTATCTGGAATCTGTCAGAGACGCGTGCGGCCGAGTATCGCAATAAGCTGATTGGCTTTATCTTCCAGTCGTTCAATCTCATCTCGTTCAAGAATGCCGTGGAAAACGTTGAGTTGCCATTATTCTACCAAGGCGTAAGCCGACGTAAGCGCCATGCCTTGGCCATGGAGTACTTGGAACGGTTGGGATTGAAGGACTGGGCGACACACTATCCCAATGAGCTTTCCGGCGGTCAGCGCCAGCGTGTAGCTATTGCCCGTGCCCTTATCACGAATCCGAAGATTATTCTGGCTGACGAACCGACGGGTGCCCTCGATTCGAAGACGTCGGTAGAGGTGATGGACCTGCTGAAACAACTGAACCGCGATGACCATATCACTCAGATTATCGTAACCCACGATCCGACTGTGGCCGAACAGACGAACCGCGTCATTAGAATAAAAGACGGTGTTATATCGAAATAACGTTATACCGTTATAACGAGAAGAATTATGGAATTATTGAATGAGATATGGCAGACGGCGCGCCGCAACAAACTGCGCACAACGCTGACGGGCTTCGCTGTGGCATGGGGCATCTTCATGTTGATTGTGCTGCTCGGTGCAGGCAATGGACTCATCAATGCCAACTTGAAGCAGAGCGACAGGTTCCTCAGCAGTTCGATGGTGGTCTATGGCGGATGGACATCAAAGGCTTACCAGGGATTGAAAGAGGGGCGTGATGTGCGGTTGCATGAGCGTGATATGGAGATTACGGCAAAGGAGTTCTCGAAACATGTCGATGAGGTGGGAGCGCAGTTTAATACCAGTGCTACCATCAGCCTCGGACAGCAGTATATCTCGACGAACATCCTCGGTGTTTATCCTAACCATACAAAGATTAATAAGGTAGAACTGTTACAGGGCCGTTTCATCAATGAGATTGACGTAAAGGAAAGTCGCAAGGTGCTGGTCTTGAGCAATAAGCAGACGAAGGAGCTGAAGTGCCGCATAGGTGATTTCTTAAACGTAGGGACGCTTGCCTTTAAGGTGGTGGGCATCTACAAGGAACAGGAGAACGGACGTGGCGATGCCTTCTCGTCGTACACGGCTATCAAACGCATCTTCGGGGCCAATACCGATGATGCTGGTCGCATCGAGTTCACCTTCCACGGTCTACCGACAGAGAAAGCTAATGAGGACTTCGAGAAAGACTACCGCCATCGTCTGAATGCTGAGCATCTGGCTCATCCCGAGGACGAGGATGCCGTGTGGTTGTGGAACCGCTTCACGCAGAACCTACAGATGGAAAAGGGTATCGGTATCATCCGCACAGCCCTTTGGATTGTTGGTCTCTTCACGCTGCTCAGTGGTATTGTCGGCGTGTCCAACATCATGCTCATCACCGTCAAGGAGCGCACCCATGAGTTCGGCATTCGCAAGGCCATTGGTGCCAAACCGTGGAACATCCTGAAGCTCATCATCGTCGAGAGTGTCATTATCACTACCTTCTTCGGCTACATCGGTATGGTGCTTGGCGTGGCAGCCAATGAGTATATGGATGCGACAATCGGTCATGAGACCATCGACACGGGCCTGTTCAAGGCCACCATGTTCCTTAATCCAACTGTTGGTCTCGATGTCTGTGTGGAGGCCACGCTGGTAATGATCATTGCGGGTACCATAGCCGGACTCATTCCTGCCTTCAAGGCCAGCAGAATACTGCCCATCGAGGCACTACGTGCCGATTAGTAATAGCTACAGAAAACAAAGTAGAATATGAGAATAGATATAGACAGTTACCGCGAAGTCCTCGACACCCTGACGAGGAACAAGAGTCGCAGCTTCCTGACAGGCTTCGGCGTCTTCTGGGGTGTCTTCATGCTCGTGGCACTCATGGGAGGTGGCAATGGGCTAAAGGAACTGCTTCAGCAGAATTTCGCAGGATTTGCCACGAACTCCGCGATGGTGTGGGCGCAGCCTACGAGCAAGGCCTACAAGGGCTTCCGCAAAGGACGCTACTGGCACATGGAGTACAAGGATGTCGAACGCATTCGTCGCGCTGTGCCCGAACTTGATGTGGCTACGCCTGTCCTCTTCAGCAATGGCGGAACCGCCTACTTCGGCGACCGCAAAGCCTCAGTCGGCGTCAACGGTGCCATGCCCGATTATCAGCGAGTCATTGAGCCGAAACTGTTATATGGCCGCTATATCGACGAAGCAGACATCCGCGACCATCGTAAGGTGTGCGTCATCCAAAAGAAGACTTACAAGGAACTCTTTCCTGGCGGCGGCGACCCCTGTGGTAAGCGTATTCGCATCGATAATATCTACTACCAGATAGTTGGCGTGGACTACAATATGAGCGAGGGCATCTCTTTCGGAGGTGAGAGAGGCACGAACGTTGTTCTGCCGTTGACCTTCATGCAGCAGGCCTACAACCGCGGCAATGCTGTAGATATGATAGCTGTCACGGGACGTAAGGGTGTTGTCATGTCGAGTATCACCGACCGCATCCGCGAGACCATCGCCCGTGCTCATACCATTGATCCCACTGACGAGCAGGGTGCTATGGTTTTCAATACCGAGGTGCTCTTTCAACTGCTCGACAATTTGTTCCGTGGTGTCAACTTCCTTATATGGCTTGTCGGACTCGGCACCCTCTTCGCTGGTGCCATCGGCGTGTCGAACATTATGATGGTGACCGTCCGCGAGCGTACGACAGAGATAGGTATCCGCCGTGCCATAGGGGCCACACCGAAAATGATACTCGGGCAGATCATCTCCGAGAGCATCGTCCTTACGCTTGTGGCTGGTATGAGCGGCATCCTCTTTGGCGTGCTCATCCTGCAGATGCTGGAGCTTGCCAATACTGAGGATGGCATCCTCGCCGCCCATTTCCAGGTGGGCTTCTGGACAGCCATCATTGCCGCCCTTGCCATTGCTGCCATGGGGGTGCTGGCCGGTCTGGCTCCCGCTGGCAGGGCTATGAGCATCAAGCCGGTCGATGCCATGCGCGATGAATAACCATAGGTCCTATAAGTCTCATA
>CAZLPO010000080.1:3854-11704 GCA_964561385.1 uncultured Prevotella sp.
GTCCTATAAGTCTCATAGGTCCCATGGGACCCATAAAAAGAAAACAATAAAAACAACAACGATATGAAAAAGTACATCAAGCTCATTATTGCTGCGATTATCGCACTGGTTTTCATAGGAACATTCGTGTTCCTTTGGCAGAAGAGCCTGCCTAAAGAGACGGTCTACAGTGAGTTCACGCCGAAGACGGAGACCATCAGGAAGACCACTATTATCACCGGTAAGATTGAACCTCGCAACGAGGTGAATGTCAAACCACAGATTTCTGGTATCATCACGGAACTGCTGAAGGAGCCCGGACAGTATGTTACTGCGGGCGAGGTGATTGCCAAGGTTAAGGTCATCCCCGATATGGGCCAGCTCTCGAGTGCCGAGAGCCGTGTCCGTCTGGCAGAAATGAACCTGAAACAGGCGCAGGTGGACTTCCAGCGTGAGGAGAACCTGCATAACCAGCAGCTCGTCTCCGACGATGAGTTCGACAAGGTGCGCCAGCAGCTACGTCAGGCCAGGGAAGAGAAGTCGGCGGCCGAGGATGCGCTGCAGGTTGTGCGCGAGGGTGTGTCGAAGTCCAATGCCAAGGCCTCGTCGACGCTCATCCGCTCCACTATCAGCGGTGTTATCCTCGACATTCCTGTCAAGGTCGGTAACTCGGTCATCAACAGTAACACCTTCAACGATGGTACCACCATCGCTACCGTGGCCAACATGAACGACCTCATCTTCCGTGGTAACATCGATGAGACCGAAGTGGGGCAGCTCGCTATCGGAGTGCCGATGAAGATTACCATTGGTGCCCTGCAGGACTTGCAGTTCGATGCCGCCTTGGAATACATCTCTCCGAAGGCTACTGAGTCGAATGGTGCTAACCAGTTCGAGATCAAAGCCGCTGTTAAGCTGTCCTCTACTGCTGCTGCTCTCCGCAGCGGCTATAGTGCCAATGCCGAGATTGTGCTGGCTCATGCCGACAGCGTGGTCACCGTGCCCGAGAGTGCCATTGAGTTCAGCGGCGACACGACATTCGTATATATTGTCAAGGGCAACGACAAGCAGAAAGACTACCAGCGGACACAGGTCACAACGGGTCTCTCTGATGGTGTGAATATTGAGATTAAGAAAGGGCTCACACTGAAGGACAAGGTGCGCGGCCCGCAGATTATTGCTGACGACGATAAAGACAAGTAAGCCATGAAAAGAAACCATTTCATTAGCCTCATAGGTCTCATAGGTCCTATAGGTCTCATAAGTCTTATATGCTTCATGAGCCCGATAAGTCTCAGTGCTCAGAAACAGTGGTCGCTCCAGGAGTGCTGCGACTATGCCGTGAGCCATAACATCAATATCAAGCAGCGCGAGAACCTACAGCGCCAGCGTGAGCTGCAGCTCTCGACGGCCAAGAACTCACGCTTGCCTGATCTCAACGCCTCTGCTGGACAAAACTTTTCATTCGGTCGTGGTCTGACGGCTGAGAACACCTACTCGAACACTAACACGTCGTCCACCTCGTTTTCGCTTGGCACCAGCGTGCCGCTGTTCACTGGTTTCCAGATTCCCAATCAGATCAAACTAAATCAGCTGAATCTCGAGGCAGCGGTAGCAGACCTTGAGAAGGCCAAGAACGATATCTGCATGCAGGTGGCTCAGGCCTACGTCCAGATTCTTTTCAACCAGGAGATAGCCGAGGTGGCTCATCGGCAGATAGACATCGACTCGCTGCAGGTGAATCGTCTTCAGGCGCTTGTCAGCAACGGTAAGGCCAGTGGCGTCGAACTGTCGCAGCAACAGGCTACCCTGGCACAGAGCCGGCTGACAGCTACACAGGCCGACAACAACCTGCAGTTGGCAATCCTCACCTTGACGCAGTTGCTCGAGTTACCCACGCCCGATGGTTTTGCTGTCGTCCGCCCTGATTTGTCCGGATTATCTGTGCAGGCCGGGCTGTCCGGCGTCTCGCCTGATGCCATCTATGCCGATGCCCTCACCGTGAAGCCCGAGGTGCGTTCGGCCCAGCTGGCAGTGTCCGCCTCTGAGCGTAGCATTGATATTGCCAAGGCCGGCAACTACCCCACGCTCAGTCTCAGTGGCGGCCTGGGTTCCAACTACTATACGACGAGTGGTTTTCCGTCCGACGGTTTCAGTAAGCAGATCAAGAACAATTTCAGCCAGTATATAGGCCTGAACCTGAACATCCCAATCTTTAACCGTTACCAGACGCGTAACAGCATCCATTCCGCACGTATAGACCGCGACAATCAGCTGCTGGCACTCGACAATACGAAGAAGACACTCTATAAAGAGATTCAGCAAGTTTATTATAACACGGTGGCTGCTGAAGCCAAATGCACCAGCTCTGAGCAGGCCAGACAGAGTGCGCTGACTGCCTTCGAACAGGTGCAGGCCAAGTATGAGAACGGTAAGGCTAACAGTACCGAGTTCAACGAGTCGAAAAACAATTACCTGCGAGCAGAAAGCGACCTGATACAGGCCCGTTATGAGCTCATGTATCAGGTCGCCCTTATTCAGTTCTACCGTGGTAGCGAACTGACGTTCTAAAGCTTTTTATTTCATCAGCACCTTGCGGACGCTACCGTCGCTGCCGACCACGATGTTCAGGCCGCGGCGCAGCGTCTGCTGCTGTGTGCCGCTGAGGCTGTAGATGGCGGCATCATCGTGAGGCGTGAGACGTGAGGCGTGAGGCGTCACATCGTGAATGCCTGTCAAGTATGACGGGTCGATGCCCAGCACATAGATGTCGTAGAAACCAGCCTTTGAGCCGCCAGAGGCGATGCGGGTGCGGATGTACACCTCGTCGGTGCCGCTGTAGATGCGGATAAACTTACGGTAGAGGCGCATGGCCTGCTGGTTCAGGTCACAGGTGTCGCCCACCTGGGTCCACGTCGTCTTGGTGGCATCACCCTCAATGTCGTTGCCGGTCTCGAAGACCACACGGGGTGCTGTGCCGCCATTGCCGTTCGAGATGTAGCTGAGGATGGCAAACGGACCCTTCAGCTTCTGCGTGGTATAGATCATGGCGCTCAGCGGATCTGTCTCCGTGTTCCACTCGCTGATGTTCAGATAGCAGTCGGTAACAGGATACTGCTCCGAGAACTCGTACTCGTTGACGGTAGCAGGATTATAGCTTGAACCGTCGCCAACGGCGTTACCCGGCTTAATGGTAATCTCCTCGCAGACCACCTGGCCGCGTGAGCGGATGGCCCAGCCGTTACCGAAGTCGAATGTCTCCTCAGGACTCAGCGGGTAGGTGACAATCTCTTCGCCCGTCTCTGGGTCGATGGTGATGGTGGGATCCTGCGTCAGGTCATAGTAGGGATACAGACGCTTGTTCTTTCCCCAGCTGAAGAAGTAGGCCACCTTCGAGTTCGAGTCGCTGTTGGTCTTGGCTTCCTCATACTCCTTGGTGTAGTAGGGATCCTTGGCGGCGTCCATGTGGGCCAGCGTCTCTGTGAAGACGATGGGGTTGTTCACTGTAGCCGTCTTGGTGGCAGTTTCCGACTGCACGTATGTGGTGCTGGCGGCGAAGGCTGTGATGACCTTGTCGGTCAGGATCTCAAACGGACCGGTGTACTTCGACGACTTTGTGCTGTCGTTGCTGTCGCTGTAATTGTAGTAGATGTTCACGTCAGGCGTTTCGCAGCTCATGGTAATGAGCGTACTGCCGTTCCACTGCTCAGCGTTGATGGCAGGTGCGGCTGCCTGATGCTTCAGGTCAATCTTCTTCTCGGCCACATCGCTCAGCGTGTAGCCCTCGGCAATGGCGACGGCCTTGATGGTCAGCTCGCTCGTTACCTCGATGGGTTCGGTGTATTTCGTGCTCTGCTCAGTAGGTGTCGAGCCGTCCAGCGTGTAGTAGAAGATGGCGTTCGCATTGGCACTCTTCAGCGTGACGATGGTCTTCATGTTCTTATACTCCAGCTTGAAGCTGGGAGCAGCCAGTGCCGTGATGGGCGCCTTTGAGTTGATGGCAGCGTTGACGGCGTTCTGGAGCACCTGCATGGCATTCGCATTGTTAGTCAATACGAATGGCACGTAGATATAGCCGTTGTGATTGATGTTGTGCTTGTGGATGCCGGCAACAGCCTCGTTGTCCATCAGGACGGCGGGCACGTTGTCGTTAGCGAAGTAGTCGCCCAGCTCGATACCTGTGATGGGCGTGTTATCCGACATGGACAGGCCATAGATGCCGTCGCTCTCAATCAGCTCGACGCCTCTGAACAACTCGTCATTGGTGTTCTTGACGTTCAGGAACGGTGTCTCAGATGCGACAGCCTTGCCGTAACCCCATGCCTCATAGAGAGCCGGGTTGACGCTGACCACCGGTGTCCAGGGCAGAGCCTCCTTCAGCACGGCGGCGTTGGCGTTGTCGGCGGTGACGGTGTTTGAGATGAACACGGCATCGTAGCCCTTCAGCTCATCGACGGTCGTCGTCTTGGTGGAGACGTCAATCTCGTCTACCGTCAGCAGGTCGTTGCTCTTCAGCACGTCGAGACCGTAGCTCGGCTCATTGACGGCCGCATTGTAGAGGAATGCCACCTTAGCCTTCTGGTCGGTGGTGCCCACCTCAATGCTGTAGATGTGGCAGCCGTTGGTGTTGTACACCAGGATGTCCACCAGTCCGTCGCCATCCTCGTCGGTCACACCCTCGGGCAGTGTCCAGTTCTCCCAGGTGTAACTCTCCTGCGTCGTCGGCTTGAATGACTCGCCAATCTGGTTGGCATCGTCGGTAGCGTCCTTTACGAACAGAGAGATACCGCGTGCGTCGCTGGGCTTGTGCGACTCGACCACAAACGTAATTTTCTGACCGATCTTCACCTTGGGAATGGTGAAGCAGACGATGCGGGCGCTGGCCGACTTGGCGTTGCCGCCACCCAGCCACAGGTACTGCGGACCAGCATAGTTGCCCAGTGAGGTAGAGGGGTAGTTGACGGCGATGGCCAGGCTGCGCTTGGCTACATAGGCAGGGGTGAACAGCAGACCGTCGGTCTCGGCGATGGCTGCACCGTTGGCACACAAGGTGCCATCAATGACGTTGGCTTCGCCGTACGACCAGTAGCAGTTTCCTGGCTGCGGGTTTGAGCCGTCGGCCTTCTCGGTGTCCGACCACGAGCCGCCGGTCACACCCTTGGTGGCCTCGGCCTGCAGGTTAGCGATGGTAGCGGCACTCCAGTTCGTGAAGTCCCACTTGCGGTAGCCCTGTGCGCTGACGGAAAGAACCAGCAGAAGCAGGGTTGTCAAGGTAAAAAATCTCTTCATTGTTACGAATTTAATGGTTTAGTAAGTAGTTTTACGCTGGCAAAGGTAGTTAATTTCTTGCATTTGAGTGAAAAAAAAAGAGAAAATTTGGGGGTAAGCATGCTTTTTATTACCTTTGCACGCAAATTAACCAATGACAGAATGAATACCGACAGAATATTGCTCATCGTGCTCACCGTGGTCTACGTCTTTGTGTATATCATGGGACGCCGTCGCCTGACCAGAATGATTTGGGTTCGCAACCGCGCCATTCGCATAGCGCTGAAACGTGCAGAAGAGTCCGATCGGAAGAAGTCGGAATTCATTCGCGAGCTGAGTCATAAGGTACGCACACCACTGAATTCCATCTGTGGTTTCTCGCAGTTACTGTGCAATGAGGAGTTTGAGCTGAGCGCCAGTGAGCGCCGCGAACTGAAAAAGCGCATTGAAGAGAGCGTGGAGCAGATTACCACGATGATCAATGAGCTGCACGATATGGCCAATGCCGAGTCAGAGGCTTAGTGCTTCCTGTTGGCACGCTGCTCGCGGTATTTGGCCTTCTGCTTAGCCGAACCGCTGCCGTGGGCACCAGTAATGTATTTCTTTTTCTTGGCCTTGGTCTTTACCTTGCCTTCATTCGGGTCGCGGCGGTCGCCGCCACGCCCAAATGAAATGCCATTCTCCAGTATGCTCTGGAAATCGTCTTCTCCTGTCATAGTATGATGAGTCTTATGAGACCTATGAGTCTTATGAGTCTTATGGGTCTTATGGGTCTTATGAGTCTTATGGGTCCTATAGGTCTTATGGGTCCTATGGGTCTTATGGGTCCTATAGGTCCTATAAATTAGTGGTGGAACAGTCTCACTCCCGTGAACGCCATGGCGATGCCGTACTTGTCGCAGGTCATGATGACGTGGTCGTCGCGCACGCTGCCGCCGGCCTGGGCAATGAACTCCACGCCACTCTTGTGGGCACGCTCAATGTTGTCGCCGAAGGGGAAGAAGGCATCTGAGCCCAGCGCCACCTTGGTGTTCTTGGCAATCCATGCTTTCTTTTCTTCCAGCGTCAGCACCTCAGGCTGCTCGGTGAAGAACTGCTGCCAGGCACCGTCGCGCAACACGTCGTCGTGCTCATCCTCCGAGATATACACATCGATGGTGTTGTCACGGTCGGCACGACGGATACCCTCCTTGAAGGGCAGTGCCATCACTTTCGGATGCTGGCGCAGCCACCAGATGTCGGCCTTGTTGCCTGCCAGACGCGTACAGTGGATACGACTCTGCTGTCCGGCACCGATGCCGATGGCCTGGCCGTCCTTCACGTAGCAGACAGAGTTCGACTGCGTGTACTTCAGCGTGATGAGAGCGATGATGAGGTCGCGCTTGGCCTCTGCAGTAAAGGTCTTGTTCTGCGTGGGGATATTTTCAAACAGGACGGGATCGTCGAGCTTGATTTCGTTACGGCCCTGTTCGAAGGTGACGCCGAAGCACTGCTTGCGCTCAATAGGCTCGGGCTTGTACGTTGGGTCAATCTTGATGACGTTATAGGTACCCTTACGCTTGTCCTTCAGAATCTCGATGGCTTCAGCGGTGAAGTCGGGGGCAATCACTCCGTCGCTCACCTCGCGCTTCAGCAGCAGGGCGGTGGTAGCATCGCAGGTGTCGCTCAAGGCCACGAAGTCGCCATAGCTCGACATGCGGTCGGCGCCGCGGGCACGGGCATAGGCACAGGCGATGGGACTCTCGTCCAGCCCTTTCACGTCGTCCACGAAATAAATCTTCTTCAGCGTGTCGCTCAGCGGCAGGCCTACGGCAGCGCCGGCAGGGCTCACGTGTTTGAACGAGGCGGCGGCAGGCAGACCGGTAGCTGCCTTCAGCTCCTTCACCAACTGCCACGCGTTCAGCGCGTCAAGGAAGTTGATGTAGCCAGGACGGCCGTTAATGACTTCGATGGGTAACTCCGAGCCGTCCTGCATATAGATGCGCGACGGTTTCTGGTTCGGATTGCATCCGTACTTGAGTGCTAATTCATTCATTGTCGTATGATGTTTTTTCTTATTGGTGACAAAGGTACAAATAAACGGGCGAAAAACCAAAATAAGAAACAAAAAAGAGGCCCGAAAGCCTCTTTTTTATTCAGCTGAGATGTTTCCGCTGCGCTTCTCCTTGATGCGGGCAGCCTTACCAGTGAGCTTGCGCAGATAGTAAAGCTTAGCGCGGCGAACCTTACCAACCTTGTTCACTTCGATAGAGTCGATGTTCGGTGACTCGATGGGGAAGATACGCTCAACACCCACGGTGCCCGACATCTTGCGAACGGTGAAGCGCTTTTTGTCACCATGGCCTACGATCTTGATGACCACACCACGGTAGAGCTGGATGCGCTCCTTGGAACCCTCGATAATTTTGTAAGCGACAGTAATCGTGTCACCGGCCTTGAACTCCGGGAACTTTTTGCCGGTTGCAAATGCTTCTTCAGCAACTTTAATTAAGTCCATAACTTTTAACTTTTAACCTTTTACTTTTAACTTGTTTGCTGTATCGTTCCAACGCAACATAACAGGCCACTCGATGCTTCCTGCCAGCGATTACGCCGAAAAGCGG
>CAZLPO010000081.1:0-11683 GCA_964561385.1 uncultured Prevotella sp.
CACCGCTGGGCTGACAACATCCAAACGCGCGACAAATGGTGATTGTCGCAGAAAATTTTTTGGATAAAAAAGTTACATAGTTACATTTCTTATGTAAACACCTGACTAACTGATAATTATAATGATGTACCTTTTTTCAAAAGTTACATCATTCCGCTTATTTTTGGTGGACTATCTGCAAGCCACAAAACAATTTGTTTTGTTCAGCAAGACAGGCCTCCTTTGAGTCAAAAGAAGCATCCTCTTGGGTACAAAACAACTTGTTTTGTACCGATGTATGATGATGTAACTTTTGAAAAAAGGTACATCGCTGTAACTTATTGATAATAAACGAGTTTAATGCAATTATGTAACTATGTATGTAAAAGCATCAATTTCATTTTCTCATATTGTCAAATAGTTCTCTATCATCTCCGACCTCAAGGCTTCGTATACCACATCGTAAGTAAATGGGCATCCATCGACATAATCTTTTGGGAACATTCATAATGCGCTGTATTGGTAGATTTTGCAAATGGAAAAACTCGTTTTTTCAGTTGTCTGAGAAAAAACTTGTTGTTTCTCATTTTCGTTTGCAAAGATACAAAAAATCTGTTCACTCAAAGCGAACAGATAAGATTATTTCTCTACTATTTGGCAGTTTCCCAATAAAATATTATCTTTGCACCTAGAATCAATAATAAAATTATGAACAACTCAGACTTTTGGGCATCCATACGCACAATCATTGCAGAGGGTTTTACACCCGAAGGTCTGCAAAAACTCAATTACTATGCAGAGCAGTTTATCAGCGGAAGGCTTGTATATCAACGATTTTCACCGCGAGAACAGCATGGCTGCACAGCGGGCGGTGAAGCGAATGTTATTGCATCCATACTCGCGGGAGCAGAAGATAGAGCAGATTCAGATGCTCCGCAGAATGTCAGCGAGTTCGAAAGAGAGCGCCAACAAGGAGCGAAGCAAGAAATCTGTATAGAGCAATGGGCGAAGGCTGTCAATTGTTGGACAGACTCTATAGACGGTTTTCTAAAGCATGCGCTTGGGGAAGAGATAGCGGAAGGAGGCGAGGCAAAAGTTTTTGATCATGGTTCTACGCTAATCAAGTCCATTGGCCTCGATTACTTTATCCAGCCAATCTTTGCCCTTGACCGCATAGCCCTTCATAATGCCTACTTCCCAGAAACCCAACTTACTGTACTCGGATTCGGAAGGAATATAGATGGTGAATTCAAAATACTTGTTGAGCAACCATATATAAGGGGCTCTTACCTTTCAGATGCAGAGATAGCTGATTATATGGAGCGTATGGGATTTGAATTAAAGAACCCTCGCAACTGGACTTATGCCACCTCAGAAATATATCTTAGTGACATGCACGATGAGAATGTAATTCGTTCTGAGGATGGACCTATATGTGTTGTAGATTGCGATATACGAATCAATACTCCTGAATTGCGTCAGGGAGGCACTAGGCAGTTAACTACCAACGTAGAATTTTTATAATTTTGCTCCCGAAATCATTTTCGTGAGCAAATGGATGTGTGTGATAAGAAAGCCAGGCGGCAGGATTCGAACCTGCTCATACGGCCAAAAGGACGCCTCTGTTCCGAAATCACGTCTCTACCTGGCTTTATTAAAAATACGCTCGACAACATACTCGACGAGCGACTGCTGGAACTATGCTGGGAAGGCTGGCGACGGCCAGACCTGATACGCTTCAACCGCTACAAGTCGCTCTATGAGGGGCCTGGAGCCATCGACGAGTCTGACGGCCACACCAACGTCTTCCCCTTACCCGCTGACGTGCGTGCGCTCAACAGCAACCTGACGCAAAACCCAGGGTACTAAGAATCAGGCGAGACAGTCCTCCAGACGACTGACAGCCTCCTGCGGAACCAGCAGGCGAGGATCGTCGCTGTGGGGATCGATGCTATTCAGGAAGTGGGGCAGCTCGCCAAGGTAAACGCCCTTCATACGCGCATTCATGGCATCGGCCGACACACACGAGTAGGCAACATTGGCCAGACGGTCGCAGAGCTTCACAAACGGAGCATAGGGGGTCTCACGGATGCCGGCATAATAGCGCTCACCAGCACGCTCAGCACGCGTACGACCCTTGTCGTTAGTCAGCGCATAGACAATCTCCGCTGCCACAATGGCCTGTTGCTCACTCATCCACTGGCGCGCACGCTTCGTCACGTCGTTGTAAGACTGTCGCGCATCCTCAATGCTGTCATGATAGTAGCCACCAAAGACAACAGGCAGCACATCGTCCTCGGCAGGGACCACCAAGTGGCCGAAACGGCGTATCTCATCAACCACCATATCCAAATGATGGCCGTAGGGCAGACGGTCGCCGTAGCTCTGATTGACACTGCGGTGGAGCTCATAGGCCGACTGCCGTATCTCCTCAATGGCCTGCGCATGGTTCAACAGGCAGGCCTCAAACTCTTCTCTTGTCATCACATTACTTAATTAATACCGTTCAATACTGAAGAAAAACTACTTCTTCGAGGGCGAAAAGCTCTCCCACGTCTGGTCGTCGTAGAAGACGCGAATCTCAACGACTCGGCGTGGTGATTTGTCAGCGTTTTTTACTTCCTCAAACGCAGAATTCGGGTGTGTACTTTTTACACCATTGTTCGAAGGTACCTGTCGGACCGTTCCCTGAGGGGTAGGAGAGGCTGATGAGAATAAATCGGTGATGGGAGGAACCCCATCGAAGAGTCCACCAGAGCTACCTGAAAGGGGCTCTTGAGGGCCTGAAGAAGGCTCGTTGTCGTTCATAAACATGGTACCATGGCCAAACATCAGCCAGTCGGTATTGATGTTGGGAATTTTCAATTTGATGGCTTCGACGATGTTCAGCGTGGGCTTCGTTCGATCATTGAAGATGCTGCTGAGTGAGGCAGGGGACATCCCAATGAACTGAGCGAACACTTGCTGGGTCATGTGCATCGACTCCATAATCTGGCGAATTCGTTCTTTCATAACCAATAAACAGTAAATAGGGGGCAAAAAGCCCGTTTTTGTTTCAGTTTACAAAGGTAAAACAAAAAAATGGAACCTGCAACAAATGTAACGAGAATTTTTTATAAACAAATTCAGATATTGATATGTAGATATTTCGGTTTAGAAAGTAGAACGCCAAATCAGCTTGGTTTATATTTAGAAATCCTAATTTAGTAATTAATACTGCTACAAAGCCTTATTTTAGGCTATTTTACATAAATAACTGGTTATTAAAGAGGTATTTAAACCTAAACTGCATAACGGGGCGCATATATGCAACTTCACATGGGCGAAGGTGATGAATAATTCGAAACTTACTGCTGATAATAATCATAATTTACTGGGTTTCAGTAGGTTATATATTAAAATGCGGTACTGCATATTTATCAATATAAAAAGGGAAATTGTGATGTTTTGGTTTTTATATTCAAATGTAAATTTCTAAATATTGTCTCTGCAGTCTATCCTGGCGTCTTCGTAAATGTAAATCAGTTAGAATTGTAAACGTATCCAAGCCTAAAAATTCAAGATATCAAATGCTAAACAATGTGAATAATGAATTCTGGGTGCGCGAAATTTCCGTTTTTCGGCAATACTCGCGTATTCCTGACGACAGGACAGACGACTGGAAATACGCGAGTTTTGAGAGGGTAGAAACAGCGCGAAAGGCTTGGTTTTATAGGCTTTTCGGCACAAAAAAAGCGTTCGCCAGGAACGCTGTTTTTAGATATTCTAGAGCCGAAAAAGGGTCGTTTTTAGTGCAAAATGTAAAAAATCAGTTCCTTCATCAGCTCTCCTGGAGGGGTATTGGGGTTGTCCAAACCCTTACTTTTAGCATCTATCTCGCGTATCTTACCGATGATCTGCATCACCTTGCCAGCGGTGTAGTTTCTCATGCCCGTCATGTAGTCCTTCGCAGCCCATGGTGATCGCAGTTCCAACCAGTCAGCAACCGCCTCCTGGCTGGTCCTATTTGGCGAATAAAACGCAATCATCAGATTTTGGAAGTAATTAAAGAGCATTGGGAGAAATGAGTAGATGCTACCGGCCTTCGGATTTTCGTCAAAATATTTGATTATCTGATTGGCCTTGAAAACTTGACGGTGGACGATGGCATCGCGCAGCTCAAAACCATTAAAGTCCTTGCTCACCCCAATCTGGTCCTCAACGACCTGGGGCGTCACTCTCCTATCCTCTTTCGGCAAACTGATGAGTACCTTGTCGAGCTCACCAGTCAGACGGCTCAGGTCAGAGCCGATGGCATCGGCAATGAGTTGCGTCGACTTAGGGTCGATGGACACCTGGCGATCGCGCAGGTACTTCTCAATGAACACCGTCAGCTCGCGCTCGCTCAGCTTCTTGCTCTCGAAGAGCACGCCCGCCTCGCGGATGAGCTTCACATATTCGCGCTTGCGGCCGTCAATCTTGCCGTTCTTGTGGCACATCACCAGCACGGTCGAGGGCATGGGCGACTTCAGGTACTTCTCCAGCGCCTCCGTCTGCTTCAGGTTCTGCGCCTCCTTCACGATAATCACCTGCCGCTCGGCCATCATGGGATAGCGGCGCGCCGCATCGGCCACCTGCGAGGCCGTCACGTCGGAACCAAAGAGGATGGTCTGGTTGAAGTCGCGCTCCTCGGGTGCCAGCGCATGCTCGGCAATGTAGTTCGTGATCTGGTCGATGTAGTAGGGCTCGTCACCCATCAGATAGTAGAGCGGCTGGTACTTCCCCTCGCTCAGACTGTGCATGATGCTCTCAAAAGTAGCATTTTTCGGCTCTGCCATTGGCTATTTCATTTATATTTTGTACTTTTGCCTGCAAAAGTAGTGCAAATCGGGCGAAAAACAAAATAAAAACACGATTTTATGTACCAGTTGAACCTACCTTCGTACGAAATAAAAGTCAGCGAGCAGGACGGGAAACGGCAGATTTTCGACTTCCTGCGCCGCAAATACGTGGCGCTGACGCCTGAGGAGTGGGTCCGCCAGCATTTCACACACTTCCTCGTCGAGCACAAGGCCTTCCCCAAGACGCTGCTCGCAAACGAGGTGGAACTGCGCATCGGCGAGAAAAGGCTGCGCTGCGACACCTTATTATATACGCCACAGATGCGGCCGCGCATGATCGTGGAATACAAGGCCCCTACAATACAACTTCAGCAGAAGACGTTCGACCAGATTTCGGCCTACAATCTTCTGCTGAAAGTGGATTATCTTATCGTCTCAAACGGAATGCAGCACTACTGCTGCCGCATGGACTACGAGCGCCACTGCTACACGTTTCTCGAAGACATTCCTGATTACGAAAAACTTTAACAGGCAGAGAACGCTTTAAGAAGCGCCTGACGACTTACTCTGCATCGTTGGCATCGGCAGCCTTCTTCGACGAGGCGGTCGATGTCTTGCGGATGGCGCGCTTACGCGTTGTCTTCTTCTCTGCGTCAGCGGGCTTCTCAATCTTAACGCCTGCCAGTTCGGGGTCGATCATGATGCGGCCGCAGTACTCGCAGACGATAATCTTCTTGTGCATCTTGATGTCAAGCTGGCGCTGGGGCGGAATCTTATTGAAGCAACCGCCACAGGCATCGCGCTGAACGTAGACCACACCAAGGCCGTTGCGTGCATTCTTGCGGATGCGCTTGAACGAGGCGAGCAGACGCGGCTCAATCTTGGCCTCCAACTCCTTCACCTTCTCCTTCAGCTTCTCCTCCTCGGCACGTGTCTCGGCCATAATCTCGTCGAGCTCACTCTTCTTGATTTCCAGGTCGTTAGAACGCTCCTCGATGTTGGTCTTGTTGCGTTCCAGCTCCTCGGTTTTCTCAGCGATGCGTGCCTGTGCCTCACGGATCTTCTTTTGACAGAGTTCAATCTCGAGCGACTGGAACTCAATCTCCTTCGACAGTGTGTCGTACTCGCGGTTGTTCTTCACATCGTCCAACTGTGCCTTGTAGCGTGCCACACTGGCCTCAGCATCGGCAATCTCGCCTTTCTTCTGGACAACGGCTGCCTGGAACTCGTCAATGTCGGCCTGGATGCGCTGCACACGCGTGTTCAAACCTTCAATCTCGTCTTCCAGGTCGTTCACCTCCTGGGGCAGCTCACCTCTCAGGGTACGCTTCTCGTCGATTGACGAGAGGGCTGTCTGCAACTGGTAGAGGGTCTTCAGACGCTCTTCTACCGTCAAGTCTGTAGGATCTTTCTTTGCCATTTTTTATTACAAATTTAAACGATTATATTGTCTTTGTCTCATTTCACGTCTCACGTCAAATATAGCAGATCGGATTCGTGTTGGTCTCGGCCATCACACATCGGACGCCAGGGCACTGCCGGCTGATGATGTCACGAAACACCTCCGGCGTGTACTGCTCGCTCTGATAGTGGCCGATGACACATATCTGCACGCGCTGCTCATAGCCGAAGTACTGGTGATAGTGCATTTCGCCCGTGATGAAAGCATCGGCACCCAGTGCCACCGCCTCGTCGAGCAGGAAGTCGCCGGCACCACCACAGAGAGCCACCTTGCGTACAGGACGGCGTAGCAGTTCGTTGCACTGGGCACATGCCACGCCGAACGTCTTCTTGACCAGCGAAACGAAGTCATCGGCGGTCATCGGCTCTATCAGTTCGCCGACCACCCCACTGCCGCACTCTGTCTCACCCACCCTGCGCGGAGACATGAAACTGACGTTGCACAGTCCCAGCTTCTGAGCCATGCGGAAATTCACGCCATCCTGAGCGTTGTCCATATTCGTATGGTAAGACGCCACACAGACGTCGTGACGGATTGCCTTGCGCACCGTGCGCTGCACGTCCGTCAGGTCGCTAATGGTCTTCAAACCGCGGAACAACAGTGGATGATGGCTGACAATGAGATTGCAGCCTTTGGCCACAGCCTCGTCGACGACGCGTTCAGTCACGTCCAAACACAACAAGGCCCCTGAAACCTCCGCCTCTGTCAATCCAACCTGCAGGCCAGCATTATCCCAGCTTTCCTGCAAGGGCAGGGGCGCGAACTGTTCAAGGGCGCTTAACACTTCCTTAATCTTCACGCTTCTTAATCGTATGAATTGGTTTGCAAAGATACGAACTTTCCCTCACTTATACAAAGAAGGGAGTCCTTTTTTATCGTTTTTTAAGGCTTTTCGGTCTACAAGAGTTCACCACGCTTGTTGAAGGCAAAGCGGTCGGAGAGCCACAACGTCACCACCAGCGAGACGAGAGAAGACGCCAAGACAGCCAACACCAGCAGCAGGAACAGCAGCGAGGCAACAACAGGCGACAGACCACCCAGCAGCAGACCAGACAGCAGCATTGGCAATGCAAACAGTCCCATGACGGACAGACTGGCGACGGCTGGCTCTACCATACTGCGCAGAGCCTGGCGCACATAGGGTGTCAACGCCGTCAGGCGCGACTTGCCGTTGCCCAGCTGCGTGTAGTAGCTGGCCGAGTCGCTGCGCAGTGACTCGAAATAGGCACTCACGCCACGCACGTTGGTGGCCAGCATGTGGGCCAGCAGAACGGCAGCGACGGGTATCATCCAGCGTGCCGACAACGCATGCTCTGGCCGCAGCACGACCAGCAGCACATAGCTGCCCACCGTCAGCACACCCGCCAGCAGACCGCCCACGACAGGCAGCAGTAGCGTCTGCGGCAGACGGGCACGGCGCAGCAGCATCCATGCCACCACCACAGACATCACGACAGTCCACAGCAGGCACAGCCACGGCGAGTCAAAGCGCCACAGCGCCCACAGCACTCCTGCCACAACGGCCATCTGCACAGCCATCCTGACAATGGTCTTCGCCAAGCGTTGCAGCAGCTGCATGTCGAAGCGCAGCAGCAGATAGCCCGGCACTACGAGCAGCAACAAGGCCGCCACAATCTTAAGAAACGGTATACTCATCATCTTGAAGATTCACGATTTTGTCTGACATAGTAAGATATTCCTCCCTGCAACTGGCCACAACGACTGTACGCCCACTACTGGCCAGCGCCTTCAGCTGACCCAGCATGGCCACATCGGGGTCGTCGGCCAGGACTATCGCCTTGTCCTGAATGGTGACGACAGGCATCTCAATGGGGCGCGTCTCCATAGCCGGCACCTCTCCCCCGCCCCACACCGTCTCGAGATCGGACGTGTCAGGGACAAACGTCGACGGACTGCTCGCCACATACTGAGGGACATAAGCCATCTGACGACGGAAAACCGTAGCCGACAGCGGCGTCAGCAGCTCGCCGTCAATGCTGACAAGTCCCTCGTCGAGCGGCACGAACCCCATCATCACACGCAGCAGCAGCGTCTTACCGCTGCCCTCGCCACCCGTGATACAGGTCACCTGTCCCTCATGGGCCATCAGCGACAGTCGGCGGAACATCTGTCGGCCGCCAACAGCCAGCGAAGCATCCTTTAATTCCAGCATCTTGCAATATTTTGGTGCAAAGATACGAATAATTCATAATTATTTCGTAATTTTGCGCCATGTTTTTACAAGAAAACTACAGATTGCCTGCCGAATGGGAGCCACAGAGCGCCGTGCAGCTGACTTGGCCGCACGCAAAAACAGACTGGGCGCCGATGCTGGACGAGATCACAGCAACCTACGAGGAAATGGCTCGTACGATCAGAAAATACGAGCCCATCATCATCGTCGAACCGCCCACCAATGACACCTGGGCACGCGACCACGGATTCATAACGCTGGTGGACGACCATGGCGGCATTTGTCTGCTCGACTTCTGCTTCAACGGCTGGGGCGAAAAGTTCCAGGCCGACCTCGACAATGCCATCAACCGCCGCCTGTACGACAGCGGTGTGGTGACGGGGACGTATGCCGACCATCTGGACTTTGTGCTCGAGGGAGGCTCGATAGAGAGTGACGGACAGGGAACTATCTTCACCACGACAGGCTGCCTGACGGCGCCACACAGGAACCAGCCGCTGACCAAGGACGAGATAGAGCAGCGCCTGAAGGACTACCTCTGTGCCGACCGCGTGCTGTGGATAGACCACGGCAACCTGACGGGCGACGACACTGACGGCCATATCGACACGCTGGTACGCATCTGTCCTGACGACACCCTGCTCTACATAGGGTGCGACGACCCACAGGACGAGCAGTTCAAAGAACTGCAGCTGATGGAGCAGCAACTACGCACTTTCCGCACCACCGACGGACGTCCTTACCGGCTGCTCAAGCTGCCAATGCCGCGTCCCATTTTCGAGGAAGACGAGCGACTGCCGGCCACCTACGCCAACTTCCTGGTCATCAACGGCGCCGTGCTATGCCCCACCTATGACCAGGCCGACCTGGACGCTGAGGCCATGCGACTCATTGGTCAGGCATTCCCTGGGCGCGACATCATCGGCATTGACTGCCGCAGCGTCATTCGCCAGCACGGCTCGCTGCACTGCTGCACTATGCAATACCCCCAAGGTGCCATCTCAGAACAATCTGAAAACAAGACCATACGGATATGAAGAAACTAAAGATAGGATTCCTGCAACAACACAACACGGCTGACGTCAAAGACAACATCGTGAGGCTCGCCGACGGCATTGCCGACCTGGCACGGCGCGGCGCACAGCTGGTGGTCCTGCAGGAACTGCACAACTCACTCTACTTCTGCCAGGTGGAGGACGTGGATAACTTCGACCTGGCAGAGCCCATCCCTGGGCCCTCGACAGAGCTGTACAGCGAACTGGCCAAACGCTACGGCGTCGTCATCGTCACGTCGCTCTTCGAGCGCCGCGCAGCCGGTCTCTACCACAACACGGCCGTCGTTATTGAGCGCGACGGCACCATCGCAGGCAAATACCGCAAGATGCACATCCCTGACGACCCGGCCTACTACGAGAAGTTCTACTTCACACCAGGCGATCTGGGCTTCCACCCCATACAGACAAGCGTAGGCAGCCTGGGCGTGCTGGTGTGCTGGGACCAGTGGTACCCAGAGGCAGCACGACTGATGGCCATGCAGGGAGCCGAAGTACTCATATACCCCACGGCCATCGGCTATGAGTCAAGCGACACACCTGAGGAGCAGGAACGGCAGAGACGCGCCTGGCAGACCGTTCAACGCGGACATGCCGTGGCCAACGGGCTACCTGTAGTCACCGTGAACCGCGTGGGCCACGAACCCGACCCCAGCGGACAGACCAAAGGCATTCTGTTCTGGGGCACCTCCTTCGTTGCCGGCCCTCAAGGCGAAATCATCTACGAAGCATCGGCCGACGAGGAAGAGAGCATCATCGTGGAGATGGACATGGAGCGGTCAGAACAGGTACGCCGCTGGTGGCCGTTCCTGCGTGACCGTCGTATCGACCACTATGGCGACATCACCAAGAGATATATCGACAAACAAGCATAGAGAAAACGTATGAAGAAAATGATGTTATTGGCCCTTGCGGCCATCACCTTGTCCCCACACGCTGTATCAGCACAGGATGAAGTAGAGGCCAACGTCGAGGCTGACATCGTCACCCACTACATCTGGCGCGGTCAGGACAAGGGCGGACTGAGCATACAACCCACGGCTACCATCAGCTGGCAGGGACTATATCTGTCGGCCAACGGCAGCGCCGGCATCCAGAAAGACGACGAACAGGAGATCAACCTCTCGCTGGGCTACAAGCTGGGAGGGTTCAACCTGGGCGTAACAGACTACTGGGAGACAGGCATCGACACGGAGAACCGCTACTTCTACTACGACGAGAAAAAGGGGGCCCACTCACTGGAAGGCAACCTGGGCTTCTCCTGTAAATATTTCTCCCTGCAGGGCTACTGCACGTTCTGGGGCAACGATTTCAAGATTGACAGCGACAAGCACGCCTACTCTACCTACATCGAGCTGGGCATACCCTTCAAGCTGGCAGAACTGGACTGGCAGATTACGGCCGGCATGACACCCATGGAGAGCTCAGGATGGTGGACGACTCGAACAGTGGACACCCTGCTGGGCACCACTGATATCAAGGTGAAGGAATATTCCTATGCTGACGGCGTGGCCTGCGTCTGCGCTTCGCTGCGCGCCACCAAGGACATCGACCTGGGCGACGTCCGCATGCCCGTCTTCGCAGAGATCAACACAAACCCATATCTGAAGAAAGCCACACTCCTCTTCGGACTGAGCATCATTCCGTTCTGACGACGAAATGGCAAAAAGGTAAAATAGTGAAAAGGTAAAAAGCAAAAGTATGATGGCAAATAATCTGAGATTCCAAGTAGTAGAAGAAGCGTTCAAAAAACGCGCCGTCGACGTCAAGGCGCCCTCGGAGCGTCCGTCGGAATTCTTCGGCAAATATGTGTTCGACCGCAAAAAGATGTATAAATACCTGCCCAAGGACGTGTACGACAAGATGATCGACGTCATGGACAACGGAGCACGGCTGGACCGTTCGATAGCCGACGCTGTGGCGGCAGGCATGAAACGATGGGCCATGGAGATGGGTGTCACGCACTACACCCACTGGTTCCAGCCCCTGACAGAGGGCACGGCCGAGAAACACGATGCCTTCGTCGAACACGACGGCAAAGGGGGCATGATAGAGAAGTTCAGCGGCAAGCTGCTGGTACAGCAGGAGCCCGATGCCTCCAGCTTCCCCAATGGCGGCATTCGCAACACCTTCGAGGCACGCGGCTACTCCGCCTGGGATCCCACCAGCCCCGTCT
>CAZLPO010000082.1:0-11644 GCA_964561385.1 uncultured Prevotella sp.
GCGTCGTCGAGCTCCATGTCGGTGTCGAGGGGGTTGTACTTCGGGCGTATCTCCTCCTTGGTGACGGAGTAGTAGAGTGGGGCACTGACCTTAGCCTTGTCGGGGAAGAACTTACCTAATTCGAAGTTAGCGGTTACAGCATACTGTCGCTCTGTCTCCGTGCTACGCTGGAGAACGCTCTCCTCCAGTCCGCCGAAGCCATCGGTGACGTAGCGTCCGGTCATATTGACGGAGCCGAAGTCGCTGAGCTGTATGTTCATGGCACCGTTGGCGGCCCATCCGCCCTCATTATTGTATTCGCGCAGTCGTAGCTCGTTGACCCATACCTCACCCGACTTCTGTCCCGTGGTGAGGTTACGCACACCGATGATCATGGTCTTCACTTCGCCGAGCGACGGGTTACCCATGACCGATACCTTGTTGTTAGGGCGCTCTGCATCGTAGTCGGTGAACAGCTGGTTGTAGCTAGCGGCACCCTGTGTCTTCGCCTTGTTGCGTGCTTTCTTAAGCCGTGTGAAGATATTGAGGTCGATGTCGAGCATGTTCTCCTGAGGCCACACCTTCGGGCGGTCGCTGAGCACGTTCCATGAGTAATGGCCCTCGGGCGTCAGCTTCAGCGGGATCTCATACTCATAGTAGTTGCTCTTGTAGTCGGAGCCCAGTCGGATGAACACAGCCAGCTGGTTGTCCTGCAGGTTGGTGGTGTTGGGCAACAGGTGGTTGGCATGTACGAACATCTGCAGGCGCTTATACTGGCGCAGGTCGAGATTAGTGTTCTTATAGACAGCCTTCGACTCGCCTTGTGACAGGTTCTTGACAACCAGACAGAGTGCCTGCTCGTTGTTCTCGACGAGCTGCGGCTGTGACGGGTCGGTGGCACGGCTGATTCCCGGCGGCAGGGTGTAGGCTACAGGCTGACGGTCGGTGTTCTCCTCGATGTTGACGGCACTCATCTCAATGGTACCGGTCTCGGCGCCGACGGCGGTCTGCAGGCTCTGCTTGTACTGTCGCCATTCACCTCGGACGAGGTCGAGACTGCCGAAGCGCAGCACGATGGGCTTCTCGAAACCGGTGAGGAACATACGCATGAAGCGGATGCTGGTGAAATCGTTGATGGTGCCTACCTTCTCGTTATACTCCGTCAAAGGAATGCGGAACTGGTACCAGCGTACGGTACAGGAGTCGCCGTTACGGAGTTTGGCGTTATAGTCGCGATGGTCGACGATGAAGGAGTCGTCGCTCTTCACACCGTGGTTGTAGGCTTGGAACTCATCGTCGCTGATGCGTACGTGGTACTGATAGTAGCGCTCATACTCGTTCAGCGTATAGTCCTGATTGATGTCCTCGACATCGGGGCCTGTCTTATAGGAGGTGTCGTACGACTCAGTGCGGTTGTCCGTGTCGGGTGAGTTACCTTGCGGGTTGTTGATGCGCTTGTAGCGGTCGAGGATACAGGTCTCGGCCTGGTCGAAGTCGGTACCGCGGAAGTAGTGGTAGTCGTCGCCGGCAGGGTCTTGGCGCCAGGCCTGTAGCAGGGAGTCGTTGCTGACGATGGTGCTGATGGCGTCGATCCACTCTTTGTAGGCGCCATACGTCTGCTCCTCCTCGTCGTTGAGGCCGTTGAGACCGACATCCTGTTTCTCGCGGCTGCCGGAAGAGGTGGCGAAGGCATAGGTCTGCGTGGCCTGTGCAGGAATCTTACCCCACTGGGTGTAGGTGTAGGCACTGCTGCCATCGACAGGCATACCGCTCTCGTAGAACTTCTTGCCGTCGCGCAGCACATCCTCGGACACCTCACCCAGGTTGATGTAGAGGTCACCGGCGTATTGTGAGGAGACACCGGCACGACGTTCGTAGATGAAGGGGTCGAGCAGCCAGAACTCAACATACTCGATGTTGGCCTGTTCGAAGTCTGTCGTCTCTAAGCGTCGCATCATACCGCCCCATTTGGTTGCTGGGCTTTGCAGGGAGCCGTCAGCATTGAACTGTGTTGTCAGGTTATAGGGACCGCGCTCCTGTGGATAGTAAGCCAGGTTCAGTACCGACAGCGTCGATGTGGCACCATTGTAGGTTGACTGGTCGCGGTTGGGGTAGAGCTCCTTGACATAGACCTCGCGGACGCGGTGGTCGGAGAGCTGATCCAGGTCGCTCTTGATGTGGCTTGGCGTCAGGGAGCTGCTGCGACGGGTGAAGATGGGATCCACGTTATACCATGCGAGCAGGGCACGGTCGTAGCCGCTGGTGACGTCGGTCTTGTCGTTGTGGTTGGGTATCATCGTCGGTACGCTTGACAAGATCCATGACTTGGGGTCGCTGACCGAGATAAGGTTCTTCGTGTTCTCGAAGTCATCGACATACGAGGCGTTGTCCTGGGTACCGCTGGCCTGTCCGGCGATGAGCTGGGCAAACTCGCCCGTGAAAGAAATCTGAGAGGGCTGTGAGACGTGCAGCAAGGGAATCTTGTCAATGAGGTTCGTGAGCCACTGCGACTCCTGCTTCCAGTTGAGGCTCAGGCCCCACAGCGTGTTGTTCAGCGGTTCCTCGCCCATACCGACCTTCGATGTGAGAGCCTGTTCGGACAGGTGTTGAAGCGTACCACCCAGTTGCAGGTTCTTGTTGAAGTCGTACTCCCAGTTGACACCCAGCATCGTCTTGCGCTGCATGCCGTAGTCGCTGTTGGACTCCAGGGAGACGTTGACGTTGGTGCCGGCATCGATGATGCTCTGGTTCAGGATGGTCACCTCACCCGCCGAGTAGTCGACGGTGTAGTCGCTGCCCTCCTGCAAGGTGACGCCACCGGCTGTGACGACGACAGACCCCTGGGGCACGTTGTAAGCACCGAGCGAGATGACGTTGGCACTGGTGCCCTTGAACTGTCCTGTCAGCAGGTACTTGTCCTTCTCAGCTGTCTGTTTGGCGATGGTCTTGGTTGAGTCGTAGAGCTCGTCGAATACGTATTTGTCGGCCACGCTGCCTAAACCAGCGGCTTCCATCTGGTGGCGCAGATAGTCGCCAAACGGCTCTGCGGAGGGCAGGAAGATGCGGCCGTTCGATACGGTGAAGCCCTCGACGAAGTCGAATTGTCCGTTAGCGTGCGGTTTCATGTTGGCATCCAGACAGTCCAGTCCCAGCACTTTCAGCAGCGTACGGTTCTTAATGGCCTCTTCGGGGAGGTATGTCAGGTAGACGCCTGCCGTGTCGCTCTGGAACTTGATGTCCATGCGGAACTTCTCCTTCTGTACGGACGATGCCAGGTAGTAGACGTTCTTCATCATCAGGTCCCAGTTGCCCTGCGATGGGTTGTTCGATGTGTTCTTCAGTGACTTGACGAAGAGCGCCTGGCTGATATTCGTGATGTCAGAGGCGAACTCACCGACCTGATAGGTGCGTCCGCCATAGGTGTACTCGAAAGCGACGGCCAGCACCTGGTCGGTCTGCAGGCCGGTCTTCAGTGAGATGTATCCCAGTGAGGTGTTGACATTGTACTCAGAGGAAGAAAGCAGTCGGGCCGATGCCAGTTTCTCATAGTCGGTGCCGCCCTTGATGCCCGGTATGGCCTCCAGTGCCGACGTGATGTTGTCAATGCTGCGCTGGGTGGAATCGACATTGGCCACCAGCGTGGAATACTCCGTGTTAGCCTGGTTTGAGGGGGCTATCTCGCCTAAGGTGCTCCACACGGGGTTGGAGATTCGCTGATTCTCGCCCAGGTCGGTGAAGGCGACGATGTTACGTGTGTTCGACGTCGTTCCGGTCTTGTTGGTCACCCACACTTCGACACGGTTGATCTTGATGCCTGTGGTGATGTTCGGGAGCGTGGACATGCCCTTGTCGTAGATATTGCGGAAGAACTGCGAGAGGAAGAAGTGACGGTTCTCCTCATAGTCGGCAGCGTCAATCTCGAAGGGTGTGGTCTGTGTGCCGCCCTTGCTGGAGACACTTTTCGACGTCGACTTTTTCTGCGACAGCACTGTCTGTAGCTTGAGTTTGCCGAACTGCATGTCGGTACGAACACCAAACAGGCTCGAGGCACCTTTCACCAGTGAGTTGTTTGACGGGAACGTCACGTTGCCGGCTTCCACAAGTTTGATAATCTCGTCCTCCTTGCCTTCAAACTTCAGTTTCAGGTTCTTCGTGTCGAAGTCGAAGGTGGCATCGGTGTTGTAGTTCAAGTTCATGTTCACCTTGTCGCCAACTTTGCCGTTGACGTTCAGGTTGATCTTCTCGTCAAAGTCGAATGCTGTGGTCTTGCGGTTGCGGATGGGCAGCGATGGGTTGTCGATGTTCTTCATCGTGGCACCCATCTTCAGCTCGGCCGTTCCCTGCGTCTTGATGCGGACACCGCCAGGACCGAAAATCTTTTCTGCCGGTCCCAGGTCGAAGTGCATGTCTGAGAATGAGAACTTCTCCTTGCCCTGCTCGTTGTAGGCGGTTGTGTTCTTGTCGCGGAAGAACCGCTCGCGCTGGCGCTTCTCAGTCCAGTGCATGTACTCCTCGGGCGTCATGAGGATGGGGGCATTCAGGTATGAGTCGCCTATTTTTGAACCGATGAAGTAGAGCCCTAAAGAGTCGTCGTAGACGGCTTGCTGCCGGATGTTGTCCGGCAGGCGGAGGTCAAGGGCTGATGAGTCGAGGTCGGCAGTCACTATGGGCGTGGTCCTCTGTATTCTCCACCGGGCGTGCAACAGTGAGTCGGGGATGACATCGTCATCGACAGCGGCTTTCGGCTGTGCCTTAGGCACCGGCTTCTTCACCGTCGTCTTGTCATCCTGCGGAGGTAACGCCAATGCCGTCACACTGAGCAGTATTATTAATATGTACGCGACCCGTTTCAACTATTTGATCTGTTTCAATGCCAGTTTAACCACTTGTTCGACGGGCAGTGTGGGTTGCTCTTGCAGAATCTGGATGACCACCTTCTGTGTGGGGGCGGGGGCGAAGCCCAGCATGGTCAGGGCAGAGACGGCCTCGTCCTTCACTTCGTTGTTGACCGGTGTCGCCATGGCGCCGCCAGCAGGAATCTCATCGGTGATGCCCAGTGCCACGATCTTGTCCCTCAGGTCAACGATGATGCGTTGCGCCGTCATCTTTCCGATGCCCTTGATGCTCTGTATCAGCTTGGCATTGCCGGTTGAGATGGCGTTGCACAGCTCAGAGACGCTCATGCCAGACAGCATCATGCGAGCCGTGTTGGCCCCCACGCCGTTGACGGTGATGAGCTGTGTGAACATCTCGCGTTCTTTCTTGCTGTAGAAGCCGTAGAGCATATGTGTGTCTTCACGGATAACCTCGTAGACCCACAGCTTGACCTCTTTCTTTCCCTGAATGGCGCTGAATGTGGTCAGCGAGACGTTCAGCCCGTAGCCCACACCGGCGGCTTCAACCGTAGCCAGAGCAGGCGTCAGCTCGGTGAGCTCGCCTTTGATGTATTCAATCATAATGTCACAAAATGTATATATACGCTATTAATAACGCACACTTTAGCCCATTTATTGTATGGGCAGAGTGACAGATTGTAAGTTGATAAGGAAAAGAAGATATTTTTCTGTCGTTTTGTTGTCGGTTTCGTTCTTTTTGTGTACTTTTGCAGCCGAAACCGCGAAATAACCATCAAAAAGATAAGAATAAAGATGAAAAAAATCAGAGCAGCCGTCGTTGGTTACGGCAACATTGGCAAGTACGCCCTTCAGGCTCTGGAGGCCGCACCTGACTTCGAAGTAGCAGGCATTGTGCGTCGTAACGGCGCACAGGACAAGCCTGCCGAACTGGCATCTTATGATGTGGTCAAGGACATCCGTGAACTGAAAGACGTCGATGTCGCTATCCTCGCCACGCCGACCCGTTCGTGTGAGGAGTATGCCAAGCAGATTCTGCCGCTTGGCATCAATACGGTCGACTCTTTCGACATACACACCTCCATTCTCGACTACCGTCGCGCGCTGATGCCCATCAACCAGGAGACAAAGACCGTCAGCGTCATTGCAGCCGGTTGGGATCCGGGTAGCGACAGCATTGTCCGCACGCTCATGCAGAGCCTTGCCCCCAAGGGCCTTAGCTATACCAACTTCGGTCCTGGCATGTCGATGGGACACAGTGTCTGTGTCCGTTCAAAGTCAGGTGTCAAGAATGCGCTCTCGATGACCATACCCCTCGGTGAGGGCATCCATCGCCGCATGGTCTATGTAGAACTGGAGGATGGCGCCAAGCTGGAGGACGTCACGGCAGCTATCAAGGCCGACCCCTACTTTGCCAACGACGAGACACATGTCTTCCAAGTGGAGTCGGTTGACGATGTCCGTGACATGGGACACGGTGTGCACCTCGTCCGCAAGGGCGTCAGCGGCCAGACGCAGAACCAGCGTCTGGAGTTCAATATGAGCATCAACAACCCTGCTCTCACCGGTCAGGTGCTGGTCAATGTGGCTCGTGCCTCCATGCGTCTGCAGCCCGGCTGTTACACGATGATTGAGATTCCGGTCATCGACATGCTGCCAGGTGACCGCGAGAGTCTCATCAGCCATCTGGTGTAAAGGTATTAGCTTCAAAAAGCATAAAATGCGGCGATTCCCTTTGCGGTTTCGCCGCTTATTCGTATCTTTGCAAACCAAAAGTGAAGTACGTATGGAACAGACAAGGAATAAGGCAGAACAGATACTGGTGCGCATCACGGGACAGGACCGTCCGGGACTGACAGCCTCGGTAATGGGTATCCTGGCGAAGTATGACGCACAGATCCTGGATATCGGACAGGCAGACATCCACTCCACTTTGTCGCTTGGTATCCTCATTCGCATGGATGAGACGCATTCCGGACAGGTGATGAAAGAGCTGCTGTTCAAGGCCACGGAACTGAATGTGAATATCGGTTTCTCGCCTATCACAGACGATGAATACGAGGACTGGGTGAACCACCAAGGCAAGAACCGCTATATCTTGATGGTTATGGGGCGTCAGCTGGAGGCTCGTCAGATTGAGGGTGCCACACGAATCATTGCCGAACAAGGCTTTAACATCGACGGCATTGTCCGACTGACGGGTCGCAAAAGCATCAAGAACCCCGCCAAGCATGTGCGTGCCTGCATTGAGTTCTCGTTGCGCGGCGAGCCTCAGAACCGGCAGGAGATGCAGCGGAGGCTGATGAAACTGTCGCAGGAGATGGAGATTGACTTCTCGTTCCAGCGTGATGATATGTTCCGCCGTATGCGCCGTCTCATCTGTTTCGATATGGACTCCACACTCATCCAGACCGAGTGCATCGACGAACTGGCAGAGCGTAACGGTGTGGGCGCTGAGGTAAGGGCCATTACCGAGAGTGCCATGCGCGGCGAGATAGACTTCAAGGAGAGTTTCACTCGTCGTGTGGCGCTGCTAAAGGGTCTCGATGTCAGTGTCATGCAAGACATTGCCGAGCATCTGCCTATCACCGAGGGCGTTGACCGTCTGATGACCATTCTGAAGCGTTGCGGCTATAAGATTGCCATCCTCAGTGGTGGCTTTACCTACTTTGGCGAATACTTGCAGCGACGCTACGGCATCGACTATGTGTATGCCAATGAACTGGAGATAGGTGATGATGGTAAGCTGACTGGCCGTTACGTCGGTGAGATTGTCGATGGCCAGCGCAAGGCGGAGCTGCTGAAGCTCATTGCACAGGTGGAGAAAGTGAACCTGGCGCAGACGATTGCCGTGGGTGATGGTGCCAACGACCTGCCGATGATTTCGGAGGCTGGTCTTGGCATTGCTTTCCACGCCAAGCCGCGTGTGGTGGCCAACGCCAAGCAGAGCATCAATACCATCGGTCTTGACGGTGTGCTCTATTTCTTGGGATTCAAAGACTCTTATCTTGGAGAGCAAGGGAAACTGTAAGTCCCATAAGTCGTATGAGTCGTATAAGTCCCCTAAGTCGTATGATCGAGTTTTCCTCGACTCTCCTCCGTTGGTTCCGTGAGAACGGCCGTGAATTGCCATGGCGAGGGACGAGAGATCCCTACGCCATCTGGCTCTCGGAGATTATCCTGCAACAGACACAGGTCCGGCAGGGGTGGGAATACTGGGAACGGTTCATGCGGCGCTGGCCCACGGTCGATGCGCTGGCAGCTGCTACCGAGGACGAGGTGCTGCGTGAGTGGCAGGGACTGGGCTACTACAGTCGAGCACGCAATCTTCACTACGCAGCCAAGCAAATCGTCGCCCTTGGCAATTTCCCCAATACCCTCGATGAAATCCGGAAACTCAAAGGCGTCGGTGACTATACCGCTGCCGCTATTGGGAGCATTGCCTTCGGACTGCCTACGGCCGTCGTCGACGGGAATGTGTACCGTGTGCTCGCCCGTCATTTCGGAGTAGATACCCCCATCAATACAACCGAAGGAAAAAAGACGTTTCAGGCCTTGGCTCAATCCCTTCTGCCTGTTGACAGATCTCTCTCCTCTCTCCTCTCTCCTCTCTCCTCTGAATACAACCAGGCCATCATGGACTTCGGTGCCATTCAGTGTACCCCCCAATCGCCTCATTGTGAGGCGTGTCCTCTGATAGAGTCTTGTGAAGCCGCTCGTACCAACAGGGTTCATGAACTTCCAGTGAAGCTCAGGACTCTCAAAGTAGGCAAGCGCCACCTTATATATATATATGTACGGTGCCAGGGTGAGACAGCCATCCATCGCAGAGGTCCAGGCGATATCTGGCAGGGCCTTTACGAACCATTACTGACAGAGGATGTCCCAAGTGGCGCAACACTATTGCGCCAAAACGTGAAGCACGTGCTGACCCACCGTGTTATCTACGCTGACTTCTACCTGTTGGAGACGGATTTGCGTCCTGCATTGCCTGATGACTACTTCTGGATTCGGGAGGAAGATCTGGACGATTATGCCGTCCCCCGTCTTGTTGAAATATTATTAGAAGAAATATGGAAAAAATAAATATAGCGATATTCGTGTCTGGTAGTGGCTCGAATTGTGAGAACCTCATTAAGTACTTCGCCGACAGCGACCGCGTTAACTGCGCCCTCGTGGTGAGTAACAAACCTGACGCTTATGCCTTGGTACGTGCCAGAAACCTAGGCGTGCCGACGGCGGTCGTAGCCAAGGCCGAGTTGAATGATGCCGAGGTGATGATGCCGTTGCTCCGTCAGTACGGCATCCGTTTTATTGTGCTGGCAGGCTTCCTGCCGCTCGTCCCCAACTTCCTTATTGACGCCTTCCCTCGTCGCATTGTCAACCTCCATCCGGCCTTGTTGCCGAAGTATGGCGGCAAGGGAATGTGGGGTCACCACGTCCATGAGGCCGTGAAGGCTGCCGGTGAGACCGAGACGGGCATGACTGTCCATTGGGTGACGCCAGTATGCGATGGTGGTGAGATTATCGCCCAGTATCGCTGTGCTTTGTCGCCCGATGATACTATCGATGACATTGCCGAGAAGGAGCACCAGTTGGAGATGCTGCACTTCCCCACAGTGGTGGAGCGAGTCATCAATGAGGCTTTTTAGTACCTGAAAGAAACAGAGTGAGCGCATGATAGAAGTGATGGTAACCCTCTTCGCCGTGGTCGTTGTCGGCTATGTTGCCGGCCGACTGGGCTATCTGGGTGGTGATTTTGACCGCCAGTTGTCACGACTGGTCATCAATATCACCTGTCCGGCACTGATTCTCTCATCGTCTATGACAGGTGAGCTGCCCGACCGCCGCTACATCCTGCCACTGCTGGCCATCAGCGTTCTCACCTATGTCGTGTTGACGGCTGTTGCTTTCTGGCTGCCTCGCTTCCTGACACGCAGCAAGGCCGATGAAGGACCTGTTGGCTTTGCACTGATGTTCGGTAATGTGGGTTTCATGGGTTATCCTGTCGTGGCCTCCATCTTTGGCCATGAGGCGGTGTTCTATGCAGCCGTCCTCAATGTGGTCAACACGTTTGCCGTTTTTACCGTCGGTACCATTCTTATCTCTGGTGGGCAAGAGGTGGGCAAGTCCCGCTTTCAGAAGAAGGTGCTCTACAGCACGCCGATGATTGCTGCCTACCTGACGATGCTCATTGTGGCCCTTGAGGTCGACGGCATCCCTGGCTATGTGAGTCAGCCGCTCACCATGATTGGTAACATCACGGTGCCTGCTGCCCTGCTGATCATCGGCTCGTCCATGTCGCAGCTCTCCCTACGCACCATGCTGGGCAATGCTACGGTCTATGCCACCACCGTTCTGCGTCTGGCCGTCATCCCCCTGGCGGTCTATTTCCTAGGTCGCCTCTTTCAGTTTTCGCCCCTGGTGGTTGACATCAACACCGTGGTCATTGCCATGCCAGTCGCCACCTATGGCACCATCCTCTGTCTGAAGTATAACCGTGATACGACACTGATCACCGAGGTGACCTTTATTACAACGCTGCTCTCTATGCTGACCATCCCTCTGCTGGTGATGTTCCTCCATCAGTGACAATGATAAAACTAAATAAGACACGCAAAACAATGACGAATCAACGTATCGTAACTTTCGGAGAACTGTTGCTCCGATTCTCCAAGCCCTGGCACATGCGGCTCACACAAGGTGACATGTTCACCAGTAAGTATGGCGGCAGCGAAGCCAACGTTGCCGTGAGCCTTGCCTCACTGGGCGATGAGGTAGAGTATATCACACGCCTGCCCGACACGCCTGTCGGACGTGCCGGCGTACTTAACCTGCAGGAGCTGGGTGTCAACTGCCGCCGTGTGCTCTTCGGCGGGCAGCGTATTGGTACCTACTATTTTGAGCCGTCGGCAGGCATGCGTGCCGCTAAGGTCATCTACGATCGTAACGGTTCTGCCTATAGTGAGCTAGAGCCGGGCATGATTCCCTGGCGCGACATCCTGAAGGACGTCAGTGTGCTCCATGTCTCTGGCATCACGGCCGCCATTTCGAAGAATGCCGCAGACGCCACCTTCGAGGCTCTTGACATTGCCGATGAGATGGGTGTCACCATCTCTTTCGACATTAACTACCGCAAGAACCTGTGGCGCTACGGTGCCGACCCGCGTGAGACACTCTGCAATATGCTCTCACGCTGTGATATGATGTTTGGCGATGCCATCGAGTTTGAGTTCCTCAGTCAGCGGGCACAGCCGCCCTTCACGGCCACCGACTCCAACTTCAAAATGCAGATGGACGAGTACCGGGCGTGGTTCGATGACCTGCACCGGCAGTATCCGCGCTGTCGTAACTGGCTTATGGGCATGCGCAACATGGTGTCGTCGAACCACCACACGCTGACGGCCCTGCTTTGGACTGACGGCGAGTTGCTTGAGGCACCGGTCCTCGATATCCCCGACGTCGTTGACCCCGTGGGCGTGGGCGATGCTTTTATGGCCGGCTTCCTGCATGCCATCAAGGCCTTCCCGGGTGACAGACAGCGCCAGCTGAACTACTCGCTGGCGGCTGCGGCACTGAAGAACACGGTACCAGGTGACTTCAACCTGACTACTGATGAAGAAATCATGGAACTGGTCACCCACCAGCGCGATGTCCATTCGCTCTACAAAGTGACGGTATGAAAACAAAGAATCGCTCGGGGTGACCTGAGCGATTCTTTGTTATTTGTTCTTTAAGTATTCGGCGAAGATGCGGGCGGCACTCTCTACCTTCGCGGCACAGGGTCGCGTCTTGTAGTACTCAGCCGTGCG
>CAZLPO010000083.1:0-11566 GCA_964561385.1 uncultured Prevotella sp.
ACCACCACCTTATCATTAATAGAGTAACCGATCACGGTCAGGATAGCACCGATGAACACCTGGTCGATCTCAAGCGACATGGGAACCCAGCCCCAGCACAGCGAGTAGACACCGATGACAAGCAGGGCGTCGAGAGCCAGTGCCACAACAGCGCCGATAGAGAAGGCGAGGTTGCGGAAACGGAGCAGGATGTACAGGAAGATGGCAATCAGGGCGATGATAACGCTGATGATAGCACCATGCGTGATATCCTTAGCCACCGAAGGACCGACCTTGGCTGAGCTGATGATGGAACCGCCCTCGCGGACATCAGGATTCTTGAAGGACTCGACGTTCTCCTGGCTGACCAGACCGGCCTTCTTCAGAGACTCGAAGAGGATGTCCTCAGCGCGGTCGTCAACCTCGGGGTTGTTGGACTCGATATCCCAGTTGGTAGAGATACGGACCGTCTTACCGTCGGTACCGAGGGCAATGACACTGGTGTTAGCCTCCTGGTTGGCCTTCTCGCCCATGGTGTTGATGAAGGCGCCGGCCATAGCCTTACGCACATCCTCAACAGGCGTCACCTTGTCGAGCGTCACCACGTAGTTACGACCACCGGTGAAGTCGATGCTCTGGCTCAGACCACGGACGAAGAACGAGACGATGCAGACGAGTGCAAGGGCACCCCACAGGGTAAACGTGCTCTTGTACATAGCCATGAAGTTGTACTTGGCGTTCTGCATGAGGTTCTTCGAGTATGCAGTCACGAAGGTGAGGTTCGTCCACTTGTCCTTCTTCAGCTGGTGCTCGTAAACCAGACGGGTCATGAACACAGCGGTGAAGAACGATACGAGGATACCGATGATCCAGGTGGTAGCGAAGCCCTTCACAGGACCTGTACCGAAGTAGAGCAGGATGACACCGGTGATGAGTGACGTGAAGTTCGAGTCGAAGATAGCGCTGAAGGCGTTGGCATAACCCTTGTTGAGGGCTTCCTTCACGCCGAGACCCTTCTTCAGCTCTTCCTTGATACGCTCATAGATCAGCACGTTAGCATCCACAGCCGTACCCAGCGTCAGCACGATACCAGCGATACCAGGCATCGTCAGGGCAGCCTGGAACGAAGTCAGGATACCGAGCGTGAAGAACAGGTTGAACAGCAGGGCGATATCCGAGAGGATACCAGGGATGAAGCCGTACAGCATGATCATGTAGATCATCAGCAGCACGAAGGCCACGATGAACGAGATGATACCCTGCTGGATGGACTGTGCACCGAGCGACGGACCGACAACCTCTTCCTGTACGATGCGGGTCGGAGCCGGCATCTTACCAGAGTTCAGCGTGTTAGCCAGGTCCTTGGTGTCCTCGATGGTGAAGTTACCCGTGATCTGCGAGTTACCACCGTCGATCTGGGTGAGGATACGGGGAGCAGAGTAAACGGCGTCGTCGAGCACGATGGCCACGGCCTTACCGATGTTCTGCTTCGTAATCTGGCTCCAGCGGCGTGCACCGTCGGAGTTCATCTGCATGGATACGCAGGGATGACCCATCTGGTCGAAGTCGTCCTTACCGTTGGTGATGACATCACCCTCCAGCGGAGCGCGGCCGTTCGGCTCAGTGATCTTCAAGGCATAGAGCTCGAAGATGTCACCCTTGCTCTGACCGCCGAAGTCCTCAGGCTTGGCACCCCAGCGGAGCTTCAGCTCAGCGGGGAAGATCTGGTTGGCCAGCTCAGAGTAGATAATCTTGTTGATGTCGGCAGTATCGCGGACGTTGGCATAACCAACGACAGCCAGCGTCTGACCCTGTGTGGGCTGGAAGATGGCGAACAGCGGATTCAGCTTCTTAGCCTCTTCCTTAGCCTTGGCGTCGCCTTCCTTGCCGTCCTTCTTGGCCAGCTTGGCAGCTAGGTCGCCCGTAGCAGCCTTGGCGGTATCAGCCACCTCAGCAGCCTCGGCAACGGCCGTTGTGTCTGTAGCAACAGTATCTTCAATAACTTCGCCAGCGGCGTAGGCAGCATACTTCTGGTTCAGCTGAGACAGCAGGGGCGTGATCTCCTGCGAGTTGTAGGTCTCCCAGAACTCGAGGTTGGCAGAACCCTGGAGCAGCTTACGGACACGCTCGGGCTCCTTGATACCAGGCATCTCAACCATGATACGACCGCTCTGGCCCTCCAGCTTCTGGATGTTGGGCTGAACCACACCGAACTTATCGATACGGTTACGAACGACGTTGAACGAGTTGTCGACGGCACTCTGGACCTCAGCACGGATGGCGGCCTCAACCTCGGAGTCGCTCGACTGCGTGCTCACCTTGCCCTTCATCTGCTGGGTAGCGAAGATGGCAGCAAGGGGACGGCCATTTGAGTTCTGCTTCCAATACTTGACAAACAGGGAGATGAAGTCAGCCTGACTGGTCTCCTCCTCCTTCTTTGCCTCTTCCATCGACTTCTTGTAGGCGGCATCCTGCTTGTGGTCGGCGAGCACGTCAACCACATCGGGTACTGATACCTCAAGAATCACGTTCATACCGCCTTTCAGGTCAAGACCCAGGCCGATTTCCATCTCACGGCACTGCTTCAGCGAGTAGATTCCCAAATAAACCTTCTCGTTGTTGATTGAGTCGAGGTACTCCGCACCTGCCTCCTCACCCATGGCAGCAGCCTTACTCTCGTAATGGCGCGTCACAAACGAGAAGGAAAGATAGAAGCAGCACACGAGAATCAGAAGCACTGCGATAAACTTTACAATTCCTTTGTTTTGCATTTTGCTTTTTTATGTTATTTATTTGATACTTTGCACATTTAAGCCTGCAAATATAGGCATTTTTTTACATTTGGGAAAATTTCTAAGCGTTTTTCGTTCAAAAATTAAGGATTATTCCTTTTTTTGAGCCAACAAACCACCGGATAATGGTCACTATAGTGAATTTTTGAATCAACTTGACAACTTAGGGGCTCATAATGAGATGAGCAGAAAATGTGGTCAATACGGAAGTAAAAACCTTTCTGATTATATGACAAACCGAGACCGTTTCCACTCTTCGAGAAGCAGTCGGTCAGACCCTCGGCAATGGTGTGGCGGGAGTAGGAAATGGGGGTGTCGTTGAAGTCACCGCACAGAATAATGGGGTAACGGCTGTGGTCGGCAACATAGCGGTGGACGGCCTCGGCCTGCGGAGCACGCTTGGCCGACGACACGCCCAGCTTCCCAAGGAGGAAGACCGACTCGGCCCTCGCCGTATCGCGATCCATGTTGCCACGCAGCATATCCGTATAGCGGAGGCGGTCGGTTTTCGTCAAGTGCGTGCCTTCCAGGTGGTTATTGATGACGAGCAGCGTGTCGCTGCCGACCTTCAGATAGTAGGCCACGGAGCCGTTGCCCACCGACTCATATTCGATACGTTCCTTCTTCAGGATGGGATAGCGGCTGTGGATGCCCAGCCCGTTCATCGTTTGGGAATTCTTGCAGAAGACGGTCGTGTCGTTGTAGGGATAGACCTTGGCATACTCACGGAAGAAGTAGCCGCGCCACGAGTCGACATCCTCCTGCAAGCAGACGATATCGGCATTCTGCTCACGCAGGTAGCCGCATATATCTTCGAAATAGTCCGTATCCGTGCGGCCGCCGCCATAGCAGCACACGTTCCAGGAGACGAGCTTCAGCGATGCCTCCTCGGTGTCGCCTGGCTTGTTCAGGGGTATATATATACTGATAGGTACATACGCGAGAAGATAGCCCACGACGGGAATCCACGCCTTACGCCACTTGAAGATGAGCCAGAAGAAGAGAAACAGGAGATTGGCCAACAGGAACGCGGGGAAGGTCATGCCTATCGACGACAGCAAGGGATGTTCAGCGGGACTGATGCGGTCGGAATAGCCCACCAACAACATCAGCAGTACCGTTGCCACATTGGCACCGGCCATCAGGTTGACGGTGAACTGTTTCAGCTGCTTAATCATCGCTCCTGACTGGCATCAAACAGCCGACGCTTCTCCTCCTTCGTCAGACTGTCGTAGCCACTCTTACGAATCTTGTCAAGAATGGCATCTATCTCGTCCTGACGGGCTTTCTTCCGGGCATTGAACGCCATGTCGTCCTCCTTCGTACCGCGTCCGGGCTCCACATGCATGTCGGGACTGCTGCTGCCACGGCGACGGTCGAAGCTCTGCTTCAGGTTCTCAAAGAACTGCTGACCGCTGGTGCGGTTGAAATGGGCATCGGGGTGACGGTTCCAGTAGCGTATCAGGAGGAAGCCGAAGAGCATACCACCAAGATGGGCCATGTGGGCCACACCGTCGCCCGACGAGCTGATGGCAAAGAACAGTTCGATGGCGGCATAACCCACCACGAACCACTTAGCCCTGATAGGCACCGGCAGCGGGAAAATGAAGATGCGCTCGTTGGGGAAGATCATGCCGAAGGCCAACAGGATGCCATAGACGGCTCCCGAGGCACCGATGGTCATCCAGCTGTTCAGCTGCACGCTCAGCTGCTCGCCGACCATGAACAGCTGCGAGAACGTGATGCTGGAATCCTGTGCGCTGACACGGAAATAGAAGTCGAAGAACTGCACGATCTCCTGCATGACACCGGCACCGACACCACAGCAAATGTAATAAAAAAGGAATTTCTTCGCACCCCACACATTCTCAACCACACAGCCGAACATCCACAGGGCAAACATATTGAAAAACAAGTGGGTGAAACCGGCGTGGAGAAACTGGTAAGTCAGGAACTGGAAGAAATGGAAATCCTGGGCCATGAAGAAATGCAATCCGCCGATTGCTGCAAGGTCGCGCCCCTGCATCTCAAACAACCACGAAGCGGCAAAAGCCACGACGTTGATGATAAGAAGATTCTTTGTGACAGTAGGTATGTTTCGGAACATCTTTGTGATTGACGATTTGTCGTTTTACTGTTAACGGTTTTAACTCTGTGCAATGTGCTGTGAACACATTTCAGGCGCAAAATTACTAAAAATCTCCGGTTTTCATCAGAAAAACAGGGGTTTAGGCATTATTTTTCACTAAAAAAGCAAATTTTTTTCATTTTTTGTTGTTTTTCTGAATTGTTTACCCTATATTTGCGACAGAATTCAGAAATATTTAGTTATTAACTTCAAATAATCACTTAATTAACAACAATTATGAACAAAACAGAATTGGTAGAGAAGATTGCAGCTGGTGCTGGTATCTCTAAGGTTGACGCAAAGAAGGCTCTTGACGCTACTGTTGCAGCTATTAAGGATGCTCTCATTGCTGGTGACAAGATTGCCCTCGTTGGCTTCGGTACTTTCAGCGTTAACGAGCGCCCCGCTCGTGAGGGTATCAACCCTGCCACAAAGGAGAAGATCAAGATTGCTGCCAAGAAGGTTGCTAAGTTCAAGGCTGGTGCCGAGCTGGCTGACGCAATCAACTAATCCGATTGTAATAAAAATTCAAGAAAGGCTTCCCGTATGGGAAGCCTTTCTTTTTTACATCTATCATTAATCAATTATTCATTAGGCACAAAGCGCCGCTTACTTCGGCTGCTTGCCAATGTAAGCCAGGATACCGCCATCGACATACAGAATATGACCGTTGACGGCGTCAGAGGCGTGCGAGGCGAGGAACACGGCGGGACCACCGAGCTCTGACGGATCGAGCCAGCGACCGGCAGGTGTCTTGGCACAGATGAACGAGTCGAACGGATGGCGGCTGCCGTCCGGCTGACGCTCGCGCAGGGGAGCCGTCTGCGGTGTGGCGATGTAGCCCGGGCCAATGCCGTTGCACTGGATGTTATACCCACCGTACTCAGAGCAGATGTTGCGGGTGAGCATCTTCAGACCACCCTTGGCGGCAGCATAGGCCGAGACGGTCTCACGACCCAGCTCCGACATCATCGAGCAGATGTTGATAATCTTACCCTCACGGCGCTCCATCATCTCAGGGATAACGGCTGAAGAGCAGATGAACGGACCAACGAGGTCGATGTCGATGACCTGCTGGAACTCAGCACGCTTCATCTCGTGCATGGGGATGCGCTTGATGATGCCGGCGTTGTTCACCAGGATGTCAATCTGTCCTACCTCCTCGTGAATCTTGTTGACCAGAGCCTTCACGGCATTCTCGTCGGTGACGTCGCAGACATAGCCCTTGACGTTGTCGATGCCGGCCTCCTTGTAGTTGTCGAGTCCGCGCTGCAGGGCAGCCTCGTTGATATCATTGAAAATGATGGTCTTGATGCCGGCAGCTACGAAAGCCTTGGCAATGTTGAAACCGATACCGTACGATGCGCCGGTAATCCAGGCATTCTTGCCTTCGAGTGAAAATGGATTTGCCATAATTGTGTAGTTTTTAAGTTTTATGTGAATGTAACGTCATTGGATGTGTTAGAGCGCTATGTTGTTGGACGACTCGGATTCGAACCGGGAATGACAGAACCAAAACCTGTAGTGTTACCATTACACCATCGTCCATCATACGTGAGGCAAGCGCCTCGACCTCATGAAAGGGGCGCCTTAAAGAAAAGGCGATGCAAAGGTAGTGGTTTTTCGTGACACTACCAAATCTTTTCCGCGTTTTTATTTGATTGTCTGCTTGCGCACCGTGCCATCGGCCTGACGGACGATGACTATTCGTGAGGCGTGAGACGTGTGGCGTGAGACGGGGCGGCCGGACAGGTCACGTGTGGTGTGAGACATGAGACGGGTGGCGTGAGACGAAGCCTCATCGATCCTCGCGGGGTCGGAATAGCTGAAGACAACTGTGATGCTGGGACCGTCGGCCAGCTTGGTGTGCAGAGCACTCATCACCTCGACCGAGAGTTTTACGCGGCAGGTGCCATAGGCCATGGGAAACCACTCGCACTGCAGGTCACGTGACTCGGCAGCAGCAACAGGTCCGTCGGTGGTCACATAGCTGCCCACGGCCGATTGGCGCATGCAGCTGACGGGGAAACATATCTGGAAATCGCCGTTGTCGATGGTCTCGATTTCGTAGGCCATGCGCACATTGGCAGCCTCGCCTGAGACGTTCTTCAGGAACAGGCCCGGATTGATGTAGTTACCCAGAAACTCGTCCTCGGTCAGCTCGGAGGCATTAACTACCGAGCCGTCGCTAACGACTGCTCCCGACTTGTCCACAAACTGGAAGACGTCTTCCTTCTGGGCGGTCATGCTGACGGCCGCCATCAGAGTTATACAGAATAAAATGGTTCGTTTCATATACTTATTTAATTACGTGAGACGTGAGGCGTGAGGTGTGAGGCGAAAGGACGGGGGCCTCGCACACTTGGACGACACCCTGCGGCTGATAGACAAAGGCTACTACCCACAGCTGACGGGCGTCCCAGTGGTCGGCCGCACGGAAATGATTAGTCTGCTGCTGCAGCACGCCCTCCACACCATGGTAGTCGTCGCCCCACAGACCGTTGACAGACTGACGGTACACATGGTGGTGTATGTAGTCGCGGTCGGTCACCTGACCGCTGGACGGTACGGCCACATCATTATAGCGCAACTGCACGGCCTGCACGCTGTCCTCGACCACCCACAGCTGGAGCTTGCCGTCGACGTTGCCCGAGGTCGGCATGGTGCTGGTCGTCACCGTCACCTCGCGTGTCGCCTCGTCGTACGTACACATCACGCTCATCTCAACGGACGACAGGATGCCGATGTCCTCGTGCACCCGTGCTGCCCAATCGGTGTAGGCCAGCACACCCTTCTGGCGGTCGACCATCCCCTGCGGCTGGTACTCCACGCCCCAGTGGGCATAGTAGGTGTCACCCTCGTCGGTGGCCAGTCCCACCTGTGTGGCGGTGCCCTTGAAACCCAGTGGTCCTGAGTGGATGCTGACGGCAATGACGTTCTCGGCGCCGTATGCCTGACGCAACCGCTCTATCTCCAACGATGCCTGGGGACAGTTGACGCAACGCTGCCCAGTAAAATCCTCAATGAGAACGCGGCGCGCCACGTCGGCCTTCTTCACATAGATGAACCGCTCGTCCTCGTCTATGTGTGAGCAGGCTGTCAGCAGCAGCAACGTGATGGCGATATATAGCAGTCGTCTCATGGGCATATCAGAAGTTGTAGTTATAGGACAAAGTAAAACCCTTATAGGCCGGCACATAGCGACAGACGCCGCCCGAACAGTTGTAGCCTGCCTGCACGCGACCGTAGCCAGCCTGCAGACGATGGGCGCCGGCAGCGAAGGTCACCAGTCCCTGATAGTAGTGGATGTCGCTCTCGCCACAGTTCCACTGGTCGCTGACGGTCACCATCCAGTGGGGTGCCAGCGACAGCTCCAGCAATCCAAACGCCCAGTCGCCCTCGTCCTGACGGGTGGTCAGGTACTGCAGCTCGCCACGCAAGGCCGTCTTCGGACTGAACTGGTATTTGCCGTCGGCCACGAAGATGTGGCTCTTCACCATCTCGCCATGTCCCTCGACAATCAGCATATTATAGTGCTGGTTCATATACATCAGACTCAGCCGGAAGTCGCGCGTCAATCGGCGCGTCAGCTGGATGTTCAGGTCCTGGTAGTAGGTATCGTCGCCCCACTTCATGAACGAGCTGTGGTAGCCCTCCGTACCAGGGCCGCCGCCATTGGCAAGGGGCTCGTGGTCGATGGCGCGGACATACGAGAAGCCTGCCTTCAGGTCCATGCCATACCGGCCGCCCAGCACCGTCTTGCGCTTGAACTTATAGCCCAGGGTAGCCTGATAGGCCCACTCGCCGGCAGCCAGCTGCGTGGCGTAGGGGTAGAGAGCGGGCAGCGCATAGGTATGGTCCTCGGTGAAGGCCGGCAGGTAGTTGATGTACGACGAGGTGAGCTTGCCCATCCGCTTGCTGCGGAACGACATATCCTCGGAGCGCTTGACCTGTGCCAGCAGGCTCAGGCCTTTCTTCGAATAGGAAGCTGACAGCAGGGCGGCCGATCCGTTACGGTAGATAAAACCATTGTCGGCCGAGGGGTCCTGGGTCTTACCGGCATACTCGGCCAGCACGCTCCAGTTGCCGCTGTGCAGGTTGGCGCGCACGTCCCAGGCATTGACGTATTCGGGGAAGTTCAGGCGGTGGGTGGCATCGGTCATGAGCAGTTCCTGGTCCTCGTGCTTGTTCACCCATGAGGCGCCGAGAGTGAGGCGCAGGGCGTGAGACGTGGGGCGTGAGGCGTGAGGCGAGAAGAGCTCCACCTCCGCATCGGCACCCGTTATCCACGAGTCGTTGTAGTGCCAGTAGCGGCGCTGCTTACCTGTCAGCGCCTTGATGGTCACGCCCTTCAGGGGCTGCACCACCAAACGTCCGCCCAGCAGCGAGTTGTCAACGCCGAGCGAGCGTTCCTCGTAGGTGCGGAAGATGAGTCCGGAGCCGAACTGGTCGTAGACGGCACCCAGGGTGAGCTCGGCCTTGTCGAGCTTGCCCTTCACCCAGTAGTGGCGGACGCCCCATCCCGCGAAGTCGGGCTCAAAGCCGGGCAGCGGGTGCTGCAGATACTCGAAGCGCAGACCGGCATCAACATACTTGCTCTGCGCCTGCAGGTCGATGTAGGTGTTGGTCTTGGCCCAGTCGCCGTCCTTCTCGGCACCAATGGTCTCGTCCTCCTGGGGTATGAGCACGTCGCTCTGCACACTACCCGACACAACGATATCATTCGTCTGTGCCGAGGCCGTCGCCATGAGGCAGGTAGCCAAAAGGAGTAGTACGCCGCGTCTCATATTCCTCCCCCTACTTCACCAGTTCACGTATCTTGTTAATGAGCTCCTGCTCCTCGCCGTCGGTATAGCCGTTGTGCTTATACACAATCTTTCCCTCGCCATCGACAATCAGCACGAAGGGAATCATCTGGATGCCCAGCGCACGCTTGAAGTCACCGTTCGGGTCGAGCAACACGTCGTAGTCCCAGCCATGACTGTCAACCAGCGGCTTTACCTTGTTCACGTTCTGTGCCTGGTCGATGGAAACGGCAAAAATCTTCATGCCCGTCTCCTCGCACCAGTCGTCATAGACCTCGCTGATGGCGTCGAGCTCGCGGTTGCAGGGCTTGCACCAGGTAGCGAAGAAATCGATGATGAACGGACGGCCGGCGTTCGAGAGCGTGTCGGTGCTCACCTCACGACCGGCGATGTCCTTCACCAGCACCTTCGGCAGCTGGGCTGAAGCGGTCAGCACCACCGCCGACAGTACGGCTAAAAGCAGCAGTCTTCTCATTTTACAATCAGCAGATAGTAGTTCTTCTTTCCTTTCTGGGCCAGCAGGTACTTGCCGTCAATCAGGTCGTCGCTGGTGATGACACGGTTCTGGTCGGTCAGCTTCTCCTTGTTCAGCGAGACACCACCGCCCTGCACCATCTTGCGCATCTCACCCTTCGAGGGGAACACGGGGGCCACCGTCGTCAGCAGCTCCACGGCGGGCTGACCCAGCTGGTCCTTCGTGACCTCGTGCTTCTCGACACCGTCAAAGACGTCGAGGAACGTCTGCTCGTCGAGCTTCTCCAGCGCGTCCTTCGTCGACTTACCAAAGAGAATGTTCGAAGCCTCAATGGCCATGTCCAGGTCCTCCTTCGAGTGAACCAGAACCGTCACCTCCTCGGCCAGGCGCTTCTGCAGCACGCGACGGCCGGGATCCTGCTTATGCTCCTCGATGAGGGCGTCGATGACGTCCTTCTCCAACGACGTGAAGATCTTGATGTAGCGCTCGGCATCCTCGTCTGAGACGTTCAGCCAGAACTGGTAGAAGCGGTAGGGCGTCGTGCGGTTGCGGTCGAGCCAGATATTGCCACTCTCGGTCTTGCCAAACTTCTTACCGTCGCTCTTCGTGATGAGCGGACAGGTCAGGGCGAAGGTCTCCACCTCGTTGCCCAGCGTGCGGCGGATGAGTTCCGTACCCGTGGTCATGTTACCCCACTGGTCGTTACCACCCAACTGCAGCTTCACACCGTAGTGCTGGTACAGATACAGGAAGTCGTAGCCCTGCAGCAGCTGATAGGTGAACTCCGTGAACGACAGACCGTCGCGGGCCGTACCGTTCAGGCGCTGCTGCACGCTCTCCTTCGCCATCATGTAGTTCACCGTGATGTGCTTACCCACCTCGCGGGCGAAGTCCAGGAACGTGAAGTCCTTCATCCAGTCGTAGTTGTTCACCATCAGGGCGGCATTGGGGTCCTTGCTCTCAAAATCCAGGAACTTAGCCACCTGGGCCTTGATGCACTCCTGGTTGTGACGCAGCGTCTCGTCGTTCAGCAGGTTACGCTCCTGCGACTTACCGCTGGGGTCGCCAATCATACCTGTAGCACCGCCCACCAGGATGACGGGACGGTGGCCGCAGCGCTGCAGGTGGCGCAGCATCATGATGCCGCAGAGGTGGCCGATATGCAGCGAGTCGGCCGTCGGGTCCGTACCCAGATAGGCCGTCACCATCTCTTTCTGCAGCAGTTCTTCCGTACCAGGCATCATCTGTGCCAACATTCCGCGCCAGCGGAGCTCTTCAACAAAGTTCTTTCTCATTTTTTATCTCTTTTATTCCTTATACCTTATTAAATTGCGTGCAAAGGTACGAATAAGTAAGCGAAAAGCAAAAGAAAAACCGCTTTTTCTTT
>CAZLPO010000084.1:0-11006 GCA_964561385.1 uncultured Prevotella sp.
GGACACCGGGGCGGCGGGGGCAGGAGTAAAGGGGTTATAGGAGGGGTTATAGGAGACACGGGGGGCGGCGGCCGTCTGTGCAGGGTCGAAGACGGGGATGTCGGGACGTCCCTCGGTGTCGAAGTTGATGGAGGGGATATCGCAGAAGCGGCCGATGGCATCCTTGACGGCAGCCGAGAGTATCTGCCACACGTGCTGCTCGTTCTCGAACTTGATCTCGGTCTTCGTCGGGTGGATGTTAACATCGATGTCGGCGGGTGCCACCTCGAAATAGATGAAGTAAGGCACCTGCATGCCCTCGGGTACCAGCCGCTCGAAGGCATTCATCACAGCCTTGTGGAAGTAGGCGTGCTTCATGAAACGTCCGTTGACGAAGAAGAACTGATGGGCACCCTTGCGGCGGGCTGCCTCAGGCTTCCCCACAAAGCCCGTGATGCGGCAGATGCTGGTGCTGACCTCAACGGGCAGAAGGTCCTGACTGAGATGATGACCGAACACGTCGGCGATACGCTGTCGGAGGGAGCCCCGTCGCACGCTGATCAGCTCGTTGCCATTGCTGTGGAGTGAGAAGCTGATGTCGGGACAGACGAGGATGATACGCTCGAAGGCCGTGATGATGTTATTGAGCTCGGTGGCGTTGGACTTGAGGAACTTCCTACGCGCGGGTACATTATAAAATATATTCTCCACCTTGAAGTTGCTGCCCACAAGACAGGAGGCCGGTTCCTGACTGACCACCTTCGAGGCGGCGAGGCAGAGGCGCGTGCCGATGTCGTCGGCCGCCGTGCGTGTGGTGAGCTCGACCTGCGACACAGCGACGATGGAAGGCAGTGCCTCGCCACGGAAGCCCATGGTATGAAGGTCGAAGAGGTCGTCGGCCTTGCGGATCTTCGACGTCGCGTGACGCTCAAAGGCCAGACGGGCATCGGTCTCGGACATGCCCTGACCGTTGTCGATGACCTGGATGAGGGTGCGTCCCGCATCGACCACGATGACGCTGATGGTGTCGGCACCGGCATCAACGGCATTCTCGACCAGCTCCTTGATGACGGAAGCCGGACGCTGGATGACCTCGCCAGCCGCTATCTGGTTGGCGACGCTATCAGGGAGAAGACGTATAATGTCACTCATCGGTTCTTGGGACGCCAGTTGAAGATATCCATCTTATGTCGCGGACGGACCTCGTTATACCAGGCATAGCCCGGCAGGAACTTCTTGTCGGGCGGTATCTGACTCATGGGATAGAGCGTGCCCTCGGCCTTCGGCATCCATATTTTCTTCATCTTCCGGTTCTCCATATAAATGCGGAGTTCGGATGTCTCGGTATAGTTCAGGCCAATGAGCGTGCTGTCGGCACCATCCTCCGGGTAATAGACGACGAGCACGTTATCAACGGCCCGTGCCTCGTTGATGTTACCATCTACGAAGTAGGCAAACATCTCCTTCGACGATATCTGGTTATAGCAGACGGTGTCGCGGAGCTGTTCGACGGAGAAGGCATTGCCGACGACATGGGCATGATCGACCACCGAGTCCTTCATGAACACGTCTATCCGGTCGCCCGTCAGCTGCTGGGCGTTGTTCCACACGATGGGATCGCGGTACATCGTCATGCAGGAGTCCTGGGAGTTATAGACCAGGGAGTCGCAGACCGCCTGCACGTCGATGCGGTAGGCACGGACATGGTTGTAGGCATGCATCTTTCGATAGACGGAGTCGGTGTTGATGTTGAAGGTGAAGACCTTGAACGTGTCGGCATGCACGAACAGGGAGTCGCGCTGCGAGAAGTCAATGACCATGGCGCTGTCGGTGAACAGGGCATAGCCCGTCTCCTCGTGGTACTCACCGTAGTTGCCCGTCATGCGGTTCTTATTGACGGAGTCGGTATAGATGACATTGCGGAAGGCCTTGTTCAGTCCGCTCTTACTGTCGTGATAGACGCTGTCGCCGATGAGCTGTCTGCCCTGGTTGTTCAGGACAGAGCGGTTCATGAGCCGTGCACGTTCGAGCTTCGTGTCATAGTAGCCCTGCTCGGAGTAGATATGGCTGTTGCCGGAGATGATGTCGGAGGGGCCGACGATATGGGCCATGGAGAGGCGCGTGTCGTAATAGAGCGTGTCGGTGGTCAGATAAAAGTCCTTGTTGCGCATCTTCACGTCGTAGTTGAAGACCGCCATCTTCGTCTTCGTGTTATACTCGCCCCAGTCGGACGTCAGCGTGGTGCCCTGGTCCACCATCTTGCCTCCTTCGAAGAAATAGGCATTGTCGTAGAGGCGGTCGAAGTTCAGCGAGTCGGTATAGAGCGTCGTCTTGCGGTTCTTCAGCACCACGTTATAGCGTGCCTCCGCCATCTGGTCGTTACCATCGTAGTAGGCGTAGTCGGAGAAGAGCGAGAGCGTGTCGCCCTGGTACATCTTAACATGTCCGAAGGCCTCGAAGGAGTTGGACTCCTCGTAGAAGTAGGCGCTGTCGCAGTAGAGGCGGGCGCCGACGTGGGTGAAGTGGACGTTGCCGTTCAGAATCTGTGCATCGCGGTTCTCGTACTGGTTGTAGTGCAGCCGGTCGGCATGCACGAGATAGACCCGCTTGTCCTGCGGCTTTGCCGGACGGCGAGTCCGTTTCTTGGCAGCAAAGGCAAGGGGGCTGACACAGAGTGCCAGCATACAGAACAACAACAGATAGACTGTCTTCCTCAACTCTTAACTCTTAACTTTTAACTCTTAACTCTACCGTATCCATCCCTCATATTCAAAGTCACAGTCGCGGTACTCGGGATTGATGCGGACGTAGGTCGCCTTGATCTTACGCACCACCCAGTCGTGGATGGCATCCTGACGGCGCTTGCTCAGCACTACGTCCTTCATGACCTGGAAGTCCTCGGTGATCGTGGCTTTATGACCTTCGGTACGGTTCTTCAGCTTGACGACGGCACACACCGTCTTACCTTTCTCATTGATCATCTCAAACGAGTGCGACACCTGTCCCACCTTCATCGTGTCGACGACACGCGCCACCTCGGGCGGCAAGTCCTGCAGACGGAAGCGCGACGTACGGCCGTTCTGTGTCAGCAGCGACATCAGACCGTGGTTGCTGCGCGTGTCCTTGTCGTCGGAGACATAGGAGGCCGCCTCCTCGAAGGTGAACTTCTCGGCACGGATATCGTCGGCGATGGAGTCGAGCCGATGGATAGAGCGCTGGATAGCCTCATCGGAGACCTGCGGCTTGCGGAGGATATGACGTACCTTCACCTTGTCGCCACGCTTGTCGACGAGCTGGATGATATGGAAGCCGAACTCTGACTCGACGACCTTCGAGATCTTCTTCGGGTCGGTCAGGTTGAACGCCACGGTTGCAAAGGCGGGATCGAGCATACCACGTCCTGTGTAGTCGAGCTCACCGCCCTGTCGTGCCGTGCCCGGATCCTCGGAATAGAGACGTGCCAGCGTCTGGAACGACGCCTCGCCCCTGGTCACACGGTCAGTATATTCGCGGAGCTCGTCCTTGACGCGGTTGATCTCCTCAGGGTCGATACGCGGTGTCTGGGTGATGATCTGCACCTCCACCTCCGTCGGCACGAAGGGGATGCTGTCCTGTGGCAGGTCCTTGAAGTAGCGGCGCACCTCAGCCGGCGTCACCTTGATATCATCGACCAGCTTGTCCTGCATCTTCTGCACCATCATACGATCGCGGTAGTCATCGTGCAGACTGGTACGCATCTGACTGACCGTCTGCTTCTTATACTCCTCCAGTTTCTCACGGGAGCCAGCCAGTTGCGTCCACTGCTCTATCTGACGGTCTATGCCAGCCGCAATCTCGGCCTCACCGACCTCAATACTGTCGATGGCTGCCTGATGGAGAAAGAGTTTCTGAACAGCAATCTGCTCGGGAATGGCACAGTCGGGGTTTCCCTTGAAACGGATACCCTCCTGGGCCGCCTGCAACCGCATCTGCTCCACATCGCTCTTGAGGATGGCCTCATCGCCGACCACCCAGATGACCTCATCGATCACGGAGGCCAGGGAGTCCTGGGGAGCGGGCTGCGACGGTGCCGCGGCATACAGGGAACAGAGCAACGCCTGTGACAGGGCGACAGGGAGCGCTATACTGAGGATTTTCTTCATGTTCTACTTAATGATTGTTGACGGTTTTGAGGACGTCCTCATTGACAGTGAAGGTGTACTTACGACGCAGGTCGGCCACCCACTCTTTCTCCAGCATGTCCTGGTAGTCGGACACCACGAGGCCGCGGACGTCCGTATAGTCCTCGGGACCCTTCTTCAGCACCTTGCCATAGACAGCATCGAGCGGATAGTCCTTCACCTTCGTTACCACGGTGTCCTTCTTGAAGATGGTACTGTCGACGAGGGCGTTGTCACCCTTGCGGAAGATACCCTTCTCCACGCGGATACGAATGATGGAGTCGCCATTGAACGTCTGGCGTAGCGCCTCGGCCCACTGGTCGAACTTCAGTTTCTTGACACAGTTCTTGACACCCTGAATGTCAGCCGCCTCCTTCACGTGGTAGGCGATGCCCTTGAAGCGCGGCTCCTTCCAGGCATAACGCTTCTTGTTCTTCTTGAAGAAACTGGCCAGTCCCTGCTCGTCCTTGGCAGCCTTGTCCCATACGAGGCGGTTGCTGATCTCATAGAGCAGCAGACCATCGTGGTACTCCCGGATAAGGTTCTTCATCTCGTCGTCCTTGGCCGACAGTTCAGCGGCACGCTGCTCCAGCAGCTGCTCAGCCGTCACCTTACCCTCGGACTTCTTCACCAGCGAGTCGACAACCTGAACAGCCAGCTGTTCGCGGATGTTACGCTGCTCCATGAACTTCAGGATGCTCTCCTTATGGAACTCAAACGGCTCGAACTGCTTACGCTCCTTCATCAGGATGATGTGATAGCCGTAGGGCGACTCGACGACGGGCGACATCTCACCGTCCTTCAAGGCGAAGGCGGCATCCTCGTACTCCTTGATGAGCTGTCCGCGATAGACAAACGGCAGTTCCCCACCCTGCCGGGCAGAGCCCGGGTCCTGTGACAGCTGCTGTGCCAGTGTGGCGAAGTCAGCACCTTGCTTCAGGGCGTTGTAGATGGAGTCGATGCGCTGACGGGCGGCCGTGCGCTGGGCGTCGGTGGCCTTCTGGTCAAGGCGCAGCAGGATATGTGCCGTCTTGATGAGTCCGTCGGGACCGATGCCCTGTGCCGTGCGGTCGTAGATGCGATGTGCCTCGGCGAGCATGTCGTCGTCGGTGACGAACGTCGGGCGCACCTGCTGGTCACGGTACTGTGCGAACTCCTCCTTGAACGAGGTCAGGGTGTCGTACTTCTCGTCGAGGGCGGCACACACCTTGAGCTTGTAGTTGACGAAGAGGTCCACATACTCCTCGACGGTCTTCTTGTCGATGACCCCTTCGGAGTTGTTCTTGTTATAGCTATACTCGAACTCAGAGCGCAAGACCGGCTCGCCGTTGACGGTCATGATAACAGGATCATCAGACTTAGGCTGCGACAGTGTCGCAGCATACGGGACCGCGGCCAGGAGAGCCGCAAAAAGAGCTATCTTTTTCATTGTTTAATCGTTTGGACGCGAGTAGTTAGGTGCTTCACTGGTGATGGTGATGTCGTGCGGATGGCTCTCGTTGACACCGGCATTAGTGATGCGGGTGAACTTCGCCTCGTGCAGGCGCTCGATGGTGGGAGCACCACAGTAGCCCATGCCTGAGCGCAGGCCGCCCACCATCTGGTAGATGACCTCCTGGACCGTTCCTTTATAGGGCACACGTCCGGCGATGCCCTCGGGCACCAGTTTCTTGACATCTTTCGTATCGGCCTGGAAATAGCGGTCCTTCGAGCCGTGCTCCATGGCTTCGAGGGAGCCCATGCCACGATAGGACTTGAACTTACGGCCGTTATAGATGATGGTGTCACCAGGACTCTCCTCGGTGCCAGCCACCAGCGAGCCCATCATGACAGAGGAGCCACCAGCTGCCAGGGCCTTGACGATGTCGCCGGAGTAGCGCAGGCCACCGTCGGCGATGAGGGGCACATCGGTACCCTTCAGGGCACTGTAGACATCATAGATGGCCGAGAGCTGGGGCATGCCCACGCCTGCCACGACACGGGTGGTGCAGATAGAACCCGGACCAATGCCCACCTTGACGGCGTCGGCACCGTTGGCGACCAGCATCTTGGCGGCCTCGCCCGTGGCGATGTTACCCACGACGATGTCGATGCCCGGGAACGACAGCTTGGCTTCGCGCAGCTTATCGATGACCCCCTTCGAATGACCATGGGCCGTATCGATGACGATGGCATCGGCACCCGCATTGACAAGGGCCTGCATACGGTCGAGCGTATCGGCGGTGACGCCGACACCGGCAGCCACACGCAGACGGCCTTTCTCATCCTTACAGGCCATGGGCTTGTCCTTGGCCTTCGTGATGTCCTTATACGTGATCAGTCCGACGAGGCGATTGTCCTTATCGACGACGGGCAGCTTTTCGATTTTGTTCTTCTGCAAGATATCGGCAGCCGCCATCAGGTCGGTCTGCTGGTGTGTCGTCACGAGGTTCTCCTTCGACATCACCTCATCGACGGGACGGTCGAGACGGCGCTCGAAGCGCAGGTCGCGGTTGGTGACGATACCCACCAGGCGCTTGTCGTCGTCGACGACGGGGATACCACCGATGTGATACTCGGCCATGATGTCCAGAGCCTGTGCCACCGTGGAACCGAGGGGGATGGTGATGGGGTCATAGATCATGCCGTTCTCGGCACGCTTGACGATGGCCACCTCACGGGCCTGGTTCTCGATGGACATGTTCTTATGGATGACGCCGATGCCGCCCTCGCGGGCAATGGCAATAGCCATCTGACTCTCCGTCACCGTGTCCATGGCTGCCGTCACGAAGGGGACGTTCAGCTCGATGTTACGCGAGAAGCGTGTTTTCAACTCTACTGTCTTTGGCAGTACTTCTGAATAAGCCGGAATCAGGAGGACGTCGTCAAACGTCAGGCCGTCCATCACGATTTTGTCTGCAATAAATGAAGCCATAAGTATACCTTTTCTAAAATATTGCGTGCAAAGGTACACAAAAAAAGTGAAATGAGAAAAGTGAAAAGTGAAAAGTTAAAGTACCTTGTCCTTTTTTAACCTTTCACTCTTCACTATTCATTAGCGAAGCGGCTTCGCGTTAGTTCGCCATCTCCGAAATGAACTTGATGCGCACCAGGCGGATCTCGTCCTCCGAGTAGTCCTCGCCCAGCTCCTTGATGGCCGCCTCAAGGTCATCGGTCTCGGAGTCGGCAAAATAGTCGTAGATATCATCGACATGATCCTCGTCCATCACCTCGTCCAGGAAATAGTCGATATTCAGCTTTGTGCCACTATAGACAATGGCCTCCACCTCATCGAGCAACTCATCGAAATCGATGCCCTGAGCATTGGCGATATCATCGAGTGCCACCTGACGGTCGATACTCTGAATTATCTTTACTTTTAGCATCGATTTCTTGGCCACCGTCCTGACCCTCAGATCAGCCTGACGGACGATCTCGTTCTCCTCGCAGTAGCGTTTGATGAGATCGACGAACTCCTTAGCGTATGGCTGCTTGACCTTACCCTCGCCCACACCCTGGATGTTCTTCAGCTCCTCGAGCGTGACGGGATAGTCGGTGGCCATCTGTTCGATGCTGACATCCTGGAAAATGACATAGGGCGGACGCTCCATCCGCTTGGACACCTTCTTACGCAGGTCGCGGAGCATGGCCGACAGCGTCGGGTCAAGGGCACTGGTGCCCCCCTCGTGCTCGGGCATGGCATCATCGTCGGCGGTAAACTCATTGTCCTTGACGATCATGAACGACTCCGGATGCTTCAGGTATTTCTTACCTGCCGACGTCAGTTTCAGCAGACCATAGTTCTCCACCTCCTTCTTCAGGTAACCGGCGATGAGCGCCTGTCGGATAACGGGGTTCCACAGCTTGTCGTCATCGTCCTCGCCAGCCCCGAAGAGGTCGTGGTCCTGATGCTTATGGGCAATGATCTCTTCCGTCTCCTTACCCATGATGAAGTCAATGACATAGTCGGCACGGAAGTTCTCCTTCAGGGCCTGGATGACCTGCAGCGTCAGCACCAACTGCTTCTCGGCCTCGATTTTCGTCTTCGGGTGCAGACAGTTGTCGCAGTTGTGGCAGTTCTCCTGCGTATATTCCTCACCGAAGTAATGTAGCAGCATCTTCCGTCGGCAGATGCTCGTCTCGGCATAGGCAGCCGTCTCCTGCAGCAGCTGACGGCCAATGTCCTGCTCGGCCACAGGTTTCCCCTCCATAAACTTGTCGAGCTTCTGGAGATCCTTGTAGCTGTAGAAGGCCAGGCAAATGCCCTCGCCGCCATCACGGCCGGCACGTCCAGTCTCCTGGTAATAGCCCTCGAGCGACTTCGGGATGTCGTAATGGATGACGAAGCGCACGTCGGGCTTGTCGATGCCCATGCCAAAGGCGATGGTAGCCACAATGACATCGATCTTCTCCATCAGGAAGTCGTCCTGTGTCTGCGAGCGGGTGGCTGAGTCGAGACCAGCATGGTAGGCCGCCGCCTTGATGTCGTTAGCCTTCAGAATCTCCGCCAGCTCCTCCACCTTTTTGCGCGAGAGGCAGTAGATGATGCCGCTTTTCGAGGGGTGCTGCTTGATGAAGCGGATGATGTCCTTATCGACCTCCTTGGTCTTCGGCCGCACCTCATAATAGAGGTTCGGGCGGTTGAAGGAGCTCTTGAACTCCGCTGCATCCACAATACCGAGATTCTTCTTGATGTCCGTACGCACCTTGTCGGTGGCCGTCGCCGTCAGGGCGATGACCGGTGCCTTGCCGATCTCATTGATAATCGGGCGGATGCGCCGGTACTCGGGTCGGAAGTCATGTCCCCACTCCGAGATACAATGGGCCTCATCAATGGCATAGAACGAGATCTTCACCGACTTCAGGAACTCCACGTTGTCCTCCTTGGTGAGCGACTCCGGCGCCACATAGAGCAGCTTCGTGATGCCCGCCTTGACATCGGTTTTCACCTGGTCGATGGCCGCCTTGTTGAGCGATGAGTTCAGATAATGCGCCGTCCCCTCATGTTCGCTGAGATGGGTCATGACGTCCACCTGGTTCTTCATCAGTGCAATCAGCGGGGAGATGACAATGGCCACACCGTCCATGAGCAGTGACGGCAGCTGGTAGCACAACGACTTACCGCCGCCCGTCGGCATCAGGACAAACGTGTCCTTGCCGTCAAGCACGCTCTGGATGATGGCTTTCTGGTCTCCCTTGAACTTGTCGAAGCCGAAGTATTTCTTCAGGGCTCCCGCAAGATTTATCTTTCCTTCTTTCATAGGCTCTGTCTCTGCTTACGAGGCTTGTAAATGAGATTTTTCGAGTTGCTGCTGGGCATATTCGAGCGTTACTTCAAACTTCTTCTGTTTCTTCGACGGCACCTCGAACATGGCGTCCATCATGATGTTCTCAACGATGGAACGCAGGCCACGGGCACCGAGCTTGTACTCCACTGCCTTGTCTACGATGAGGTTCAGGGCCTCCTCGCTGAACGACAGCTCCACGCCGTCCATCGAAAACAGCTTCTCGTACTGCTTGACGATGGAGTTCTTCGGCTCCATGAGGATTCGTCGCAGCGCTTCGCGGTCGAGCGGATTGAGATAGGTCAGCACGGGCAGACGACCGATGAGCTCCGGAATCAGACCGAAGGATTTCAGGTCTTGCGGAAGTACATATTTCATCAATTCGTTCTTATCAATTTTTCTTACATTCTGAACGGAGTTATAACCCACTACATGGGTGTTCATACGCTGCGCGATCTTCCGCTCGATGCCGTCGAAGGCACCACCGCAGATGAACAGGATGTTTCGTGTGTCGACATGGATATAATCCTGGTCAGGATGCTTGCGACCACCTTTCGGCGGCACATTGACCGTTGTGCCCTCCAACAGCTTCAGCAGTCCCTGCTGCACGCCCTCGCCACTGACATCACGGGTGATGCTGGGGTTATCAGACTTCCGTGCTATCTTGTCAATCTCGTCGATGAAGACGATGCCACGCTGCGTCGCCTCCACGTTATAGTCGGCCACCTGCAGCAGACGTGTGAGAATGCTCTCGACATCCTCGCCCACATAGCCGGCCTCGGTGAACACCGTGGCATCGACGATGGTGAAGGGCACATCGAGCAACTTGGCAATGGTACGGGCCAGCAGGGTCTTGCCCGTTCCCGTGGAGCCCACCATGATGATGTTCGACTTCTCTATCTCCACGCCACTGTCGTCGGCAGGCTGCTGCAAACGCTTATAGTGGTTATAGACCGCCACCGAGAGGTAGCGCTTGGCCTCGTCCTGTCCGATGACATATTGGTCCAGATAGTCCTTGATCTCACGTGGCTTCGGCACCTGTGTCGCCTTCGGGGCACCCTGGGCGCCACGCTTCTTCTGCCCAGCCGACTGATACTCCTGTACGATATCATAGGCCTGTCTGGCGCAACTCTCACAGATATACCCATTGATGCCCGTGATGAGCAGCTGTACCTCTTTCTCGCTTCTTCCGCAGAAGCTACATACTTTCTTCATCGGCTATTTACGGACTAACACATTGTCAATCATACCATACGCCTTCGCCTCCTCGGCCGTCATCCAGTAGTTACGGTCGGAGTCGGCATACACCTTCTCGTAAGGCGTGTGCGAGTGCTCGGAGATGATGGTGTACAGTTCCTTCTTGAACTTCAGGATCTCCTTTGCCTCAATCTCGATATCCGATGCCTGTCCCTGAACACCGCCTAACGGCTGGTGAATCATGACGCGGCTATGGGGCAGTGCCGAACGCTTGCCCTCGGTGCCGGCCACCAGCAGGACGGCGCCCATAGAGGCGGCCATGCCCGTACAGATGGTAGCGACATCGCTGGAGATGAACTGCATCGTGTCGTAGATGCCCAGTCCGGCCGTCACGCTACCGCCCGGC
>CAZLPO010000085.1:0-10740 GCA_964561385.1 uncultured Prevotella sp.
GAAGGGCATCTACGTCATCGGTGGCCGGAAGACGGTTGTTTACTAATTAATCAGTTAACGATATGCCACAGCCGCGGCCAGGGACTTCTCTGACCGCGGCTGCTGCGTATGTGAAAGACAAAAAAATGTGAAGATTCTTGGCTTGTTACGGAAAAAAACGTAACTTTGCGGTCGTTTAGAGAGAAACGTATGTTATGACCGAGGAGAAGAGAACGAATCCGTTTTTTGAGAAATATGACACGCCGCACGAAACGGCGCCCTTTGACCGTATCCGCCTGGAAGACTTTGAGGAGGCTTTCATGGAGGGTATCCGGCGTGACAACGAGGAGATTGACCGTATTGTGAACAACCCGGCCAAGCCCACTTTCGATAATACCATCATCAGCGTGGACGACGAGAAGGACAACTACTACGACCTGTTGGACCGCACCTCGACCGTCTTCTTCAATCTGCTGTCGGCAGAGACGAACGACGACCTGGACGCCTTGGCGCAGAAGATGAGTCCCATCCTGACGAAGCACGCCAACGACATACGGCTGAACGAGCGGTTGTTTGAGCGTATCAAGTACGTGCACCGCCATCACCGCCGTCTGACCCCCGAGGAGAAGATGTTGCTGGACAACTGCTACGACGGTTTCGTGCGCAGCGGAGCCCTGCTCGACGATGAAGGCAAGGCACGGCTGCGGGCGCTCACCGAGGAGGCCTCGATGCTGGGACTGCAGTTCTCGCAGAACCTGCTGAAGGAGCAGAAGGCCTACACGATGCACCTGACTGACGAGGCACAGCTCGACGGACTGCCTGAGACGGCACGTCAGGCTGCGGCGCTGACCGCTAAGGAGCGCGGTCTGGAGGGGTGGGTGTTCACGCTCGATACGCCCTCGTACTCGCCCTTCATGACTTACTCGACACAGCGCGAGCTGCGCCGTCAGATGTATATGGCCCGCAACACGATGGGCATCCACGACAACGCAGAAAACAACCTGGCCATCTGTCAGCGACTGGTCAATCTGCGCCGTGAGATCGCGCAGTTGCTTGGGAGCAAGACCTATGCCGACTATGTGCTGAAGCACCGTATGGCAGGCAACGTGCGCAACGTCTATAAGCTGTTGAACCAGCTGATTGATGCTTACAAGCCGACGGCCGTGAAAGAGCGTCAGGAACTAGAGAAGCTGTTTTCGAAGAACGCGGCGCGCGAGACAAGAAATGAGCGGCTGGAGCCGTGGGACCAGGCCTTTTATACCCACAAGCTCCAGATGAAGAAATACAACATTGACGCTGAGATGCTGCGTCCCTATTTCCAGCTGGACAAGGTCATCGACGGTGTCTTCGGACTGGCCAATCGTCTCTACGGCATCACGTTCCGTGAGAACAAGGACATCCCCGTCTATCATCCTGATGTGAAGGCCTACGAGGTGTTCGATAAGGACGGCAGCTACCTGGCCGTCTTCTATGCCGATTTCCATCCCCGTCAAGGCAAGCAGGGTGGGGCATGGATGACCGAGTATCAGGGACAGTGGCAGGAGCGCGTCGATGTGCATAAACCCTTTGGTGCCGACAACTGCAAGAACGTACGTCCGCACGTGTCGGTGGTGATGAACCTCTCGAAGCCTACGGAGGAGCGTCCGGCACTGCTGACGCTGGGCGAGGTGGAGACGTTCCTCCACGAGTTCGGCCACTCGCTGCACGGTATGTTTGCCAATACGCGTTTCCAGAGTCTCAGCGGCACCAACGTGTGGTGGGACTTTGTGGAGCTGCCGTCGCAGTTCATGGAGAACTACGCCGTGGAAAAGGAGTTTCTCAGGACGTTCGCCTTCCACTACCAGACGGGTGAGCCCTTGCCCGACGAGCTGATTGACCGCATTGTCCGCAGCCGCAATTTCATGTCGGCCACCGCTTGCATCCGTCAGGTGTCGTTGGGACTGCTCGACATGGCCTATTATACCCAGAAGGACGAGTTCCGCGCGGACATCATCCCCTTCGAGAAGGAGGCGTGGAAGAAAGCCATCATCGGCGAGCAGCGCACGGACACCTGCATGACCACGCAGTTCTCGCACATCATGGCGGGCGGCTATGCTGCCGGCTACTACAGCTACAAGTGGGCTGAGGTGCTCGATGCCGATGCCTTTGCTGTCTTCAAGCGTCACGGCATCTTCGACCAGGCGACGGCACAGCGTTTCCGTGAAAACATCCTGTCGAAGGGAGGCACGGAGCACCCGATGGTACTCTATAAACGTTTTAAGGGCAGTGAACCCACGATTGATGCATTACTCAAGAGAAATGGAATCAAGCGCGCAAAGCGCTAGTGAATAGTGAACAGCGAATCATGAATAACGACAAGCAACGAAAGCTGGATGAGCGCTATCTGCGCATGGCACGTATCTGGGCCGAGAACTCTTACTGCACGCGGCGTCAGGTTGGTGCGCTGGTGGTCAAGAACAAGATGATCATCAGCGACGGCTACAACGGTACGCCGAGTGGTTTCGAGAACGTGTGTGAGGACGAGAACAACCTCACCAAGCCCTATGTGCTGCATGCCGAGGCGAACGCCATCACGAAGCTGGCCCGCTCGTCGAACAACTCCGACGGTGCCACCATCTACATCACGGCCTCACCCTGCATCGAGTGTGCCAAGCTCATTATCCAGGCCGGCATCAAGCGTGTCGTCTATGGCGAGAAGTACCGTCTGACCGATGGTATCGAACTGTTGGAGCGTGCCGGTATTGAAGTGATTTACAAGGAGTTAAAACAGGAGAATGAATAAGAGAAAGACATATCGTTTCATGCCGCTGTGGCTGGCGCTGAGTGTTGTGGTGGGCATTTTCATCGGGACATTCTTTGCCAACCGCTTCACCGGCAACCGCCTGAGCATCATCAACTCGGGCAGTAACAAACTGAACGACCTGCTTCACATCATTGACGACCAGTATGTGGACACGGTGAACATGGGTGACCTGGTGGAGACGGCCATGCCGCAGATTCTCTCGGAGCTCGACCCCCACTCGGTCTATATCAGCGCCAAGGACGTGCAGCAGGCTAACGACGACCTGAAGGGCTCGTTCTTCGGTATCGGCATCGAGTTTACCATCCGTCAGGACACCATCCACGTGCAGAACGTCATCAGCAACGGTCCTGCCGAGCGTGCCGGCGTGCTGGCTGGCGACAAGATTGTCGAGGTCGACGGTCAGCCGTTTGTCGGCAAGGAGGTCACCAACGAGGCGGCCATGCACAAGCTGAAGGGCGAGAAGGACACGAAGGTGCAGGTAGGCGTGCTACGCTACAAGGAGAAGAAGGTGCGCCGCATCACCATCACGCGTGGCGAGATTCCCATGAAGAGCGTGACGGCCACCTATATGCTTGACGACGACACCGGTTATATCCGCATCAAGAACTTCGGCGAGAAGACCTATCCCGAGTTGCTCATTGCCCTTGCCAAGTTGTCGCAGGAGGGTTTCCGCAACCTGACCATCGACTTGCGCGGCAACACTGGCGGCTACCTGATGTCGGCCGTACAGATGGCCAACGAGTTCCTGCCCAAGGGTCGTCTCATCGTCTATACGCAAGGCCGCAAGTCGGCTCGTCAGGACTATCGCAGCGATGGCCGCGGCTCCTACCAGCAGATACCGCTGGTGGTGCTCATCGACGAGAGCTCTGCTTCGGCCAGTGAGATTTTTGCCGGTGCCATCCAAGACAACGACCGCGGCACCATCATCGGTCGCCGCTCGTTTGGCAAGGGACTGGTGCAGCAGCCGGTGACGCTGCACGACGGTTCGATGGTGCGTCTGACCATTGCCCGCTACTACAGTCCTTCGGGCCGTTGCATCCAGAAACCCTACACGCAGGGCGATAACAAGGACTACGAGGCCGACTTGATGACGCGCTACCAGCATGGTGAGTTCTTCTCGCAGGACAGCATCCACCATACCGGTCCTGAGTACCACACGAAGAATGGCCGCGTTGTCTATGGCGGCGGTGGCATCACGCCCGACATCTTCGTTCCTGAGGACACGCTCGACATGACGTCCTATTACAAGGAGGCCAGCATGTCGGGACTTATCCTGCAGTTCGCCTATGCCTATACGGATGATAACCGTCAGAAACTCAGCGCTTTCGAGACGATGAATGAGCTTGAGAAGCATCTGAAGAAGCTCAACACCGTTGAGCTCTTCGCCTCGTATGCCGAGAAGAACGGTCTGAAGCGCCGCAACCTCATGATACAGCGTTCCCGTCGGTTGTTGGAGCGCTATATCAATAGCCGCATCATCTATAACATGATGGGCGAGGCCGAGTGGGTGGAATATCTGAATGCCGACGACCCCGCCATCCTTGAGACGCTCCGGCTCTTCAAGGAGGGCAAGGCCTTCCCGAAGAAAGCTCATGCGAAAGAGTGAGTTGCGACAGCTCGTCAGACAGCGTAAACGACAGTTCAGTCAGCAGCAGCTGGCCGAGCTGTCGTTGCCCGTCTTAGCCCGTCTCCGTCCGCTGTTGTCGGTGGCATCAACGGTGCTCCTCTACTACTCGCTGCCTGACGAAGTCGATACCCACGCATTCCTCGACGAGCTGCGCTCTGCCGGCAAAATCGTGTTGCTGCCTCGGGTGGTGGACGAGGGAACCATGGTGCTACACCGCTATACCGGCCGTGCTGACCTCAGCGAAGGCGCTTTCGGCATCATGGAGCCCGTTGGCGAGCCGTTCACCGACTATGCCGCCATCGATGTGGCCGTCATTCCCGGCATGGCCTTCGATGCCGACGGTCACCGTATGGGACGTGGCCGCGGCTATTACGACCGTTTCCTGTCGTCGGTCCCTTATATATATAAGATAGGTGTGTGCTTTGATTTCCAGAAGGTGGAGGCTGTTCCCGTCGAGGCTACCGATGTCAGCGTCGACGTGGTGGTTTAGCAGAAGCGGATGCTGGCAATCACCTGCTCGCCCACATGGCCGTTAAGCTGTCTGACCAGCTCGCCCTGTCTCATCGACAGTTCCGTGCGCAGTGCCGGCATGGTCAGGCGCACCACCAGCGTCTGGTTCTGTATGAACACCTCGCGTGTGTAGCGTGCGATGACCGGTCCTGCCACCTCGGGCCACGCTGCTATCAGCCGTCTCTGTAGCAACGGTGTCTCCAGTCCCTGTTCGCGCAGGTTGCGCAGCACCAGGTCCTTCAGCTGTTGGACGTTGCGCTTAAACATATCTCTCCGTTTTCAACATGGAAAATCTTGTATTCGTGCGATGAGGCCGCCAGGATGCTGTCCAGGTGGTCGCGGTTAGTGTCGGTCACAAAGATCTGTCCGAAGTCCTCGCCCGACACCAGGCTGACAATCTGTTCCACGCGCTGGGCGTCCAGCTTGTCGAAGATGTCGTCGAGCAGCAGGATGGGTGTCGTCTGCCGGCCGGCATGACTGAGCAGCTCAAAGAGTGCCAGCTTCAGGGCGATGACATACGTCTTCAGCTGTCCCTGCGACCCTTCGCGCTTCATGGGATGGCCGTCGAGCAGCATCTCCAGGTCGTCGCGGTGTACACCGTGCAGCGAGTAGCCGATGGCGCGGTCGCGCCAGCTGTCGCGGCGGATGACCTCCAACAGCGGTCCGCGCTGGCAGTGGCTGGTGTAGCTGAGCGTCACGCGCTCCCTGCCGCCCGATATGCGCTCGTGGAAACGCTGGAACAGCGGCGTCAGCGTCTCGATGAACGCGGTGCGGTGGCGGTAGATGGTTTCGCCCTCGGCAGCCATCTGCTCCTCCCAGATGGCCATTACGTCAGCATCGGGCTCGTCGTCCTGCTTCAGCAGCGAGTTACGCTGTTGCAGGGCTTTGTTATAGCGGTTCAGCGCGTCTATATACTGGCGGTTTGTCTGCGAGATGGCCACGTCCATCAGCTTGCGGCGCTCCTCGCTGCCGCCCTCTACCAGCAGCGTGTCGCTGGGCGACACCATGACCAGCGGTATCAGTCCGATGTGCTCCGACAGTCGCTTGTACTCCTTCTTGTTGCGGCGGAAGTGTTTCTTCGTGCCGCGTTTGATGCCGCAGGAGATGACTTCTGGGACCTCGGGGAGCTCAGGGGTTTCTGGGAGTGATGGGGAAGCTGCGTATTGCCCTTCGAGCATCATGAAGTCCTGGTCGTGGCGGATGAGCTGCGAGTCGGTGGGGTTGTTGGCCGAGTGACAGAACGACAGGAAGTAGACGGCATCGAGCACGTTGGTCTTTCCCGCCCCGTTTTGCCCGATGAAGCAGTTCATCTTGGCAGACAACTGGAGGTCGGCTGCCGCAATGTTCTTGTAGTTGATGAGTGACAGTTTCTCGAGAATCACGACGCAAAGGTACTCATTTTTCGCCTCAGAATCCACTGTTTTGCGGTTTTTTATTCAAAAAAGGTAAAAATAATCCTGCTATTCATCGTTATCTGAGGTTTTTTTATTAATTTTGCGCCGCAATTTGTAGCGTATAATAAAAACAAATAGAATAATGGCAACAAACAATCAGAAACAGAGCGCTCAGCAGACATCCGTCGAAGAGACGCTTACCAAGAGTGAGGCATTCTTCCTCAAGTACAAGAAAGCAATTATCGGTGCCGTCGTTGCACTCATCGTCATCATCGCCGGCTGGAGCCTTTACAACCAGTATGTTGCAAAGCCCAATGCCGAGAAGAACAACACGGCACTGGCCAAGGGTCAGGAGTATTTCGCTGCCGAGCAGTTCGACAAGGCCCTCAACGGCGACAGCCTGGGCTATGCCGGTTTTGCCAAGCTGGCTGCCGACTTCGGTGGCGATGCCGGTAACCTGGCCAACCTCTATGCCGGTCTGTGCAACGCCCAGCTCGGCAAGTGGGAGGACGCTGCCAAGTATATTGAGAAGTTCAGTGCCAAGGACGACCAGATGATCTCTCCCGCCGCCCTGGGTGCCCTGGGTAATGTCTATGCCCACCTGAACCAGCTCGACAAGGCCGTGAGCACGCTGAAGGACGCTGCCGAGAAGGCCGACAACAACTCGCTCTCGCCCACCTTCCTGATCCAGGCTGGTGAGATCCTCGAGAGCCAGGGCAAGAAGGCTGATGCCCTGAAACTCTACCAGACCATCAAGGAGAAGTACTTCAACTCGATGCAGTACCAGACGATTGACCAGTACATAGAACGCGTTTCTGAGTAATGGCCACCGCACTGCATAATCTTTCCGACTACGATTTCAACGCCGTCCCCGATGCATCGAACATGATCTTCGGCATCGTGGTGGCAGAGTGGAATCCCGAAATCACAGGCGCCTTGCTTCAAGGGTGTGTCAGCACACTCGAGAAGCACGGCGCTTTGCCTGAGAATATACATGTCAAGACCGTCCCCGGCTCGTTCGAGCTCATCTATGGTGCTCACCAGATGACGCTCAACGACGGTTACGACGCCGTCATCGTCCTCGGCTCCGTCATCCGCGGCGAGACGCCCCATTTCGACTATATCTGCCAGGGTGTCACACAGGGCATCGCCCGTCTCAACGCTACGAACAACATCCCCGTCGTCTATGGCTTGCTGACCACCAACGACCTGCAGCAGGCTAAGGACCGCTCGGGTGGCCGTCTCGGCAACAAGGGCGATGAGTGTGCCATCGTGGCCATCAAAATGGCAAAGTTTTGAAGTTCGTATCTTGGAATGTCAATGGCTTGCGTGCATGCGAGCAGAAGGGGTTCAGCGACATCTTCCGTCAGCTGGACGCCGACTTCTTCTGTCTTCAGGAGACCAAGATGCAAGCAGGACAGCTCGATCTTCAGTTCGACGGCTACCAGTCATTTTGGAACTACGCCGACAAGAAAGGCTACTCCGGCACCGCCATCTTCACCCGTCACCAGCCGCTGAGCGTCAGCTACGGTCTGGGCATTGACGAGCACGACCATGAGGGTAGGGTGGTGACGCTCGAGATGGAGCAGTTCTTCCTTGTCTGCTGCTATACCCCCAACTCGCAGGACGGTCTTCGCCGCCTGGACTACCGTATGTCGTGGGAGGACGCTTTCCGTGATTACCTGAAGCGTCTCGACCAGCAGAAGCCCGTTATCCTCTGCGGCGACCTCAACGTAGCCCACGAGGAGATCGACTTGAAGAATCCCAAGACCAACCGCATGAATGCCGGCTTTACCGACGAAGAGCGCCAGAAGTTCAGCGACCTGCTCTCCAGCGGCTTCACCGATACTTTCCGTTGGAAGTATCCCGAGCAGGTCACCTATTCCTGGTGGTCGTACCGCTTTCAGGCACGTCAGAAGAATGCCGGCTGGCGCATCGACTACTTCGTGGTCAGCGACCGTCTGCGTCCCCAGATAGCCGACGCCCGCATCCATACCGACATCCTGGGCTCCGACCACTGCCCCGTGGAGTTAACCCTTCGTTAACTTACGAAAAAAAACTCACGTTTCCCGTACAGCCTTTAACTTCTTTTAAGACTCCGAAGCATACGTGTTTCGCAAACTTTTCGTACCTTTGCGGGCGATTCGGTTTTCCAAAACGGAAAACTTTCGAGAAGCCTAAAACTGAAAAGTTGTCCGAAACGGAAAACTTTTGACGCGTGCGAACCGTATTAAGTTAATAGATAAAATATAAAATGGAAATTAAGAATTTTACCATTACCAAACGAGACGGGTCCAAGGACCAGTTCTCCCTTGACAAGATTATGAACGCCATTGCCAAGGCGTTCGAGAGTGTGCAAGAACCTGCTGACCTGGGCGTCATCTCCAAGATTCTGGCTCATCTGGACATCCACAACGACATCACCGTCGAGGACATTCAGAACCAGGTGGAGGAGTCGCTCATGCGTGAAGGCTTCTACAAGGTGGCCAAGTCGTTCATCCTCTATCGTCAGGAGCACACCGAGGACCGCGAGACGTTGCAGAAGATGCAGTTCCTGTCCGAGTACATGGAGTCGGTCAATGCCGCCACCGGTTCGAAGTACGATGCCAACGCCAACGTGGAGCACAAGAACATTGCCACGCTCATCGGCGAGCTGCCCAAGTCGAACTTCATCCGTCTGAACCGTCGTCTGCTCACCGATCGCATCAAGAAGATGTACGGCAAGCAGCTGGCCGACGAGTACATCGACAAGCTCACCCACCATTTTATATATAAGAACGACGAGACCTCGCTCGCCAACTACTGCGCCTCCATCACAATGTACCCCTGGCTCATCGGCGGTACCGTGGCCATCGGCGGTAACTCAACGGCTCCCACCAATCTGAAGTCGTTTGCCGGCGGTTTCGTCAACATGGTGTTCATGGTGTCGTCCATGCTCAGCGGTGCCTGTGCCACGCCCGAGTTCCTCATGTACATGAACTACTTCATCGGCAAGGAGTGGGGCACCGACTACTGGAAGCGTGCCGACGAGCAGGCCGACCTCTCGCTGAAGAAGCGCACCATCGACAAGGTCATCACCGACTACTTCGAGCAGATTGTCTATACCCTGAACCAGCCCACCGGTGCCCGTAACTATCAGGCCGTGTTCTGGAACATCGCCTACTACGACAAGTACTACTTCGAGTCCATCTTCGGCGACTTCTACTTCCCCGACGGTTCGAAGCCCGACTGGGAGAGCCTCTCCTGGCTGCAGAAGCGCTTCATGAAGTGGTTCAACCAGGAGCGCACGAAGACGCTGCTGACCTTCCCCGTCGAGACCATGGCGCTGCTCACCGACGAGAACGGCGAGTGCAAGGACAAGGAGTGGGGCGACTTCACGGCCGAGATGTATGCCGAGGGCCACTCGTTCTTCACCTACATGAGTGCCAACGCCGACTCGCTCAGCTCTTGCTGCCGTCTGCGCAACGAGATCACCGACAACGGCTTCTCCTACACCCTCGGCGCCGGTGGCGTCAGCACGGGTTCCAAGTCGGTGCTCACCATCAACCTCAACCGCTGCATCCAGTATGCCGTCAACCACAAGATGCCCTATCTGCAGTACCTCGCCGAGGTCATCGACCTCTGCCACAAGGTGCAGCTCGCCTATAACGAGAACCTGAAGGAGCTGCAGTCACACGGCATGCTGCCGCTGTTCGATGCCGGCTACATCAACATCAGCCGCCAGTACCTCACAATCGGTATCAACGGCCTGGTCGAGGCCGCCGAGTTCATGGGACTCAAGATCACGCCCAACGACGACTACCTGCACTTCGTACAGGGCATCCTCGGACTCATTGAGAAGTACAACAAGCAGTACCGCACCAAGGAGGTCATGTTCAACTGCGAGATGATCCCTGCCGAGAACGTCGGTGTGAAGCACGCCAAGTGGGACCGCGAGGACGGCTACTTCGTGCCCCGCGACTGCTACAACAGCTACTTCTACGTCGTCGAGGACGACTCGCTCTCGGTCATCGACAAGTTCAAGCTCCACGGCGCTCCCTACATCGAACACCTCACTGGCGGCTCCGCCCTGCACATGAACCTCGACGAGCACCTCTCGAAGGAGCAGTACCTGCACCTGCTGAAGGTGGCTGCCAAGGAGGGCTGCAACTACTTCACGTTCAACATCCCCAACACGGTGTGCAACGACTGCGGCCACATTGACAAGCGCTACCTCAAGGAGTGCCCCAACTGCCGCTCGAAGAACGTGGACTACATGACCCGCATCATCGGCTACCTGAAGCGCGTCTCCAACTTCTCGCAGGCACGACAGGAGGAGGCCGCAAGGAGATATTACGCGCATGCGTAATAGTCTCAATTGAGAATCGAAAACTGAAAATTGAGAGATGCTCAAGTACGTCAATACGGGAGTGGTCTTCCAGGAGATT
>CAZLPO010000086.1:0-4559 GCA_964561385.1 uncultured Prevotella sp.
AGGTAAAGCAGAGTGGCAGTCCGCTCGGAGCAGAGTGACGGTCCGCACGGAGTGCGCTCAAATTGTGTTAAACTAAACAAAATGGGCAATGATATGGAAAGATATGACTATCTTTGTGGCGTGAAGAACGAGGTGCAATGAAGAAACTGTTTACCATATTATTCTTGTTAGTGACGCTGGCTGTTCAGGCGCAGCGGCAGCAGATATCGTATATTGAGGAGACGAAGAATTGGTACTACGTTTATGACGAGAAGGGCAAGCGGATCGGCGGCCTGTCGCGCAGCAGTGTGGGCGAACTCATGGGCTGGGGCAGCGACTTCTTCGTGGCCAAGCGTTATTCCTACTATTACATCTACGATGCCAAAGGCAAGACGCTGAAGACAATGAGTGTTTCAGACGTTGGTGAGATTGTTGGTGTCTCCAATAGCACCATCACCAGCCGCAAAGGCAGTTGGATTTTTACCTGGAGCAAGGAGGGAAAGAAAATCAGCGCAAGAAGTGCCCATTGAGAAATATTTCCTTCAGTCCAGCCTCATGCCCTGGGCATTGTATCGCACACCATCCTGCACGATGATGAGTTGGTTGCCACTGAGATATTTTGTGACTGTAGAGTGGCTCTGGTCTGTTGTTGGTGTGGCGATACCTGTTTCGTCGCCGCGGTCGGGCACGCGAACATACATGTCGTAGATGCGCACCTCGCCCTTCGAGTTATTGTTGCGCAGGGTGATTGAGCGCAGCTGTGTACCGTCGCTGATGCCGGCGTTCTCCAGCACGTTCCAGTTGCAGTAGGTGCCCTTAGCCATTGTTGCTATGTCAACCGTCTTTTGTGTGCCGTCGGCAAGCGTGTACTCGATGATGAAGGCACGCTTACCTGTGAAGTGGAGGTTGATGAGCAACTGCAGCACACCATTGCTGCTGAAGGTCCAGCGTGCGCCACCCTTGTTGCGCCCCATGACGAGGGCACCCTGCGTGCAGCCGCCAGGGATGGAACCGTCGCTCTCAGTATATTGTGGGTCGATGCGCGAGGGATAGCTTGCGTCGGCGGTAACAGTCTCAATGACTCCCTGCAGGTCGGTGGGTAGGGCATCGGCAGCATCCTGAAAATGATACCAGTCGCCCGTGAGTACGCGGAAGGGTACGACGCAAATGATGATGCCCGTGGTGGTGACAGCCTTCACACCCTCTGCGCCCGTAATGGTGACGGTAAACGTGCAGCTGTTCTGGGGCGTGCCGCTGATGGTCAGCCGTCCAGTCTCCGGTATGGCCGTCAGCCCCTCATCCAAACCCTCGACGGTGGCTGCGGTGCCAGCCTCGTTCCACTCATAGACGATGGGTACGATAGGATGTCCCTCGACCACCTCTTGTGAAGAGTTGGCTGTGGCGCAGCGCAGTTCAATTTTCTCAGGCACGACGAACTCATGGGGTGTGCCGTCGAGCTCAAAGGCGCCAAACTCCGGAGCCGCGTCGTTATAGGCGATGTAGAGGTCGTCGGCAGTGATATACTCCAGTCCTGCGGCGGCACACTCTGCCTCAGTCATCTTACGGGTGGGTGTAAAACCGATGATGGGTGTGCCCAGGTCTTTAAAGACACTGCCCGGCTTCAGCCGAGCGAAGTTGTTGTTGGGCAGTGAACCGTCGGCCTCGCGGGGTGCCATGAAGTCGCTGACGGAGAGTGAGAGGAACTCGCCGCTGTAGTCCTTCGTCATGGGTTTGCTGCCGTCGGCCACCTTCTGTCCCTCCTTGTAGGGGTTGCAGCCGTCGAGCGTGGTCCACGAGTTGAAGTCGGTGTCGGGCACGCGCGAGCCCTCCTTGTCCTCACTGAGAAACTCGTGGTTCTGCTTCACAGCCCCCCACCCTATGCAGTTACGGATGGTCATCGTGCCATACTTGAACTCGGTGGGGAAGCGGTAGTTGAACTCATTGCCCCAGCCGGTGCAGTTGATGACGTACATGCCCTCGTAGGCATTGTTCTGGTCGTAACCCTTGTGCAGGTTGTCGAAGCTGACGCAGTTAGTCAGAACGTGTGCGCCGACGCTCTGGTCGAAGGCCGCCCCGCCAGAGGAGCCTCCGCCGCCCAACTTGAAGCCATTGCCGTTGCCCACCTCCCTGCCATCGGGCGAATAGCCTGCGTGGTAGGCCCAGCAGCGGTCGACGACCACAGGGTGATAGACCATGTAGAGGTCCCAGTTGTCATCGCTGTTGGTCCAGGCGCGGCAGCCGTGGAACTCGGTGCCAGGGCCAGGGAACAGCTTGCAGGCGAAGCCGTCGGCATCGCCTCCGTCGTCGCTGCCATTGTAGGTGCGGGCATCGTAGTTGTTGTACGAGTCGCAGTTGATGACCTTGTTGCCTCGGCAGAACTGGTAGTCGGGGTTGAACTGCGGCTCTCCCGGCGGCAGCGACTTGGTCTCCTCGATAGAAAAGTCTTTGTACATGCCTATCTGCAAGCCCGTGTCGTTGTTATCATGGAATGTGCAACGCTCAATGATGTTGTATGACCCCTCCACCTTCATGCCGTTGTCCTCGGCGTTGCAGAGCACGAGGCCGTAGAACGTCCAGTAGTTAGCCAGGTGGTTGACGTAGATGCAGCGGCCCATCTTGAACTCATTCATCGTGGTGTGGTGCATGGCGGAACCGTCGATGATGACTTTTCCTACAGCCTCCTCGGGCCAAGCGCGCAGCTCGCAACGCATGTCGGGCGTGGTATTGAGAGCGGGTATCTTGATGCGCTCGCTGATGGTGTAGGTGCCCTCGTGGACGAGGATACGGTCGCCGGGCTCGACCAATTCCATCGCCTTGTGGATGGTGAGCAGCGGGGCCTCGACCGTGCCTGCGTTGATGTCACTGCCGGTGGTGGCCACATGGATGTCGTCGGCTGTCGCGGTGATGCTGGCCAAAACCATAGCGCATGCCACGGCCCAGCGTCTTGATGTCAGTAGTCTCATTGCTTTCATTCAGTAGTTTGTCACATCGTTGTTTTGATTTGCTAAACGTCGGCAAATATACGCAAAAAATCCCAAAGTGACACTGTTTTTGGCTTAGTTTTTAACATTCGTTGTAATCGGCTTTAGTTACTTGCATGCTGGCAGAAAGTACAGAGGATAGTCTGCATGAGTCATAAAGACTATCCGGATGAGTGAAAAATCAAAAAAAATGCGTACCTTTGCAGGGTGAACGCCATACAAGCACTGACACAACAGCGGCTTCTGCTCCAGCTGGAGTACCAGACGGAGAAGGAGGCTTTCCGACGCCTGACCGAGGAAAGGGGCATGGCGCGGCTGGTGAAGCGCGGCGATGCGTGGTGGCCCGTCCGTATGGGCAAGAGCTACTACAACTCGCTAAACCAGTTGTGCGTGGAGGTGCACAGGACGACCGACCAGGACATAGAGCACAACTTTGAGTTCGGGAGGCCGGTGGTGTTCTTTAGGGGGGCGTCAGGACAATCCGGGGAAACCGGATTGCGCTATTTTTCGTTTACAGGTACCGTGAGCTACGTGGACGGCGACCGCATGGTGGTGAGTGTGCCCGACTCGGCACAGCTGCTGGACCTTCAGAGTGCCGAACAGGTGGGCGTACAGCTGTCGTTCGACGAGACATCGTACAAGATGATGTTCGACGCACTGGACCGCGTGATGCGTGCCAAGGGACGGCTGGGCTACCTGCGCGACCTCTTCTACTCACAGCAGAAGGCGGAGACCTTCACGTTTCAGCCGCTACACTTCCCTTATCTGAACCGCACGCAGGAGGAAGCCGTCAACCGCGTGCTCTGGGCCAAGGACGTGGCCGTTGTCCACGGTCCGCCGGGCACGGGCAAGACGACGACACTCGTCGAGGCCATCTACGAGACGCTGCGCCGCGAGAACCAGGTACTGGTGTGTGCGCAGTCGAACATGGCCGTTGACTGGATATCCGAAAAGCTTGTGGACCGCGGTATCCCCGTATTGAGAATCGGCAACCCCACACGCGTGAATGACAAGATGCTGTCGTTCACCTACGAGCGTCGCTTCGAGGCCCATCCCGACTACGAACTGCTGTGGGCCATCAGAAAGGCCATCCGCGAGCTGCGTGCCCATCGTAAGCGCGGCGACGAGAAGTATCACCAGAAGATGGAGCGGCTGAAGGACCGCGCCAACGAACTGGAGATACGGATCAACGCACAGCTCTTCGGCGAAGCGCGCGTCATTGCCTGTACGCTGGTGGGCAGCGCTAACAGACTGCTGGACGGTCAGAAGTTCGGCACGCTGTTCATAGACGAGGCGGCACAGGCCTTAGAAGCTGCCTGTTGGATTCCCATCCGCCGCTGCTCACGAGTCATCCTGGCCGGCGACCACTGTCAGCTGCCGCCGACGGTGAAGAGCATCGCCGCCCTGAAGGCCGGACTAGGCAAGACACTGATGGAACGCATCGTGGAGAACAAGCCCGAGGTGGTGACGCTGCTGAAGATGCAGTACCGCATGAACGAGGAAATCATGCGCTTCTCGAGCGACTGGTTCTACGGTAACCAGGTAGAGTCGGCCCCCGAAGTGAAGTACCGATCAATTCTGGACCTCGACTTGCCGATG
>CAZLPO010000086.1:4659-10724 GCA_964561385.1 uncultured Prevotella sp.
GTCGGCGAGTCATTCGGACGCATTAACAAGGCCGAAGCGGAGCTGACACTACTGGCCTTGGAGCAGTACTTCGAGAAGATTGGCAAGACGCGCATCCTCAACGACCGACTCGACGTGGGCGTCATCTCGCCCTACCGCGCACAAGTACAATACCTGCGTCACCTGCTAAAGAAGCGTGAGTACTTCAAACCCTTCCGCCATCTCATCACCGTCAACACCGTCGATGGATTCCAGGGACAGGAACGCGACATCATCCTCATCTCGCTGGTACGCTCGAACGACGAGGGACAGATTGGTTTCCTGCGCGACCTGCGACGCATGAACGTCGCCATTACACGCGCCCGCATGAAGCTCATCATACTCGGCGACGTGCCCACGATGACGCGCCACCCTTTCTATCGGAAACTCTACGAATATGTGAAGGGGTTGAAAGAGGCGTGAGACGTGAGACGTGAGGCGTGAGACGAGAATAGTTGAGAGATTATTCCTTTAACTTGGTTATGCGCTGCAGAGCCTCCATCAGACGGGAACGCTGGGTGGCGAGGTTCAGGCGGATGTAGCCCTCGCCCGACTGCGGACCGTACAGCGTTCCAGGGTTCACCCAGACACCAGCTTCGGACAACAGACGGTCGGCGTATTGCTGAGAGACGGAGGTACGGGGGTACGGAGGTACGGAGGTACGAGAATGAGAGGAGAGAGACATGATGTCAATCCATGCGAGATAGGTGCCCTCCATGGGGCAGACCTTCCACAGCGGGAGGTGCTTTTCGGCGAAATCGCAAAGCGCACGGTAGTTGCCCCAGATATACTGGTTCAGTTCGTCTATCCAGTCCTCGCTCTCGTTGTAGGCCGCGATGAGGGCCACAGGACCGAAGGGGTTCAGGTCGCACACCTCGTTGATGTTGATGGCACGGTCTATGCGGCGACGCCATGCAGGCTGCGCACAGATGATGTTGGCCGTCTGCAGGCCAGCAATATTGAACGATTTCGACGGTGAGTTCAGTATGACGCTGTTCTGGCGGCACGCCTCGCTGACGGCAGCAAACGGCTGGAATCGGTGACCGGGCATCACCAGCTCACAGTGGATCTCGTCGCTGACCACTTTTACGCCATGACGCATGCAGATGGTGTTCATGCGCTCCAGTTCCTCGGCCGTCCACACACGACCCGTGGGGTTGTGAGGGTTGCAGAGCAGGAAGACGGTCGTCTTCTCGTCGGCACATTTCGCCTCGAAGTCGGGCCAGTCGACAGAGAATATCGGGGGTGCGGGGGTACGGGGGTACGGAGGTACGAGACTGGACTCCAGCACCTCGCAGCCGTTGTTGCGGATGGAGGAGAAGAAGCAGTTGTAGTCGGGCGACAGGATGAGCACCTTCTCGCCGGGCATCGTCAGCGCCTTGATGGCCACAGACATGGCCGGCACGACACCCGTGGTATAAAGGATTTCCTCGCGACGGATGGTCCACTGGTGGCGACGCTGGAACCACGAGATGACCGCCTCGTAGTAGTCGTCGCCCACATGGGTATAGCCGAACACGCCGTGCTCAGCCCGCTTGCGGATGGCCTCCTGAATGGCAGGTGCCGCCTTGAAGTCCATGTCGGCCACCCAGAGGGGAATGACATCGTGAGGCGTGAGACGTGAGGCGTGAGACGCGAGATGTGAGTTATCCCACTTTACGCAGCCAGTTCCCCTGCGCTCTATCGGTTCGTCAAAATCGTATTTCACAGGCGTGTCTCAATGATACAGTTATTGGGCTGCCGCACGTTCTCGTCGATGGTGACCGAGCCTATCGAGTCGGCCACGATATGTCCTGACGTGGGGTTCTTGATATGCTCGATGTGTCCGCGGACGTCGGCCTCCACGGTAGAATACTCGAACAGACGATCGCAGGCGCGGTCGATGGTACAGTTCTCAAGCACCAAGTTGTCCACGTAGCACAACAGCTGCTCGCCCGCCAGGTGGCAGTTGACCAGCCGCACGTTCTTGGAGTGCCACGCCAGATACTCGCCGTCGAGCACGGAGTCGTAGACGGTGACGTTCTCGCACTCCCAGAACGAGTCCTTCGTCACAATCTCGGCGTTATGAACCTCTACGTTGCGGCAGTACTGGAACACGTACTTGGCATCGCTCTTCAGCCCGTCGACACGGATATTGTCGGAGAACATGAACGGATAGGTGCCCTCGTGCAGCGTGACGTTACGCAGGCGAAGGCCGTTGACGCGCCAAAAGGTCTCATCGGCATCGTTGATGGTGACATCCTCGAGCACGACGTTACGCATCTCACGGAAGAACTTCGGCCCGTCGATGACGCAGCGACGCATCACCAGGTCGTTGGTGTACCAGATGGCCGAGCGCGACTCCGGTGCAAAGTAACAGTCCTCTATCAGCGCACCGTCAACGTGCCACCACGGGTACTTGCCATAGAAGCGGCAGTCGCTGGCCTCCATGCGCTGACACTGCTTGATGGCCGACTCGCCATCGAGCACCGTCACGTGCTCCAGTCGCAGATCGTGACTAGCAAACAGCGGGCGCTCACCACCAAATTCCTTGTTAACAATCAGTTCCATCGTTAGTAATCGTTCGTCTTGATGGCGCAAAGATAGTAAAAAAAAGTGAAACCTTCCCCCTTTTTCACTTTTTTTACTACCTTTGCAGCACGATTCATTACACATTCAACCCCAAAAACCTATGAACAGCCTAAAACCATTCAGACGAATTATCGTCCTCACAACCATCGCGCTGCTGTCAGCACACGCTTACCAACTGACAGCCGCCGACACTATCAACGACCAGGTAACACGACAGAAAGAAGTGGACAACGGCGGCAGCGGACGCTACCGTGCCATCGTCGTCAGCGAGAAGTCGCTGCCAAACTTCACCATATACCGCCCACGCAACGTACAGGCCGCCGCACAGCACGAAGGACCACTGCCTATCCTCATCTGGTGCAACGGTGCATGCTCAGGCTCGTCGCTCGACTACGAGCGTATGCTCAATGAGATGGCATCGCACGGCTACATGGTTGTTGCCATCGGCACCTTCAGAATGTCGGGAAGCGACCCCGAAGACAGCGGATCAAGCGAGACGATGGTGGTCGATGCCTACAAGTGGCTCGTCAAGCAGGAGAAGCTGACCACCAGCGACTACTATCACGCCATCAACGTGAAGAACATTGCCCTGTCGGGCCACTCATGCGGCGGTGCACAGGCCATTGCCAACTGTGGCAAGTCATGGGTGAAGACACTGCTCATCATGAACGCCGGCATGGGTGGCATGTCTATGGGAGGTGCATCGCCCAACACGCTGAATTCCATCCACTGCCCCGTCATCTACATGACGGGCGGCCCGGAAGACGTGGCCTACGAGAACGCAAAGACCGACTTTGGCAAGGTGAAGAAACAGGTGGCGTGGGCCGACTTGTCGGGGGCCGGACACAATCCAGGATACTGGGAACAGGCCGGCGGACGATTCCCCAAGCTGGCACTGAAATGGATGGACTGGCACCTGAAGGGCTACAAGCAGAACGCCCGCATCTTCCTGAAGCCCGACCTGACGGGGCTGCCAAGCAACTGGACCATCAAAACCCGTAACTTCACGGCTGCCGACAAGAACTACGACGAGCCGTTCACGGCACCGGAGACGGTCACCGAGACGGTCTTCGACCGCGCTGCCGCCGACAGCACCTTTGATTTCGGTGCCGACGTCAGCTCGCTCACACTGGAGACCAAGCAGAGCAAGTCGTTCTACGACAAGGAGGGCAAGAAGCAAGCACTCATGACCATCCTCAAGAACCAGGGCATCAACAATGTACGCCTGCGCGTGCTGGTCAACCCCGCCAACAACAACTATAACGTGAGCTACGCGAAGAATCTGGGCACTACGGCCAAATCGCAGGGACTTGGCATTATGCTCGACCTGCACTACTGCGACTGGTGGGCTGACAACGCTAAGCCGAAGTCGTGGACAAGCTATGCCACGGACAGGCTCGCGACAAGCGTCAAGACACACACGACGAACGCCGTGAAGAGTCTGAACGCTACAGGAAAGCTGCGCTGGGTGCAGACGGGCAACGAGGTGGACAACGGATTCCTGTGGGAAGACGGCCGCCAGACAGACGACTTCGTGATGCTGGTCAATACGGCCTACGATGCCGTCAAAGCCGTCAACCCCGAGGTGAAGACCATTATCCACGTCAGGGAGTGTGAGGACACGCAGTGGCTCACCGACTACTTTGACACGCTGCAGGTGAAGGGCGCCAAGTGGGACGCCATCGGCCTATCGGTCAACGTCAAGACGGCCACGCTGAAGGATGAGGCGCTGACGGACCGTGTGGCACAGAACGTCAAGACGCTGAAGGAGCGCTACGACCGACCCGTGCTCATCGTCGAGACTGGCTACTATAACGACCGACCGCTGGAGGCAAACCAGTGGTTGTGCGACTTCCTAAAGAAATTGATGGATGCAGGTGCTGCAGGACTCTACTACTTCGAGCCCGAACTGACAGACGACTACGACATGGGCGCCTGGAGCCCTGTGACGCGCCGGCCCTCCATTGCGCTCGACGCCTTCCTCGGTCTCCGTCACGTAGTGCCCGACCCCACCGCCATCAGTCAGCTGCCGATAGCCGACGGTGAGACGGCATACTACACCCTCGGCGGCACCAAAATAGCACAGCCCCAGCGGGGACTGAACATTGTCCGCGAACGCAGGGGTAATAGCGTCAGGACCTATAAGGTTATGAAATGACGTGAGGCGTAAGGCGTAAGACCCGACGCTGACGCGACGGGAGTAGTGGCGGGAGGCGTAGTTACTCGTCGGCGACGGGGAACTCCATGAGGTAAGCCTTGATGAAGGGGTCGAGACGGCCATTCATGACGGCATCGACGTCGCGTGTCTCATAGTTGGTGCGGTGGTCCTTGACGCGCTTGTCGTCGAAGACGTAGGAGCGTATCTGCGACCCCCACTCAATCTTCTTCTTGCCGGCCTCAATCTTCGCCTGCGCCTCCATGCGCTTCTTCATGGCGCGGTCGTAGAGCTGTGAGCGGAGCAGGGCCATGGCGCGCTCCTTGTTCTTAGGCTGGTCGCGCGTCTCGGTATTCTCGATGAGGATCTCCTCTTCCTCGCCTGTGTCGGGGTCGGTGTACCAGTAGCGCAGGCGAACGCCCGACTCGACCTTGTTGACGTTCTGACCGCCGGCACCACTGCTTCGGAACGTGTCCCACGACAGCTTGGCGGGGTCGACATAGACCTCGATGGTGTCGTCGACCAGCGGTGATACGAAGACCGATGCGAACGAGGTCATGCGCTTGCCCTGGGCGTTATAGGGACTGACGCGCACCAGACGATGAACACCATTCTCGGACTTTAGGAAGCCGTAAGCATACTCGCCGCCCTCGATCTGCATGGTGACACTCTTGATGCCGGCCTCATCGCCGTCGAGGAGGTTACTGACGGTCACCTTGTAACCATGAGCCTCGGCCCAGCGCATATACATACGCATGAGCATCTGAGCCCAGTCCTGTGCCTCCGTACCGCCGGCACCGCTGTTGATCTTCAGCACGCAGTCCATGGGGTCCTCCTTCTGGCGCAGCATGTTCATGAGCTCCAGATCCTCAATGGTCTTGATAGCCTGAGCGTAGGCCTCGTCGACCTCCTGCTCGGTCACCATCTCGTCCTTATAGAAGTCGAAGGCCAACTGCAGCTCGTCGGCCATGGTGCGCACCTCCTGGTAGCCATCGAGCCAGCGCTTGATGGCTTTCACCTTCTTCATCTGCTCCTCGGCACGCTTACGGTCGTCCCAGAAGTCGGGAGCCTGCGTACGGAGATCTTCCTCTTCGTACTCTATCTTTTTCTCGTCGATCTTGAGATAATGCTTCAGCTTATCGGCTCTGTCGAGCACGTCTTTCAGTTGGTCTTGCGTAATCATGTTTTGCAGCACTACGTGCCTAATGAATAATGATAAATGAAAAATGACAATTGCTATTCGGCGTACATGGCGTCAATCTCCTTCTTGTAGTTCTCGTTGAGGACGCGGCGCTTGATCTTGAGGGTGTTCGTCAGTTCT
>CAZLPO010000087.1:0-10592 GCA_964561385.1 uncultured Prevotella sp.
GCGAAAATTTTTTGTGAGATATTTTCAGACGACCGTCAGTGGGCGGCCCTCTTATACCCCCTCCCCCCTGTAAGCTACCCCCTCTATACATGCCCCCCTCCCTCTATATAGAGGGGGGCTATAGTATGAGGGGTGCTTACAAGGAGGGGGGAAGGGGGAGGGTGTATGAGGGCCGCCCGTCTGTAACGGTTGTAGTCTTGTTATTGATTGTCTTGTTGTAAGGCTCTCTCCAACCGCCTTTTTGAGGAGGCGGTGGCGGTCTTGTCTGGCTTTGTCTGTCTGTTGCTGTTGCATAGTTCTCGAAATTTTTACGTTAATGACTAAAATTGCACTGTAGTTCTGTTGCAATTACGAGTACAAAGGTAAAAAAATCGCCTCTTAACGCCCGTGATGACATGTCGTCACGGGTAGTTAAACTTTACTAACAAATGGGTAAAGAATTACGTTTAATTAACGGAAAAAATCGAACAAACGGCCGCTACTCGTTCAGAAGTTCCCAGTCCTTCAGGTCGGCTGCGGCCTCGATGCGTTCGACCTTATCGTCAAGATCGGAGAAGAAGTCGAAGCCGGTGAGGCGCTCAATGTCATCAACGGTGCGTACAAGACTCTCAAGGCTTACTTTCTTGCCATTGTTGCGGACGAGGAAACCGATAGCCTTAGGCTGTCCTGTGCGGCAGAGGACGACCTTGAAGAAGGCATCGGGCACCCAGACGCGGTTACGACCGATGGTGCGTGTGGGTGTGGCGTGGTCGTAGACGGGACCACAGACGATGTCGATGGCACCATAGCGGCGGGCCCAGTCGCGACATTGTATCTCGAGCTTGTTCCACTCGTACTTGTTGAGGGCGTGGTTCTGTGGACAGATGTTGGTGAAGAGGAATGACTCGCTCATGGCTGTGGCATCCCACTTATTGTCGCCAGCCGGACACATGTGGCCACGGTCGTAGCGAGAGTTGTAGTAGTCGTTGTCGGTGGCACGCGGCGTGACGTCCGTGTCCTCGGTGAAGACCTCCTGTGAGCGCTGGTGACGGCCGTAGGTGTGGTCCTTGGTCAGATGCCATGCCACCCAGTTAGGGTTGCGCGTGTCGCGGTTATAGGATGTGGTGTAGCCCGTGCGGTGCAGAATCTGCTCAGGAGCGCCCGACGCTGACGCGACGGGAGTGGTGGCGGGAGTGGTGGTGGAAGTGGTGGCGGGAGATGTGAGAGGTGAGGCGTGAGACGTGAGACGGGGGTTGGAGGGCTCGGGCGGCGTTTGGCGGCTGGAGGGCTTACACGCCATCAGAAGCAGGGGAAGCGCGAGGAACAGGAGATGTTTCATAGGGGGAAATTGAGAGATTGAGAAATTAACGGTGTTTCGCAATGATATAGACGATGACGGGGGCACCCATGACGGGAGTGACGGCATTCAGGGGGATGACGCCCGACTCGCCAGGCAGGAAGCAGACGGCATTGCACAACAGGGCAATGACTGCACCGCAGAGGATGGTGCCGGGCATGAGGATGCGGTGGTCGGCCACACGGAACAACAGGTGGGCGATATGGGGCACAGCCAGACCGATGAACATGACGGGTCCGCAGTAGGCCGTGGTGACGGCTGTGAGCAGACCAGTGACGATAAGTAGCCAGTTGCGCACGCGACGCGTCTTTACGCCCAAGTTCTCAGCATACTGCTCGCCCAGCAGCAGGACGTTGAGGGGTTTTACCAAGAGCAGGGCACCGATGAGTCCAACAGTGCAGAGGCCGGCGAAGAGGGGTATCTGCCTCAGCGGTACGCCACCAAACGAGCCCATGCCCCACACCATGTAGGACTTGACACCCTCGTCGGTGGCGAAGAAGTTGAGCAGGGAGACGATGCTGTTGGCCATGTAGCCAATCATGATGCCCACGATGAGCAGCATGACGTTGTTGCGTACCATCGTCGAGAAGAGGAAGATGAGTGCCATGACGGCCATGGCACCGGCGAAGGCGGCCAGCAGAACGGCCATGAAGCCGGTGACGCTGACGGAGCCGACGCTGACGGAGCCGCCCAGAGCGAGCATGACGAGGGCCACGCCGACCCCCGCGCCGCTGTTGATGCCAAAGATGCTGGGACCGGCCAGCGGATTCTTGAACGCCGTTTGGAGCATGAGACCGCTGACGGCCAGGGAGGATCCGCAGAACAACGCTGTGAGCGCCTGTGGCAGTCGGCCCTCGATGATAATATATTCGTGAGGCGTAAGGCCCGACGCTGACGCGACGGGAGTGGTGGCGCATGTCCGAGGTATGAGGATGTTGACGACCTCGGACAGTGGAATGGATACGGATCCCACGGCGAGGTTGACGGCCAACAACACGACAGTCAGCATGGTCAGCAGCACACAGATGACGATACCACGTTTCATATTATCTTGACCACGAATTACACGTATTTCACTAATTCTATTCCTTTAACTTCTTATAATAACGCAAAGGCGGCAGTCCTGGTATGTCGGGAAACAGAATTTTCAGGAAGTCACTGAGCAGACGGTCGGGGTGGAAGGGCGTCTCCTCGTAGAAGAGTGACTGTTCGACGTTGCAGCCATAGACCGACTTCTGCCGGAAAGCACGTAGCTGACTATAGCCGTGATAGCCGGAGAGCAGCTCGCTGTAGGTGAGGTCGTGGTCGGACGAGTAGCGTAGCATCCACATATCAGCCTCACCGCCACGCTCCAGTACCGTCTCGAAGGGCAGCGGCAGGGAGCCACTGTGGCTGTCGTCGGCCCACGGGTAGTCGGCTCCCGCGTCCTGCAGCATCTGTCCGATGGTGCTGCGGCCGCCCGGCATGTACCACACGGAGCCCACCATCTTGTCGAGGATAACGTGGGGCCCGGCGCTGACGCGACGGGAGTGGTGGCTATTCGTGAGGCGTGAGGCGTGAGACGTGAGACGTGAGACGTGAGAAGTGTGGTGCAGGGCATTGTAGTTGCTGTCCACCTGCTGGAACAGGCGGTCGGCCTCGTCGCTGACACCATAGAGCAAACCATAGAAACGTATCCACTCGGCACGTGCCAATGGCGATGTCTCCATGTACTCGGCACACTCAATGAGCGGGATGCCTATTTCCTCGGTCTTGCCGTAGCCGCCCGAGTTCTCGAAGGGCGACAGCATGATGACCTCGGGCTTGACATCCATGATCTTCTCGACGACGGGGTCCATGCCATTGCCGCAGTCGGCGATGCGGCCGCTCTTGACCTGCTGCTGGACAAAGGGCACCTTGATGTATTTCGCATCGGCCACTGCCACGATGCGGTCGCCCAGTCCCAGCTCGGTGAGCAGGGCACAGTGGACCGTTGTAAAGACGGCGGCACGCTGGATGGGAACTTCGATGACGGTGGGGCCCGATGCTGACGCGACGGGAGTGGTGGCGCATGATGGAGGTGCGAGGTGCGAAGGTACGGGGGTACGGGGTACGAGGACGTAGCGGTGTAGCAGCTTACCCGGTTTCCATGGGTTACGGATGTCGACCAGGGTGTAGCCGTCGTACTTGACCACCTGCAGCAGGGATGCGTATTTGAATGCGACGGTGTCGCCGTCATCCTGCGGGCCGGCAGCCTGTCGGCCGCAGGATGACAGTAGCACCAGGAGGAGTGCCCATAGCAGTATTGCTTGACGATTCACTCTTTTCCTTTATTACTTTTTAATACTTGTACGTACGTGTGCCGAAGCTAAACACGATGCGGGTGGGACCGACACCGCAGTCGAAGGAGAGGTACTTCGTCGTGAGGTTTGCGTTATAGACGTTCACATAGCCGTTGCCCGAATAGTCGGCGAAGGTACCCCATTCGTTGGTGATGTTATGGTAGGAAGCAATGTAAACGGCACCCGTGATGGGGTCGACGCCAATGGCGGCAGGCGAGTCGATGCCCTCGGGGTAGAGCGTGGTGACGCTACCCGTGTAGATGTCATAGACATAGTACTTCACCTCTTTGCCATAGAGTGCACTGTAGGCGTAGATGCGTGATGTGCCGCAGCCCATGCCCGTAGCGTCGGCGATGAGTCGGGTGCTGGTGTTGTTGGCATACATATAGACACCGGCGTTCATCTGCTCGTAGTCGGGTGCCGGACCGTACAGTCCGTAGTCGAGGTAGTAGATGGTGCCGTCGTCGGCCACGGCCACGGTCTGCGGGTTGCGGATGTTCTCGTCCTTGATGACGGTCTCGGAGCCGGTGTTGATGTCAATCTTCGAGATGGACGGGTTCTGGCCCATGCCGTAGTCGGAGTTGGCCACGTAGAGCGTGTTGTCGACGACGGTAATGCCCTCAGGATAAGAACCGGCCTTGTAGGACTTCACCAGCTGGTAGAATGTGGTGTCGATGGCAGCGACGTATCCGCCGAAAGTGGAGAAATAGACGGTGCCGTTGGCAGCAGCAAGGCGACGGGGGCTGACGCCTTCCTTCTCGCCCAGCATTTGCGTTGTGTTGATGGCCGTGATGATCTTCAGTGTCTTGCTGTTAACGACGAATACGGTGTTTTCACCATCGACGGCGATGTAGAGTTTGCTGCCATACTGCAGTGCGTCGTTGGCCGTCTTTCCCAGTTCCTTGCCGTTGGCTTTCTTGAAGGCATCGACGGTAGCTGTCTCGGTTTCGAAGTCGAAATAGGTGAGGTTGCCGGTAATGCCAGATGACATGTTGCCGGAACCGATGACGTAAGCACCATCGGAAACGGTCACCGTGGTCGTGTTGGAATTGTCATCATCATCGTCACTACATGCAGTCGTCAGGCTCATGGCCATGGTGAGGACTGCGAAACTTAAAAGATACTTTTTCATGTTTGTTAAATGTTTGGTGTTTATAGTTTAATGTTTAGTGTAATCAGGTAGCAGCGGCCGGGCATGGGGTAGAACCGCACAATCTCGTATTGCTGGTTGGTGAGGTTCTTCAGGTCCAAGCGGCCCTCTATGCGACAGTGGCGCAGGGTGAAACTGCGCCAGATGGTCAGTCCTGTTTCCCAGTATCCCTGGATGTCGGTCGATGCGTAGTGCTCGTTGTTAGCCCACCGCTTGCTGACCCCCTGACCGTGAAGGGAGACGTTTACCCATGGGTTCTCGTAGGCAACGGCTATGCTGCCCGTATGTTCGGGGGTGTAGGCCAGCTGGCGTCCGTAGGTCGGGGAGCCAGGCAATGACCGGTTCTCCGAGCGCTGATAGCTGTAGGTGCCGTATAGCGTGAGGCGTGAGGCGTGAGGCGTGAGGCGTGAAGAGAGGCGTAGGGAAATGTCGGCTCCCAGCGTCTTGACCTTGCCCACGTTGATGCAGCGCCACACGAACATATTATAAGGTATAGCGATGATCTTGTCCTTCACTTCGTTGTAGTAGCCGTCGGCAGTGACCGACAGTTCTGTGTGATAGGATGGTGCCGTGGCATACGTGACGCCCAAGTTCAGCTGGTCGGTGGTCTCCGGCAGCAGGTCGGGTGACCCATAGTGGAAATAGTAGTTCTCGTTGAATGTCGGAGCGCGGAAGATGTTCTTGTAGGAGGCACGCACGTAGAGTGAATGGTCAGCCAGCATGCGGTAGGAGAGTGACAGTGACGGCGACAGGCGACGCATGTCATCAGAGGCAATGCCCTGCCGTGCACCGTTCAGATAGAGTGAGTACAGCAGTCGTGCCATGACAGTCAGTCGCTGTCCAGTCAGCCTGGCTGTTGCTGACTGCAGGATGGTGTGGCGATAGGGGCGCGTGTCGGTGCTAAGGCTGCTGTTCAGGTTATTCATTGCATAGTCGGCCGAGTAGTCGATAGACAGTCGCGGGGTGGGGGTGTAGAGCAGGGCTGCGGCTGTGTAAGCCTCGCGCTGCCAGTAGTCGGCATCCATGACACCACCGGTATAGAGTGGGTCGCGGTAGCTTGACGCAGCCCAGTTGTACTTCCCCAGCCACTTTAGTGAGAGACGGTCGTGCCAGTGTGTCTGGAACCGGAACTGCCCGAAGGCGTTGCGGTCGTGCAGCGTCTCGCGGCTGACGTTTGTGTAGTAGCGCACCTGTCCCGGCAGCTGCCGGTCGTTGTCATAGTAGTAGAGTTTGGCACTCAGTTGACTGGTCCGGCCAGTCAGCCAGAAGGCGTTCAGTTCGCCGTGTCCTTGGTTCATACAACTGTTGCGTCGATGGTCGTGAATGGTCTCGACACCGTTCTTGACGGTATAAGGGTAGTCGTTCTCGGCATAGACATACTCGCCGACGGCCGACAAGGAGAAGTTCGAAGAGAGACGCTGGTCGTAGCGTAGAAAGGGCGACACGTAGCCAAAGGAGCCAGCCTTGAGCTGGGCTGTCAGGTGGGAACCCGACGGAGAACCGTCGAGCATGGGGGAGGTTGTCTGGATGGTAAGGGTGGCGGGGGTTGAGGCCTGACGTGCCGGCACGAAGATGTCTTCGTTGTCGCCAACGGTCAGTGACAGATAGGCCACGTTGTCCAGCGAATAGCGTGAGAGGTCTATCTCGCCGCTCTGGCACTCGGAGAGCATGACGCCATCGTAGCTGACACCCGTGTGCTTGGTGCCGAAGCCACGTACGCTGACCGTCTTCATGCCGCCTGCCCCGCCGTAGTCGCGCAGCGTGATGCCTGGGATACGATGCAGGGCATCAGCCATGTCGGTGATGCCCATCGTGGACAGGTCGCCATGGTTGATGATGTGTGTCGGCGTGGTGCTCCGTAAAGCGTGGTTATGGCGTGTCTCTGTCACGGTGACTTCGCGCAGCGTATCGCTCTTCGTGATCTGTGCTGATGCTCCGATGCCGACAGTTGACAGCCAACAGGCTATGGCCAGTGTTCTCTTCATTTGTGAAATAAAAACATGCAAAGGTATATTTATTTATCCAATTCTGCAACTTTTTCCTCAGAAATGTGTAACTTTGCACGCATTAAACAAACAATGGTTCGCCTCATGAAGAAAATGACGCTTGCCCTGACTGCCATGCTGATGGTGACGACCGCCGTGGCTCAGCATGCAGGGAAGACGACACTTGCAGAAAGTAAGATAACCGACAACTGGTATATCGGCGTTAATGCCGGTGTGTCGGCGCCAACCACCCATTACTCGTGGGTGAACAACCTAAACCCCGAGTGTGCCTTGCGCATCGGCCGCTACCTGACGCCCGCCTTCGGCCTGGCTGCTGAGGGGACGGTCTTCCTGAACGACAAGCCAGCCGTTGCTATTCTGACGGTGGCCAAGTCGCTCAACACCATGATGATGGCCACGGTGAACCTGAGTAACCTGCTGGGAGGCTACAACGAGCGTCCGCGGCTGTTCGAGGTTGTGGCCCTGCCCGGTCTGGGCTGGAGCCATACGTTTGGTACCTCTTCCAATATAGGATATGGCGAAAACCACACTGTCTCGAAGATGGCCCTTGACCTGGCATTCAATCTCGGCAAGGCGCGTATCTGGCAGCTCTATCTGGAGCCGTCCGTCGTCTATGTCCTGAGTGGCCAGAGTGATGGCGGCTTCAAGTACAACGCCAACCGGTCGACGGTGCAGCTAAACCTCGGCTTGAACTACCGGTTCCGTAACAGCAACGGTACGCACAACTTCCTGCGCGTTGGGGTGCGTAACCAGTATGAGGTGGACCGTCTGAACCAGCAGGTGAACGAACTGCGTTATGAGTTGCGTGAGAAGGAAAAGACGATAGCCCGCCATTCGCGTACGATTGCTGAACTGCGCGACTCGCTGGAGGCAGCCAGTCGACCGAGGCTTGACGCCATTGTTAAGGATCATGTCAACGAGGGAGACGAGCAATAATGGAAATACTGTTATCTTTGTTCTTGGGACTGGCGGTAGGTGCCGTTGTGGTCTATATCGTGATGTCACGCCGTTATACCGCCCTGCGCGTGTCGGCAGAGAGTACCGCCACATCGCTGCGCCTGCTGAAAGAGCAGACCAGCGAAGAAGCCCGTCAGCGTGACGAGCAGAACGCCGTGGAGACCCGCTTGCGTAACGAGCAGTTCCAGCAGCAACTGAACGTGGTGCGTGAGCAGTTCCAAAACCTGGCTACCACGGTGCTCACGAAGACCGGTGACCAACTGCGTCAGCAGAATCGTGAGGCCATGGAGCACGTCACAAAGCCCATCAACGATAACTTTGCTGAACTGCAGAAAGCTATTCAGGAGAGTGACCGCGAGTCGGCCCGTACTGCCGCCTCGCTGACGGAACGTCTCCGACAGTTAGGTGAGCAGACCGAGAAGATGGGACAGACGGCCACCCGCCTGACGAACGCCCTGCGCGGTGACTCGAAGCAGGCCGGAGACTGGGGCGAGCTGGTGCTTCAGGACCTGCTTGACTCGCAAGGTTTTAAGCGCGGTTTCGACTATGATGTGCAGGACACCATCACCGACCAGGACGGCTTTATCGTGCGCAACGAGGATACGGGCCGCACGATGCGCCCCGACGTGGTACTCCACTATCCCAGCAACCAGGACGTGGTTATTGACGCGAAGGTGAGCATCAAGGCCTATTATGACTATGTCAACGAGACCAACGAGCAGGTGAAGGTGCAGATGCTCGACCGTCATGTGCAGAGCGTGCGCTCGCATGTGAAGGAACTGGCCGCCAAGGACTACAGCCGCTACATCCAACAGCCCCGCACTGCAATTGACTTTGTCATTATGTACGTGCCTAACGAGGCTGCCCTGCAGGTGGCACTGGCACGCGACCCGAAGCTGTGGAACGAGGCCTTTGAGAAGAAAGTCTTTATATCCAGTACGCAGAACCTCTTTGCTATTCTGCGCATGATACAGATCGCATGGCGACAGCACAACCAGACGGAGAACCAGAAGAAGATTGTCGGTCTTGCCGAGCAGCTTGTCTCGCGTATTGGTCTTTTTGCCGAGCGTGCACAGAAGATAGGCCGCGACATCGACCTCCTGAATACCGACTTTGCCGACATGCAGAAGTCTGTTGACGGTACCCGTGGTATCCTGCAGAAGGCCAGTGAGCTGAAGAAACTTGGCATCAAGGAGGATGTGAAGCATCCATTGCCTAATCTGACCGACGAGGAGTAACGGTTTTCGTTGCGAATTGCCGTCTGGAAGGAAAAAAAAGCAGCAATTCGTTGGCTATTTACTGAAAAAAGCGTAATTTTGCCGCTTAAAGACAAAAATACACGATATGAAACATCAGTTACGCAGTGCCGTGTGCACAGAAGGCCGCCGCATGGCGGGAGCCCGTGCCCTATGGGTGGCTACGGGTATGAAGCGCGAGCAGTTCGGCAAACCTATTATTGCTATAGTCAACTCGTTTACCCAGTTCGTGCCCGGTCACACGCATCTGCATGAGATAGGCCAGATCGTCAAGGCCGAGATAGAGAAACAGGGCTGCTTTGCAGCTGAGTTCAATACGATAGCTGTCGATGACGGCATTGCCATGGGCCACGATGGTATGCTTTACTCACTGCCCTCACGCGACATCATTGCCGACTCGGTGGAGTATATGGTCAACGCCCATAAGGCCGATGCGATGGTGTGCATCTCCAACTGTGACAAGGTGACACCGGGTATGCTGATGGCTGCCATGCGACTGAACATACCAGCCGTCTTTGTCAGCGGCGGTCCCATGGAGGCCGGTAGGGTGAACGGCGAGAATGCCGACCTGATAACGGCTATGATCAAAGGTGGCGACCCCACCGTGAGCGATGAGGAACTGGAGGTGGTGGAGCATAGCGCCTGTCCCGGCTGTGGTGCCTGTTCAGGTATGTTCACCGCCAACTCCATGAACTCGCTGACGGAGGCTTTGGGCTTCTCTCTGCCAGGCAATGGTAGTATTCTGGCAACGCACGTCAACCGCGTGCAGTTGTTCCGCGATGCTGCCAAGCTGATTGTGAAGAATGCCTTTGCATACTACGAGGACGGCAACGAGAGTGTGCTGCCCCGCAGCATCGCTACCCGCGCAGCTTTCCTAAATGCGATGACGCTTGACATTGCGATGGGCGCCTCGACCAATACGGTGCTGCACCTGCTGGCCGTAGCCCAGGAGGGTGGGGTGGACTTCAAGATGAGCGACATCGACGCCCTCTCGCGGAAGGTGCCGTTCCTCTGCAAGCTGGCTCCTAACTGGCAGAAGTACAGTGTCCAAGAGGAGAACCGCGCTGGCGGAATACTGGGTATCTTGGGCGAACTAGCCAAGGGCGACCTGCTCGACCTCAGCTGTAAGCGCGTCAACGGTGCCACGCTGGGCGAGGATATCAAGAAATACTCCATCACGGGGCCGACCATCGACCCTGAGGCCGACCGTATCTACCATAGTGCGCCTGCTGGCAAGTTCTCCATCAAGATGGGCTCGCAGGACAGCCGTTACCCCTCGTTGGATACCGACCGCGTGAACGGCTGTATCCGCGACATCGAACATGCCTATACGAAGGATGGCGGTATGGCCGTGCTCTTCGGCAATATAGCCCAGGACGGCTGCGTGGTGAAAACGGCTGGCGTTGACGAGAGTCTGTGGCACTTCGAAGGTCCTGCCGTGGTCTTCGACTCCCAGGAAGACGCCTGTGAGGGCATCCTGGGCGGCAAGGTGAAGAGCGGCGACTGCGTGGTCATCACCCACGAGGGACCGAAGGGTGGCCCCGGCATGCAGGAGATGCTCTATCC
>CAZLPO010000088.1:0-10501 GCA_964561385.1 uncultured Prevotella sp.
CTTATAGGACTTATAGGATTTAATATGAGTAGCCGAGCTTCTGCAGCACCTCATTGGAGATGTCTATCTTGGGCGAACCGAAGATGATGCCAGCATCGCTGGCGCGGTCGAGCACAAGCTGGTAGCCACGCAGGTCGGCAATGTCTTTCACCGCATTGTATATCTCCTCCTGAATCGGGGTCATCAATGCCGTACGCTTCTTGAAGAGCTCTCCCTCGGGACCGAAGTACTTACGCTTCAGCTCGGCAGCCTGCTTCTCTTTCTCCATGATGGCATCCTGCTTTGCTTTCTTCTGTTCGGCAGAGAGGAAGACCACCTCGTTCTGGTAGGTCTTATACATGGTCTGCGCCTCGGTGGTCAGGGCATCGACCTCTGCCTGCCACTTCTTCGACACCTGTGCCAGCTGTTCGTTGGCACGCTCATAGGCAGGAATATTTTTCAGGATATAGTCCATATCCATCAGTGCGAACTTTTGCGCAGCTGCGCTGCTAATGAATAATGTACAATTAATAATAAATAATGCTATCAGCACCGTCCATTTCTTATTCATGTTTCTTTTCATATTCGCTTTTATATTTTGAATTATTCACTATTCATTTTTAATTAGGCACGGCGTGCCGCTTAGAACTCCTGTCCGAGGATGAAGTGGAACTGTGATCCGCCACGTGTCGATGAGCTGCTGTAGTGTGGCTTGTCGAAGCCGTAGGCCCAGTCAATACCCATCAGACCGACCATCGGCAGGAAGATACGCACGCCAACACCGGCAGAGCGTTTGAGGTCGAAGGGATTGAACTTCTTGGCTTCGGTCCACGCGTTGCCGGCCTCAAGGAAGGAGAGGCCGTAGATGGTAGTATTACCCAGCATAAAGGGATAGCGCAGCTCGAGGGTCATGCGGTCGTAGGCATAGCCTGCTGAGTAACGCGGCGTCAGCGAACCATTCTCGTAACCGCGCAGACCGATAGTCTCCTCAGCGTAGCCGTAGCTGTAGCCACTCATACCGTCACCACCCATGTAGAAGGTCTCGAAGGGCGACTTCTTATTCTTGTTATAGGAACCGAGGATACCGAGCTCGAAGCGTGTCATGAGCACGAAGCACTTCTGTCCACCGGTCAGAGCGGTGAACGTGCGCAGCTTCATCTTCCACTTGTGATACTCAATCCAGCGGTAGACGTCCTGCAGTTCGTCCTCATAGGTGGCTGACGTAGCATCCTTAGCCAGGTTGGCATAGTCCTTACCATCCCAAAGCGACCAGGGCGGCGTGACGGTCAGCGAAGCCATGAACTCAGAACCGCGACGCGGGAACAGCTGGTTGTCCGTTGAGTTACGTGACAGCGTGAGTCCCAGGTTCAGGTTGTTACAGTTACCATTGGCGATATAAAAGTATGTCCAATCGCGGAGCATATAGCGCGTGAAGCCCAAGGTTGCCGACAGCTGGAAGTAGTCATCTGGCCAGCGCAGGCGCTTACCCCAGCCAATAGAGGCGCCAAGCATACTGATGGTCTTATCGTCATCGAGCAGCGCGTCGTAGTTGTAGGCATAGTTGTTGTACGTGCCATAGCCGCCATAGAAGTTATACATCGAGTTCAGCCAACTGGAGTTACGATAGGTACTGGAGATATCGGACTGCTTCGAATAGAACACGCCGATATTGAAAGCATTGGGGCGCTTACCGCCAAACCAGTTGGTGGAGTAGTTGGCCGAGCCGGAGTAGTAGTAGGAGCCGTTCGACTGGAAGCTGATACCCAGCTGCTCGCCATCGCCGATAGGCATGATGCCACGGTGCATCTTGTTCTTACCAATGAGGTTTCGCATGGAGAAGTTGTTCAGTTTCAGACCAATACGTCCGATAACACCCGTCTGTCCCCATCCCAGCGAGAACTCCACCTGGTCGTTGGGCTTCTGCTCCAGCATCCAGTTGACGTCCACCGTTCCGTCCTCGTAGTTAGGCTTAATGTCAGGCTGCACTTTCTCCGGGTCAAAATAGCCCATCGAGGCAATCTCACGCACCGAGCGCTGCAGAGCATCCTTCGAAAAGAGGTCGCCTGGCTTCGTACGCAACTCACGACGCACCACCTCCTCGTACAGGCGGTCATTACCATAGATGCGTACATGGTTCAGGTGGGCCTGCGGTCCCTCCTGTACGCGCATCTCAAGATCGATAGAGTCACCCACGACATTGACTTCTGCCGGTTCGATGCTCGAGAACACGTAGCCATTGTTGTAGTAGTAGTTGCTCACGGCATCCTCGTCGTCACGCAGACGCTTGCCAATGAGCTTCTGGTTGTAGACATCGCCCTTCTTCATACCGAGCACGTCGCTCAGACCAATCGAATTACCGATTCTGTTGGTAGGATAAACAGTGTTACCTACCCAGGTGATATTACGAATATAGTACTTCTGGCCTTCTTCCACCTTGACATAAACGTTGACGTGGTTGTCGTCAATGTTCCACACAGAGTCCTCAATGATGGCCATGTCACGGTATCCCAACTCGTTATACTTCTCAATGAGCTGCTGCTTGGCCTCCTTATAGCGCTCATCTGTAAACTTTTTAGCCTTGAAGAAGTTCTTGAACTTACCGGCCTCGTGAATCTTACCGAAGGCACCCTTTCCGAAGAACGAGCCCGTAATCTTGCCGGAGCTCAACTCATCGTTACCGTCGAAGATGATGTTCCGCACCTTCATCTTGTCCTTCTTGTCAATCTCCACATCCAGGATGACCTGATTCTTGCCCGTCACGTCATCGCGCTGGGTGATATTGATTTCAGCGTTCTTGTAACCCTTCTCGTCGAAGTATTTCTTAGCGAGGATCTTGGCACGATCGATCATGTTGGGTGTAATCTGCGAACCTTTCATGATGCCCAGCTTAGCCTCCATGTCCTCACGCTCCGACTTCTTCAGACCTATATAATTAATGGTACTCACGCGCGGGCGCAAAGCCAGATGGATGCACAGGTATATCTTCGAGCCCACCAGCGAGTCGGCCGTGATAGCAACTCGGGAGAACAATCCATGACGCCAATAGCGCTTGATGGCATCTGTAATGGCTGTGCCCGGCACCTCTATCTCCTGGCCGACGGTCAGGCCCGACAGGCCCGTCAGAACATAATCCTCGTAACCTTCGACACCCTCGACGGCCAGACCGCCTATCTCACAGGTACGCGGCGTACCGGCATACGAGATGTCGGGATTAACGATGACGTCCTGCGCCGCTACGTGGCTAATGAATAGTGAACAATGAATAATGAATAATGCTGACAACAGCACCATTCGTCTATTCTTGTTCATCTTGCAGTATAGTTCTTTATACATTATTCGATATTATTTATTCATTAGAGGCGAAGCCTCGCTCTCCACCTGTGCCTCTGTCTTTCCGTAACGGCGCTGGCGGCTTTGGTAGCTCTCGATGGCCTTGTGCAGTTCGGCCTCGTCGAAGTCGGGCCAGTAGGTGTCACAGAAGTACAGTTCCGAGTAGGCTATCTGCCATAGCAGGAAGTTGGAGATGCGCAACTCGCCACCTGTACGGATGAGCAGGTCTGGGTCGGGCATGAAGTTGGTGGTTAGGTGCTGGCTGATGACATCCTCGGTGATGTCCTCAGCGCGGAAACCGCCTGTCTTCAGCCACTTGAAGAACTTATTAGGGTTCTCTTGCATATCATGCACCTCAGTCACTATCTGACGTACTGCCTCAGTTATTTCCCAGCGGGCAGAGTAGCTCAGTGCCACTACCATTGTCATGGCATCGTTCTTGGCGGTGTGCTGTTCTGTCTCGCGCAGTTTCTGCTGTACGGCATCGGGCAGACGCTTAACGTCGCCAATGACGCGGAAGCGGACGTTGTTCTTCATGAAGATTTCGTCCTCAAGCGATGTGAGCACCAGACCCATGAGCGCCGAGATTTCGTCGGCCGGACGATTCCAGTTCTCAGTCGAGAAAGTATACAACGTCAGGTACTTAACCCCCAGGCGTGTACATTCCGATGTGATGCGCCGCACGGCCTCGACACCAGCCTGGTGGCCAAAACTGCGTTCCTTGCCGCGCTCTGTCGCCCAGCGTCCGTTGCCGTCCATGATGATGGCTATATGCTGTGGTATGTTGTTAGTCTCTATCATTGTTACACGTTTTACATTTCGCCCATATATCATAGGTCAGTGCCACCTGAACGACACTGTAGCAGTCAGTGTTCTTGAACAAGCCACTGCTCTTCACCCCATAGGGATCCTTGACGCCGTCCAGCTCATCGCTACCCGTGAAGTGCATCATCCAATCAGCTGTCAAGTTCAGCCGCTGGGCAATCTTCGCCTTCACGCCAACGCCTATAGGTATGTTGGCTGCGAGGACACCCTTAGAGGGGTGGGCATAGGTGACACCCACACCAACAGCGATGAACGGCGCCACGCGACGGGCACCATGATACTCCTGTCCAGTGCCATAGGCCCAGAAGTTATATTCGTAGCGCATCGAGACATCTATCAGCTGACTGCTGAACGAAGGGACACGTCCCTCCTCCGGATACCATGTCTCTACATCGTCCGACGAGCCGCTGAGCTTGCCGTAGCCAATGCTGAGAGCCATCGCCGTCCGCGGGTTGTAGCGGTACTTCGTCGTCAGTGTTGCCATAGGCTGCATATCACGCAGCAGACTGCCGTTGAAGTCGCCCAGGTAACTCACTAGCCCCAGGGTTCCTCCCACCTCCAACCGGTACTCCGGTTCGTCCTGTGCATTCACACCCAGCACGCAGATAAGCAACGACAGCAGAGTCAATACCCTCTTCATAACACACTATTTCGTCTGTAAGCCACGCCACACGCGTCCCGTCGTCTGCTCCTTCACCCAGATATAACCGTCGGCATCAGTAGTCGCTTCTTCAACGGTGCCGTTGAAGTCCGTTGGCATGACCAGCTGACTGCTAGTCTTCCAAGTGATTCCCTGGTCTTCGCTCTTATACATCGTGCCGTCGGCAGCGATGGCCAGCACGGAACCATTAGCATATGGCATCAGCCAGTAGCGTTGGCCCTTGGGCAGATAGTAGGGGTTGGTGTATGATGGCGTCATGTAGACCCAGCCACTGCTCTGCGGACGGTCGTTGTCAATCACCTTACGCCACAGTGTCAGGCGGTCATCACCAGTGAGGCTGTTCTCGCCCCACAGTAGGGCATAGGTCTGTCGGTTATAGGCTAGATTCCAGCTAACGAACTGCCCGTTATGCGGCAGCAGTCCTGCGCTCTCATCGAGCGTCTCTACAAACGATGATTCCCAGTTGTCATTCGAAGCCACGATACCCGTGCTGTCGGCATTGTATGCGAACTGCCAGTCTGTCCACTTCGTCGTGGGCAATTCCTGCATCGGTTCCCACAACAGTGTCCCCTGTTCCATCTGGCGGACTGCAAGACTAACGATATAGTCACGCGTATAGGCTCCATCGGTAGAATGGACGCGGAACACACGTGGCTGACTGAAGTCAATGGAGTCTGACGAAGAAAAGACCCGCAGCGAGTCACTGGTCATCGACTTGACAGTAACCAGCGCACTATTGCTCGTCGTGATGGTGCACAGCACGTGACGATTGTCAGTGCCGTTAAGCAGCGAGTCGCTATTGAAGATGCGTCCGCCCAAGTGGTCGATGTTCATCTTGTAGCTGCTACCAGCATAGGTCGTCTTATACGTAGAGTCGGCCCCCGTCGACGATGTCGTCGTCAGATAACGATTCAGGGTGCCCAACGTAAACGACATGATTGCTACATCGTCGTAGGTTGTCACGTCATCATCGTCAGAACCCAGACAGGATGTCGTCAGCAACGTTGCGGCAAGCATCACCCAACAGGCCTGAAAAAACTTTCTCATTGAACTGTTCAAATATATTTTGGCTGCAAAGGTACGCACAATTTCCCAAACAACCGCATTTTTCTTACCTTTATTACATTAAATGATGTGATTAAATGCAAAAAAAGAGTGCGGCATGAATCACTCACTCCGCACTACTTTAACGAACGTTGGTCTTTGTTAGCGTGATGACGCTGAGGACAGTGGCAATGGCTACTGAGGCCAACAATACCGTTGTTTGAAAATCAAATAACATAATCTTTACCTTAAAAATTTACCCTCCCAGCTCAGCCGGGAACCTAATGAATATCTCGTGCAATCATCGCGATTGCGGGTGCAAAGGTACGGAAAAGTTTAGAGTTTAGAGTTTAGTTTTTAAGATTTCCCCCTTCTCGCGCTGCTTTTTTGACTTATATCAAAATGCTGCCGTGATATGATACTCACGAGCATTCCAACGGCAGGGTCATGACAAAACAGGCACCTGGGGCATAGGAAGTGTCGAGTAGAATATCACCCCCAAGGCGACGAGCCAGCGAGCGAGCAACCGTAAGCCCGATGCCCGTTCCGTCGTAGTAGGAGTCAAGCTGGACAAACTCGTCAAAGATGCGGTCGGCTTCGGTCGCAGGAATGCCGATGCCATTGTCCTCGACGATGAATTGCAGGGACATCTCCTTCACTTCCAATCGTAACGTGGCCCGCTTCTTGTCGTCTGGTATGTCGTATCGGGTATGGGCTTCAGCAGGTTTGGTGAACTTGCGGGCATTGTCGAGAACAAGCGAGAGAGCACGTACCGCCGATGCTTGGTTGGTGGTGAGCTTGGCAGTCTCAGCCTCTGGAGATACGTGTATGTCGAAGTTGAGGTGGGGAGCCGTGGCAATGCCACAGACATCAGCAGCCTCAGCAGCTATCTGTACGGCAAGTACCTGATCGTTGCGCTCGATGACGGTCTGACTATTGGCATCACTCAGCTCCAGCATCTTGTTCACCAGTCCCGTGATTCGGTCGGTGTTTTCGAGTATCTGGCGACAGACGTCCGCCTTCGTTTCGTCGTCAAGCTCCATTCCTGTCGTGGTAAGCACCTGTGTAAAACCAGAGAGAATGTTGAGCGGCGTACGTATCTCGTGGGATATCTGCCGGATGAACTCCGACTTCATCTTCGATGACTCCTCGGCCTTCTGGCGTGCGATATCAAGACTTCGGTTAGTCTCTTCCAGTCTGTCGTAAAGCAACAGCGACTCCTGATAGCCCTCCGACATACTGTCGAAGTGGCGTTCCAGCTGCTGATAGTCCTCACGCAGCCTGTCCAGTTCCCGCTGCAGCTGTTCCTCGCGTGTCATAGCGTCGGGGGGGTCTGTTCAATAGTTATGAACTTGGTGAAGCCTGTCATTTGGAACACTTTGTAAATCGCAGGACTCACGTTGACGATCTTGAACTGTCCGTTCTCCTTCATGATCGTTTTCATGGTCTTCTGTATGACGCGTAGCCCGGAACTGGCCATAAAGGTCAGGTCGGTGCAGTCCATTTCCAGATTGACACCTGCCTCTTGCAGCGCCGGCTGAATGTCTTTCTCAAACTCTTCGGCACTCAACGTGTCAATACGGTTACCGGTCTTGATGATGGTCTTGCCACCTTCTTTTATTATTTGTGTCATATCTTCACTTTTTCACCTGTTAATCTCTTCACCAAAGTGACCACGTTCTGCCCGGCCGTACGCTGATAGGTCACCTTATTCATGATGTTCTTGACAATGAAGATGCCCATGCCGCCTAATTCGCGCTCTGCAGGATTGGCGTCCGAGTCCAGATGTCCCTTTTGCGTCGGATCGAATTCGATGCCCTGATCGGCCAGCGTAAAGATAATCTCTGCTCCGTCGCTTTCAACCTTCAGTGCGATGCAATCATCGGTCTGCTGCGGATGGGCATAATGGATGATATTCGACACCATCTCCTCCAACGCCAAATTCAGATTCATCAGCAACTCGCCGTCAATGCCAAGCTCCCCGCCAATCTCTTCTACGAAATTGGCCACCCGCTGCAGTTCACTGGGTTTGTTGCGTATGGTAATCTCCCTCATCATGGCTTACTGCCGTTATTTCTTGCTGCAAAGATACAAAAAACTCTCAATAATCGGCTTTCAAATACAAACTTTTTTATATCTTTGCAGCAAAATCGAATGTCTATGAAGAAAGTAGCACATCATTTGTTGTGGGTATTCCTGCTGTTGATGACAAGCGCAACAAGCCTGTGGGCTGAAAAAGAACTGGCGCCAGACCTCCAACGGCTGACAGACGAGGCGTTCCAGTACTACAGCTCTCGCCAGACGGAGAAGTACTTCGATGCCGTGAAGGCTGTGAAGGCGGCCACTGTGAACACTGAGTTCGAAGAGACCTACTACCGCGCGTGCAGCTACGAGGCCATCTATATGTTCGAGTATGTGGACCGTAAGAAGGGTGTTGAACTGGCACATGACATCTATCACCACGCAAAGACACACAACAGTAATGTTGGTATGTACTTCGCCACCTTCGCCCTGGGCACCATCCGTGAGCAGTCGGGTAACATGGGGCTTGCAGAGAAGAGTTTCCTCCAAGCGCTGAAGCTGAAGGAGAAATACCTGCCCGAGGAGAGTGCAGCCCCCTGCTACCTGGGACTTTGTGAGACGGCACTCCACAGGAAAGACTATGAAGAGGTGAAGGAGTTTGCCCGCAAGGCGCTTGAAGAGCCAGGCGTCATTCCCATGAACCAGATTACCGCGTGGAGCTACAAGTGCCTGGCACGCTACAACCAGGGCGACAGCCTCGGGTTTGAGGAAGCCTACAAGGAGCGTGCCCAGCTCATCGCAGAGTACGGTGGCCAGGGGGGGCTCTTCGGAGAGCTGATCAACGTCTACCAAGCAAAGAACCGTAAACAGTGGCAGCTGGCGCTGAAGCGGGCTGACAAGCTGATACATCAGCAGAACAAGTGCGCACAGAAAGCCTCCATCTACGAGCACATGGGAGACTGGAAACAGGCACTCTATTGGCAGAAGCGCACGCGTGCCGTGATTGACTCCATCCAGTCGTCGGAGGCCCGTTCACAGATGAACGAGTTCGACACGGAGCTCTCCATCACCTACGCTGAGAACGAGGTGAAAGAGCAGGAACTGGCCAACGACCGGCTGATGCTCTGGGGCGGCGGCATCCTTGCTGCCATCGTCATTGGTTTCCTCTCGGTCTTCGCCTACCGCCGCAGCAAACACCTGAGGCGCCTGGCGGTGTTCAACGAGAAACTGCGCGAGGCGTATGACAAACTCGAGGTGACCACTAAGGCGAAGGAGCGCATTGAGAGCGAGCTACGCATTGCACGTGAGATACAGAAGCGTATGCTGCCACACGTGTTCCCCAAGCGCAAGGACGTGGATATCTATGCTATGATGACACCTGCCCGCGAGGTGGGGGGCGATTTCTACGGCTATGCCCTCATCGACGACCTGCTCTACTTCTGCGTCGGCGATGTCAGCGGCAAGGGAGTCCCCGCAGCCCTCTACATGGCCGAAGTAACCCGGATGTTCCGCACACTGGTCGATGGACAACTCATGCCTGAGGCCATCGCCACGCGACTGAACCGCGTGCTAGCCGAGGATAATGAGCAGGGGATGTTCGTCACCATGTTCATCGGACTCATCAACCTCAAGACAGGTCATATGGAGTTCTGTAATGCCGGCCACAACCCGCCCCTGCTCGACGGCGAGTACATGAAGATGGAGACCAATGCACCCATCGGACTATGGCCCGAGCTGGAGTTCGAGGGCGAGGAGGTGGACAGTATGCGCGGCAAGACCCTCTTTGTCTATACCGACGGCATTAATGAGGCTGAGAATATCCATAAGGAGCAGTTTGGAGACGAACGGCTGAAAGCCTTATTACAGAGCGATCTGGGTGATGCCCGCCAGACGTCAGAGAGGATACACAAGGCTGTCGAGGAGTTCGTAGGCGATGCTGAGCCCAGCGATGATCTGACGAAGATGTGTATCAAGATGTAGTAAGCAAACGGGACAAAAAAACCGGAAGCCTTTGCACTTCCGGTTTTTTTATGCGATTATATTAAGTATTACAGCTTCGGACCTGCAGCGACCATCGAAGATGCTCGTTGCTTTCGGTCCTATGCTTTACAGCTTCGGACCTGCAGCGACCAGAGCCTTACCGGCCTCGTTGCCCTCGTACTTCTTGAAGTTCTTGATGAAGCGGGCAGCCAGGTCCTTAGCCTTCTCCTCCCACTCGTCACGGTTCTGGTAAGTGTCGCGAGGATCGAGAATGCCCCAAGCCACGCCGTTGAGCTGTGTGGGAACCTCGAAGTCGAAGTAAGGAATCTTCTTCGTGGGAGCGTTCAGGATGTCGCCGCCCAGGATGGCGTCGATGATACCGCGGGTATCCTTGATAGAGATACGCTTGCCAGTACCGTTCCAACCGGTGTTGACCAGATAAGCCTTGGCACCGCTCTTCTCCATCTTCTTGACCAGCTCCTCGGCATACTTGGTAGGATGCAGCTCCAGGAAAGCCTGGCCGAAGCAAGCTGAGAATGTAGGAGTAGGCTCAGTGATACCGCGCTCTGTACCGGCCAGCTTAGCTGTGAAACCTGACAGGAAGTAGTACTTGGTCTGCTCGGGAGTCAGGATTGATACGGGAGGCAGTACGCCGAATGC
>CAZLPO010000089.1:0-629 GCA_964561385.1 uncultured Prevotella sp.
AAAGAGTAAGTCGAACAACTTTATGAACACTGCAGTGTAATCTCTTGGAGGACTAGAGAATGAGATGAAGGGATTCCTTGATGGAATTACCAAGAAAATGGATAAAATATGGGGAATATCAAGTTTTTATTTTTGCTGTTGATGCTCTGTTGGTACAGCGGCAGTTATGGGAAGTCATTGTACGACCGCTCGAATATGACCATCGGAAAAATTGAAGATGACGGTACTGTTCACGACCGCTCGAATATGACTGTTGGACGGTTTAAGAGTGATGGTTACATCGTAGATAGGAACAATATGACAGTTGGTCGGATTATGAATGATGGCAGAATCGTTGACCGCACGAATATGACCATAGGAAAAGTGGATTCTGACGGGACTGTGAAAGACAAAAACAATATGCAAATAGGACGAGTAAGGTCGGATGGAACGGTGGTCGACCGTAACAACATGACGATTGGCTATGCTAAAGGCGTATCTATGCCCTATGCTGCAGTATTTTTCTTCTTTAAACTGTTTGAGTAATGGATAAAGTGCAAGTAATCATGTATGCACATAACAGCGAGGAGGTCAAGGCGGAGATCCCTATTGACCTTTATCAGCAGGTGTGCAATGACTTTCAAGATGAA
>CAZLPO010000089.1:639-10479 GCA_964561385.1 uncultured Prevotella sp.
GAGCCGTGAAAAATTAGCATGGGATTTTTGTAGAATCGTCAGGAGTAGGTACCCAAAGTTAGATAAATATCTGATAGAACATCTGAAACTGACAGAATGGTACGAGCAATATCCCGATGCGACACACTATGGACTGCTTTCTGACTGGTTCGATGCTAAGGAGATAACATATAATGTTCGCTTTGAGATAGTCTCTCTGCATAAGGACTGCTCCAAGTGGACTGACGAGATTACTGCTTTAGGTAGGGCGGTATGGGACAATTTCCCATCCCTTCAACTGTTGCATGGGTTCATTGAGGAACAAAAGGGCTGCAGCTGCATGGTTGAGGTGATAACGGCAGACCGCAATTTCGCAGGTTTTGCCATTACGCTTTATCTTCATACAAGAACGACAGAAGGCGAAATATATGAATACGATGTCATGTATGTCTGTATGACAGCGATAAAACAGGAATACCGCAGGCAAGGACTGGGAGGGACATTGTTGCGCCATGTGACGAGAAATTGCAATACAGCTGTTGTGGTAACGACAGATCCGTTCGAGGAAGATTCTGCCAAGAATCTGCATATGCGTAATTTCTATGAAAATAATGGATATGTACGTACACCGATGGGATGGACGTTTGGAGACAATGATGCTAATGTATTCGTGAAGGGTGAGATGCACATGGAAGAATGGGGCGCAATCTCTGAACGAGTGCAAGAACTATGGAATACCTATGAATACATTTGAGGAACTGACACTGGCGATGGATGGGTGTGTGGAGCGAGTAAAAAGGGGGCAGACGTCTGACATGGGGGAGGACTATGTGCAGTATGAGAACATCGTTGGCGACACATTTGAGTGGGTAAGCGTAATACGGCGGCAGATGAAGTGCTGGCGTGAGCCTGACGGGGCATTGTATGCGAAGGATGATTTCGGTTCGCTTTGGCTGGTGCGGACACCCGATGTAGAGAAGTACCGTGCCATACCTGGTACTGAGTTCGTGGCACGTAGTGTGTTGGACAACAGTCCTCGGCTGAAGGTGTTGGAGTTGCCCAGTAGCTGTCATGATGTGGGATTTCTACGCAAAGATTTGAAAGGGCGAGCCAAAGTGTATGTCTATTCGAATGGCAGAATAGAACATGCTTAAAGTCGGTCCTTACAGTAAAACAAGTTGTTTTACTATCGTGGAAAGCATGTCTTACAATCGTTAAGATTATTCCGATGAAGGTAAAACAACTTGTTTTACTGTAAGCCGCTACGTCTCTTGCGATTTTTGCGATAGTTAAGTAAAAGGTGAGAAAAGTTTGGCGGTTTCAAAATTAGTTCGTATATTTGCGCCAAATTAGAAGTGGAAATATGAAAAGAGGGAATAGGTGTAGGGTGTTGTTAACGATCGTGTTGTTCATGATATGTCAGATGGTTTGTGGGCAGTCGCTCGTTGACCGTTCGAATATGACCATCGGGAGGATTGCGTCGGATGGTTATGTGTATGACCGTTCGAATATGACTATCGGACGGTTCAAGAGCGATGGTTATATTGTGGATCGGAGTAATATGACCGTAGGGAAGATAGAACGGGACGGTACCATCAGAGACCGCTCGAATATGACTATCGGGAAAGTGGATTCGGATGGGACGGTGAAAGACCGTAGCAATATGACGTTAGGACGGGTAAAGTCCGACGGCTATGTTGTTGACCGTAGCAATATGACTATAGGGCGGGCAAAGGACGTCCCTGTAGCCTATGCAGCCGTGTTCTTCTTCTTTAACTTGTTCAATAGATGAGAGATTGAAGGACGACCTGAGACAACCGCCCTTCGTGATTTGTCAGTATGTCCGCCGGCCGGTGAGGATGAGGTAGCGGGTCTTGGCCTGCAGGTACTCGCTGACCGCGGCATTGTACTGGGTAAGGGCCTGCTGCTGCTGGCGCTGGGCATCGAGGAGGATGGACATGTTGGTGAGGCCGGCGCGGTAGTGCTCGCGGTTAATGCGTAGGTTCTCCTCAGCCCTGACGATGCTCTTGGAGGTGATTTGTGTCTGCTTGTAGGTGCTCTCCAGGTTGTCGTAGGCATCCTGTATCTGAAGCGATATCAGCTCGCGCTTGTCCTGACGGAAGTCGAGCGCTTTCTGTTCCTCGATTTTGGCGCGCTTGTATTCGTGCTTCTCGCTCCAGAAGGCGCTGATGGGAATCTGTACGCCGACGAAGCCCATGGCTCTCGACTGCCAGTCAGCAATGAGCTTGCTGTAGTTGGCCGTACCTCCCACCGCTAAGACGGGCAGCATGTTGGCTTTGGCAATCTTGCGTTCCAGGACCGACTTCTCGACCCACATGTCGAGCAGCCGGGTCTCGGACCGGTTCTCCAGGGCTGTCTGTGCGTTGATGGCCAGCTGTTCGGGTGCAATGATTTCTGCGTCGAGCGTGGTGTCAACGTCAATGTCCTCGTCGGCCATTCCGATAAATTTTGCCAGGGCTCGGCGTAGCAGCCTGCAGCCGTTGCTGGTCTTGATCCTGAGTGCCGACAGCTGGTCGAGGATTAGTTCCACGCTTAGCACGTCGTTCTTGTTGACGATGCCGTTCTCGTAGATGTTGATGGCATCCTGATGGATGGACTTCAGCTCTTTCTCCATGGCATCGAGTATCTTGTCGGTCTCGTGAAGTTCAAGAATCTTGTAGTATAGGAACTCCGTACTCATCACGATCTGGTCATCGGCCACTTCTTTTTGCAGGTTGCGTGCATCGACCTGGAGGTCGGCCAGCTTGTTGTAGTTGGTGAGTCTGCCGCCGGTATACACCGGCTCTATGAGCGTCAGTCCGGCACTGGTGCCTCTCTTGATGAACTTCAGGGTGAAGTCGTCGACGGTGAGAGCGCCGTCAGCCTCCAGGTAATCATTCATTTCGGCCACATCCTCCTCGTCGAAGATAGGGTACTTGATGAGGTGGGTGGTAGCCTCGAAGTGAAAGGCCGACGCGCCGAGCGTGGGGAAGTATTTCGAGCGGGCATACTTCTGCTGCTCCTTGGCCGCGAGGATGTCGTTCTCGGCGTTCTTCGCCATCGTGTTGCCAGCACGGGCCGCCGCCACGCACTCTTTCAGCGTCATCACCTTCTGGGCCGTGGCAGTCATCGCCAGCGTGCAGAGTCCCAGGAGTGTCGTTATGATCAATGGACGGTTATTCTTCATATTCTTCTTCATCTTCAACGTTTACAGAGTTATACTTTTGTCTGACCAGGCAGTAGCCCACGGGAATCATGGTGACGATGAACAGCATCGACACCAGGGCACCAAGGCTGATGACCACACCCATAGGGCCCCATAGCGGCGTGTTCTTAATGACCATCGGGATGACACCCATCGAGGCAGCCATCGAGGTGAGGAACACGGGACGGAAACGGCGCTTGGCCGACTCCACGGCAGCGGTGGTAATGTCGAGCCCCTCCTTCTGCCGCAGTTCCTCTGCATAGTCGATCATGATGATGCCGCAGCGGGTGATGAGACCCATCAGGGCGATGAATCCCAGCACGCCGGTGGCTCCGAACTCCTGTCGGAAGATGAAGAGTCCGAGGGCGCCGCCCAGCAGCGAGAATCCCAGTGAGTACATGATCAGCAGCGTCAGGGGTATGCTCTTCAGGTGGAAGACGATGATGAAGAAGATGAGGATGACGGCAATCTCCATGCCGAGGTACAGCTGCGGACGGTAGGTGGCCTCCATGTCGGCCTGTCCGCCCTTCTTCAGCGTGGTGCCTTCGGGGAGGCGCAGCGTCTTCAGGTCGTCATACACCTCGCGTGTCACCTGTCCCACCTTGGCATGGCGTGCCAGCATACCGAAGACGGCCGCCGTGCGCTGGCCGTTGATGCGGGTGATGGTGCCGTCTGTCCATTCGGGCTTGACGGTGGCCACCTGCGACAGGGGTGTCGACGTCACCGTGGGCAGCAGTCCCGTGACGCGGATGTTCTTGAAGTCGTCGATGGTCTGGTTGTTGTGGTGGGCATCCTTGATGACGACGCTCACCTCGTGGTCGCCCTCCCAGACGGAGGTAACGGGGATGCCGCCGCCGTATCGCATGGCGAAGTTCAGCGACAGCAGTGACTTGCTCAGTCCGAAGCGGTTGGCTTCCTCGGGGTTCATGATGACCTCCAGGCTGTTGTTCGTCGAGCCGAAGCTGGTGTTCAGCACGGCGATGTCGGCATTGTGCGACAGGCGGTTCCTGATGCTGTCGATGGCCACGTGGAGGCTGTCGAGATTGTCGCCGGCCACCTGTACCTCGATGGGGTAGGCGCGGTCGGAGTATTCTATCTGTCGGAAGAGCACCTGTGCGTCGGCGAAGTAGTAGGCGTACTTCTCTGAGTAGTCGTCCAGCATCCCCTGTGTCTCGGCATCGTTGTGGGTGTTCACAATGAACTGAGCGAAGTGTGTACCGCCGATGTTGGGGATGAACGTTGCGTGGAAACGTGGGGAGCCGCTGCCGTAGAACGTCGTCAGGTTCTCCACTCGCGGGTCTTTCCTAAGGATCGTCGCCAGACTGTCGGCCACCTTCGCCGTATAGTGGAGGTCGGTGCCTGTAGGCAGGAAGATGTCCACGGCAAACTGGTTGCGCTCGGCACGTGGCATCAGGCGCTGCGGGATGACGGTCATGAGCAGGCCGCCCACCACGATGGAGACCAGTCCGACGGCCATGGTCAGCTTCCTGTTGCGGAAGCAGACGTCAATGAGGCGGTCATAGCCCTTCTGCATGACGTCGAGCATCGAGGCCCTGCCGCCTTGGCGGCCGCTGCTGGCCTGCTGCTGGCGCAGTCCCTGGCGTATGAAGTGGTGCTGCAGGATGGGTACCACGAAGATGGCGACGACCAGCGACACGACGAGCACGATACTGATGGAGAAGGGGAACCACTGCAGGAAGTCGTGGATCACCTGATCGGTGGTGAAGATCAGTGGGAAGAACGTGATGCTGATGACCAGTGTGGCCGTGATGATGCTCTTCACGAACTCGCGCGACGACTCGATGGCCGCCTTCCAGCGGCTGATGCCACTGTCGAGCTTGTCCAGGTAGCAGTCTACCACCACCACGGCATCGTCGACAATCATTCCCAGCGACACGATGAGTGCCGCCAGCGTCACGCTGTTGATCTCCACACCAAAGACCATGAACAGCGCCAGCGAGGAGAAAATGGTGATGGGGATGGTGGTCACGGCGACGCCTGCCACCCTCAGCGGCAGCATCAGCATGACGACGATGATAACCGAGACGATGGCAATGAGCATCTCCCACATGAAGTCGCGGATGGAGTGGTCCACCACATGACACTGGTCGCTGATGATATTAATATGCACATCGTCGGGAAGTGTCGCCTTGTACTCACGGATGGTCTCCTTCACCATCGTGCCGAACTCGATGATGTTCTTGCCCTTCGTCATCTGTAGCGACATCAGCACACACTTCTTGCCGTTGTTCGTGATGTACTGTCGGGGGTCAGGATATTCGCGCTCGATGGTGGCAATGTCGCCCAGTCGCACAACACCCCCTGTGGGGTCGTTGCTGATGATGGTCTGTGCCAGGTCGTTCTCCGTGTTCAGCGACGACCGTATGTGGATGGAACGGCTCAGCTTCCCGTCGGCCAGGCTGCCGGTATAGATGGTACCCGTCAGCCCTGAGATCTTGCTCATCAGCATGGCGGTGTTGATGCCATAGAGCGACAGGCGGTCGCGGTCAAGGTAGATGGACAGCTGCTCCTTCTGGCCGCCCATCCTGATGATGTTCGCCAGACTGGGTACGCAACGGAGCTTGTCGCTGAGTCCGTCGGCATAGTCACCCATCTCGCGGTAGCTCTTCTCTTCGCTCTCCAGCGTCAGCAGCATCGTCGATGAGTCGCCGAAGTCATCGTTGGCAACCACACCCAGCACGCCGGGCGGCAGCGTCAGCTTGAACAGCGTCAGACGCTCCTTCAGCTTGTTCCAGAACTCGGTCTTCGCCTTTACCGATGGGTCCAGATAGACCACAGCGGCGCAACCGTCGTTGAAACTCAGCGTCATGGTTCTCTTCTTGTTGATCTCCTTAAACGTCCACAGGAACTCCTCCAGGGGCTTGGCCAACTGCTTCTCCACCTCGGCAACCGAGGCACCGGGGTAGACGCCGACCACCAGTCCTACGGGCAGTTCGAACTGGGGAAACTCGTCCTTCGGAATCTTGATGAGCGAGAAGACGCCGGCCACCATCATAATGGCAACCAGCAGCAGCGTGATGTTTTTGTGACGTATGGCTGACGTCACCAAATCGGTCTTATTCTTCATCGCTTGTTACTTTTGCTGTTCACTCTTTACCGTCATACCCTCGCAGACCTTGTTCTGTCCTTCGACAATGACAAGGTCGCCAGGTGTCAGCCCCGACTCAATCACTACACCCTCGCTAAGAATTTCGCCTGTCAGCACGGTCTGGCGGTGCGCCTTGCCCTCGCTGACAGTCCAGACAAACTTGTCCTGACCGCTGATGCTGATGGCCTGCTGGGGGACAACGATGGCGTAGTCGCCACTGCCATTCTCCATACGTACCTTGCATACCATGCCGGGGAGCAGCGTGTGACGGCGGTTGTCGACAATGGCCTTCACACCGTAGCTGTGGCTCACCGCGGTGGCGGCTACACTACGACTGGCAATCTTGCCCGCGAATATGCTGTCGCCAAGCGCGTCGACGACAAAGGTGACGGGGGCGCCAACGGAGACTTTGCCAATCTCCTTCTCGGGCACCGACAGCTTCACCTTGACACGGTCAATCTTCACCAGACGGAAACCCGTCATGCCGATCACAGCGTTGGCGCCCTCGTGGACGTTGCTCGAGGCTACATAGCCATCGAAAGGAGCATGAAGCACAATCTCGCTGACACTCTTACGCGAGATGGCCTCAGCGGCACGGGCCTTAGCCAGCGCAGTCTCCATCTCCACCATCTTGATCTCGGGCAGCGTTCCCTTGTCGTAGAGGTCTTTCAGACGACGATACGCGTCCTCGGCCTGGTTCAGCGTGGCTGCACTGATCTCGTGGGCGTTACGCACATTCTGCCCGTCAACCTCTGCCAACGCCTGCCCTTTCCTGACAAACTGTCCCTCTTCGGCCATCACCCTCACCACCGTGCCGATGACGCCAAATGTGACGTTGGCACCATCCTCCTCCTCGATGGTACCCATATAGCTCTTGCCAACAGTATGGGTGCTCACCGCCACCTTCATGGTCTTCACGCTGACGCCATAGTCTCCTCTCATTTTATCTTTCTCTCCTTTCTGGGAGCACGACGTACAGCCCATGGCTACGACGATGCTCCAGACAAGTAAGGTATAAAAACGCTTCATAGACGATTTCTTAATAATTGGTTATTTGTTCGCAAAGGTACGAAAAAATGTGGAAATGCAAACATTTTTCCTTTTCTTTTCAAAGAAATTTTGCCATATCCCGCTTTTTTAGTATTTTTGCAAGCGTGAAACAACCGCCCATCGTGATTCCTGAAGGTTGCACCGAGGTGCTGTTGCATGCCTGTTGTGCACCCTGTTCGTCGGCCATCGTCGAGTGGCTGATGGCGAATGGCGTGCGGCCCACCATATTCTATTATAACCCCAACATCTTTCCACGCGAGGAGTACGAAATCCGTAAGCAGGAGAGCAAGCGGCATGCCGAGAGCCTTGGCATCCGGTGGATTGACGGCGACTACAACCATGAGGCGTGGCTCAGCTTTGTTCGTGGGTACGAGGTACGAGGTACGAGGTGCGACGAGAGAGGAGAGAGGAGAGAGGAGAGAGGAGAGAGACACGATGATGCGTATGACCCAGCCTTGGAGCCGGAGCGGGGACGACGGTGTGAGCTGTGCTTCGCGCAACGGCTGACGGCGACGGCACGTAAGGCACAGGAGCTGGGCTTCCGCTACTTCGCCACCACACTGGCCTCCAGCCGCTGGAAGAGTCTGGAGCAGATAGAACGGGCGGGACGGTGCGCCGAGGAGGCGGTGCCTGGAACCCTGTTCTGGGCGCAGAACTGGCGGAAGGGCGGTCTGCAGGAGCGCCGCAACCAGCTATTGCATGAGTATAATTTCTACAACCAGCAGTATTGCGGTTGTGAGTTTTCGATACCTAAAGAACCATGTGTATGAGACGACTGTTCAACAAGATGGTGCCCAAGCTGCTGACGCTGCTGGGCTTCAGTTCGACACTGGCCTTCATGGCCTGCTACGGTCCCGCTCCGGCCCACTACAACGAGGTGGAGTTTGCGGACACGACGGAGGTGATGGACGAGTCTGTGGAGGTAGGCGATTCCATTGTTTCTGACTCCACAATTGTCGGTGACTAACGAAAAAACGAGGCGCAATGTTTGTGCGTCTCGTTTTTTTATTGTAATTTTGCACCCCAATAATTGCAATTATAAGTTATGTTTGAGAATTTGAGTGAACGACTGGAACGGTCGTTCAAGATACTGAAAGGTGAAGGCAAGATCACCGAGATCAATGTTGCCGAGACCCTGAAAGATGTGCGCCGCGCCCTGTTGGACGCCGACGTCAACTACAAGGTAGCCAAGACGTTCACCGATACGGTGAAGCAGAAGGCCATGGGTATGAACGTGCTGACGGCTGTGAAGCCCAGTCAGCTGATGGTGAAGATCGTGCACGATGAGCTGACCGAGCTCATGGGCGGCAAGGCCGTTGAGCTGAAGCTCGAGTCGCGTCCCGCCATCATCCTCATGTCGGGTCTCCAGGGCTCTGGTAAGACCACGTTCACGGGTAAGTTGGCCAACCTGCTGAAGACGCGTCAGCACAAGAACCCGTTGCTGGTGGCCTGCGACGTCTATCGTCCAGCTGCCATCGAGCAGCTGAAGGTGGTGGCCCAGACCGTGGGTGTCGATGTCTATACCGAGGAGGGCAACAAAAACGTGGTCGAGATTGCGCAGAACGCCATCCGTAAGGCCAAGCAGGAGTCGTATAACGTCGTCATCGTCGATACCGCCGGTCGTCTGGCCGTCGATGAGGAGATGATGGACGAGATAGCACGTCTGAAAGAGGCTATCAACCCCGATGAGACCCTGTTCGTGGTCGACTCGATGACTGGTCAGGACGCTGTGAACACCGCCAAGGAGTTCAACGACCGTCTGGACTTCGACGGTGTGGTGCTGACGAAGCTCGACGGTGACACCCGTGGTGGTGCCGCGCTCTCCATCCGCACCGTTGTCACCAAGCCCATCAAGTTCGTGGGTACTGGTGAGAAGATGGAAGCCATCGACGTGTTCCACCCCGAGCGCATGGCCGACCGTATCCTTGGTATGGGCGACGTCGTCTCGCTGGTTGAGCGTGCGCAGATGCAGTTCGACGAGGAGGAGGCGAAGAAGCTCGAGAAGAAAATCCGCAAGAACAAGTTCGACTTCGACGACTTCATGTCGCAGATCCAGCAGATCAAGAAGATGGGCAACATCAAGGACCTGGCATCGATGATTCCCGGTGTCGGCAAGGCCATCAAGGATGTTGACATCGACGACAACGCCTTCAAGGGCATCGAGGCCATCATCCAGTCGATGACGCCGAAGGAGCGCCAGAACCCCGACATCATCAACCAGAGCCGTAAGCTGCGCATCGCCCGTGGCTCGGGCACGAAGATTGAGGACGTGAACCGTCTGCTGAAGCAGTTCGACCAGACGCGCAAGATGATGAAGATGGTATCGGGCATGGGCTCCAGCCGTATGGCCCAGATGGCGGCAGCAATGAAGATGAGGAGATAAAACCCATAAGTCCCATAAGTCCTATAGGACCTATAAGACCCATAAAAATATGCAGTTAATTGACGGAAAAGCAACGGCAGCAGCCATTAAGGCTGAGATTGCCGAGGAAGTGAA
>CAZLPO010000090.1:0-10263 GCA_964561385.1 uncultured Prevotella sp.
GCCAACTTCTGGTTGTTCTCGTCTTTATACTGGTTGGTGGGCCGACCCTCGAGCCACTTGTCGTGATGAGTATTGATAATCACCTTCAGATCGTTGCTCAGACACCAGTCAACCACTTCATTGATACGTGCAAGCCACGCCTTGTCAATACTCATGGCTGTCGGGTTCGTGATGTGGCACTGCCAGCGGACAGGGATACGGACAGCATTGAAGCCCGCATCCTTCACGGCCTTGATGGTCTTCTTCGTCACGGTCGGGTTGCCCCATGCCGTCTCTGCCTTGATGCTGTTGTCTGGATTGCCGATGGCCATCGACTCACCGTCCTGACCAGGGGCAGAACACTCGAATTGGTTACCCAGGTTCCATCCCACGACACCACGGTTCCACTCCTTGGCCGTTGGCTGCTGTTCATTAGGTGTGGGGTCCTCAGCAGGTGTGGGTGCGTCACTAACGTCGGCTGTCTGGTCGCCACATGCCAGTACACAGCATGTTGTCAACGCCGAAAATACGAATGTTGAAAGGATTCGCTTCATTGTCTTGTTTCTTGATTTTTAGTTTATTATTGCGTTACTGACTGCAAATGTACGCTATTTATGACGGTTAAGGGTTACATAGCATGCAAAAAAGGTTCAATTACTGAAATGTGATAGCATTGAGACCCATTTTGATAGTTTTCAGACCATCTTACTGGTATTTTGACGGCGAGACGCCGAAGTATTTCTTGAAGACAGTGCTGAAATATTTGGGATTGTCGAAACCGGTCAAGGCTGCGGCATCGGTCACGTTACTACCGTTGCGAAGCATCGAGGCAGCACGTTCCAGGCGAATAATACGAATGAAGTCCTGCGGCGACTTGCCCGTGTACGACTTCAGCTTGACGTAGAACAGCGTGCGGCTCATGGCCATCTCGCGGCATAGCTGGTCGATATTGAAGTCAGCATCAGACAGCCGCTCCAAGATGAGGCTAGTGGCTTTGTCCACGAAGGTCTTGGCCTCCCGACCAGAATTCTCATCTGTCTCCTCATTGTCTGGAAGGGGCTGAGACTGCTGAGGCTGAGTGGGCTGTGACAGGGTCTGTTGAAAGTGAGTTGTCTGAGGGTATGTCTGCATATAGTCAATGGTCACACGCATGTACTTCTCGTGCAACTCGTACACACGCCATGCACCATAGAAGGCCAACAGGATCAGTGCCACATAGAGGCACCACATCCACCAGGAGTTCCACCACGGCTGGGCAATGACAATGTCGAGTGACTTTTCGTCGAGTACAGTTCCGCTGGTGCGACTGATGCACTGCAACGTGAGACGAAGTCTGCCTGGTGCCACGTCGACAAAACGGATGCTCTGCTGGTCGGAGGGCTGGCTCCACTCGCCGTCGCCCACCTTATAGCGATAGGCTATATCGAAGTGATTGCGCATGTTAACACTCTCAAACAGAAGCTCGAAGGTGCGCTGGCGGTACGACAAGTGCAACTCTCCTTCCTTAAGATTCGAGAATACGGACTCTGAATACAACTCATCCTGGTCGACTGCACAGCTGACACCCAGAATATCGAGTTTGGCCGTGTAATTGACAGACTGCACGTTCTCCGGATGAATGACGATTGCTCCTGTTGTCGAACCGAAGATGATGTCACCATTAGGCAGGTTCTGCGCCGCTCCACGCGAGTATTCACGGTCCAGCCCATAACAGTAATTGACGTTGATGACCCTTGACGGTTCGTCTGGCGTCACAAACGACAGTCCTTCGTCCGTCGCTATCCAGATACGGCCGTCGCGGCCCTTCACCAGACTTCTGACATAGTTGGACGGCAGACCATTGGCTGTTGTAATCTGACGGCTCTCATGCTTAGCCAAATGGTATATGTAGACACCACCACCATCTGTTGCAATCCACATCTCCAGCCCAGTCGCTAACAGATGAGTAACAAAAGGATTGACATCGGTGACACCCGATGGTGCGTAGTTCAAGTCTTTCACATCGCCGCTGCCCGGCGTGATGAGTTTCAGACCGAAGGCTGTTCCCACTGCTATCTGCCCTGAGGCAAGCTGCGTAATGGCCTGCACATCGTGGACGGGATAGTAACGGGTTGACTGCTGGGTTTTGTATAGCAGGTCACCATTCAATGTGCCTACCCACAGCCCGCCATCCTTGTCATAAAAAGTGGCATAGACATGGTCATCAGTTAACTGACTGTTGTTCGTGGTATACACATGGCTAACATTGGCACGGCTATCAATCTCATAGATGCCTTTGCCGTAAGTTGACACCAGCACGCTGCCACCAGCCTTGCTTCCTGCGCTGAGGACCACCGTTCCCTGACCACAGTGCTGCCACTGCCCTGTCTTCACATTGACAATACTGATGCCATTGTCAGTTCCCATCAACACCAGGTCACCCGAAAGCGGCATCACCGTATTCACATGGTCATTAAGCAGACTCTGACGGTCGTTTCTCACATATCTATAAATAGCCGTCGTACTACCTATGGGCCGCGCGATGTCAATGCCACCGGAATAGGTGCCAACAACAATGTTCTTCCACGTGTCAACGGCAATGCTGTACACACCGTTCCCATGCAGTACGCCATGAGCCGACTCATTGGCATCGAACAGCAGCATACACTCACCACGACTGTCGCGTTGCATCTGATAGACGCCCTCACCGTCAACACCGATGAGCATCGTCTCGTCATCGTAAGGACAGATACTCCGAATGGGGTTCTGCTGCAAGGCATTGCCCGTAAGACGGACAAAGCTATCGGTCTCTATATGGCCTTGTTGACCAAAGGCTACAACGTGCAGGCCCTTCTCATAGCCGCCCACCCACAGTTTACCAGACAGTTCGTCGTAGTAGCCACACTCCGTATTGTATGGAAGTAGGCGAACGCCCTTCTCATCGTAGACTCCTTCGCGGGCACAGAACAGCAGACGACGGCCCTGCGGCACAATGCTATTCACATAGGGACCCGTCACGACCTGTTTCAACACCGTGTCGCTCATCACATAGACACCATCGTGCATGGCCAGCCACAGCGTCTTCCCATCAACATACATATCGTTGAGTCCTACGTCGTGTCCCATCTTCTTCGAAAGACTGGTCACCATGTCAAAACGGTCGCGTCTGGCATTGAACACATAGATGGTGCCACGGTTATCAAAGGCATAAATCATGGTCGAGTCCACGGCCAGGTGGATGACGCGACCGCCCAAGTGTCCGTATGGCGTACCTTCGTCCAGTCTGTAGCTACGCACCTTGGAGCCATTATAGCGCTCCACGCCGGTCATCGACGACCACCACAGCGCTCCCGATGCCGTCTGCTTGACAGAGAAGATGCGCTGGTTGACTACCCCCTCCTCCTTGCCCAAATGCTGGAAACTGAAGTCATGTACCTCCAGGGCAGCAAGCTGCCAGGCCCAGCACACGAACATCGTCAGGGTCAAAATCCTTATATATAATCGGTTTAACATGGCTTTGCTACCGGTTTTTAGTTTTTCACGTACAAAGATAAGCACTTTTTCCCAAACGACCAAATCTTTATTCGTGTTAAAAAGATTTTTGGCCAAAAATTTGGTGGTTACAAAAAAAAGCAGTACCTTTGCACCCGCTTTGGAAGAAAGGGGCGTTTAGCTCAGCTGGTTTAGAGCATCTGCCTTACAAGCAGAGGGTCGGCGGTTCGAATCCGTCAACGCCCACGACAAGACGATAAATAGTACATTGTCAAATTGTAAATCGTCAAATCGTAAATAACTAATGGGTGTTTTCCAGAGTGGCCAAATGGGGCAGACTGTAAATCTGCTGTCTTTCGACTTCGGTGGTTCGAATCCATCAGCACCCACCACGAAATAGGCTCGTCACATGACGAGCCTATTTTCATTGATGCATCTATTATGTCTTCCATACAGGCCATAGCGCATGGTAAATGCAAAAAACAAATTATTTTTTTTGTATTGTGCTTTCTTATTCGTATCTTTGCACGGAATTAAGAACCATAATCAAAAAGGAATAACTATGAAAGAGAAACTTCGTCCGCTGATATATATTGGAGGCGGCATTTTAGCAGTGTTGATATTTTTCGCCATGTGTTGCACGGTAGTCGACTCAGGCGAGGTGGGTATCCGTTTCCACAAGTGGTCGCTCAACGAGCAAGACTATGGTGGTGTAGAAGGAACGTGCAAGGGATGGGTATTTTATAACCCCATCACCACGAACGTGTTCACCTACCCCACATTCACCCAACGTAAGCAGTATGAAACGTTCTCGGTAAATGCGAAAGACGCCTCGCTCTTCGAGATGGATCCGACAATTGCCTATCGCATCAACCCGGATAAGGCATGCGACATCTTTACGAAATATCGCGTGGGCGTGAAGGAATTGGAGGAAGGCTACATCCGCACCTGTATCTACGAGGCTTACCGCACCTGTGCCAACCAGTACACGTCGGACTCGCTGATGTCAAACCGCGCCAATTTTGAGCGCGATGTGCGTGCCCGTCTGGAGAAGTCGTTAATGGCAGAGGGATTCCTCGTCGAGGAGTTCACGTCTAAGATCACCCCACCCTCGTCGCTGCTTTCAATGATTGACGCGAAAAATACCGCCATTCAAAGTGCCCTGAAAGCTGAGAACGAGGTGAAAGAGGCCGAGGCTAATGCCAAGATTGCCGTCGCCAAAGCCGAGGGTAACGCGAAGGCCATGAAGATCAAGGCCGATGCTGAAGCCTACTATAACCGCACCATTGCGGCATCACTCTCTCCAATGATTGTTCAAGAGGATATGATAGAGAAGTGGGACGGTAAGATGCCCCAGATTATGACCGGCAACGGTGGCATGATGATGGATATCTCGAAAATCGTTGGCGGGAAATAGCATGCACTTGGATCTTTACGATAAAAGGCTCACCTTGAGGTGAGCCTTTTATCGTAATAAACATGAGTGCGTTCGACTTAGATTTCCTGATTCTCAGGACGCAGTTTACGGACGGTTTCGCCAGCACGCCACATCTCCTGGTTGCGCATAGCCTCAAGCTCCTTCTCCAGTCCGGCGCGGTAGTCGGGCTTTGAGTTGGCATCGATGGTGATCTGTGCCTCGTTACCCGTCTTCACCGAGTAGTAGAGCCACTCCATGACCGGTTTGATGGCGTCGTGGAAACGGGGAGCCCAGTCCAGAGCGCCACGCTGTGCGGTGGTTGAGCAGTTAGCATACATCCAGTCCATACCCTTGGCACCGAAGAGCGGGCCAAGGCTCTGTGTCAGCTCCTCAACAGTCTCGTTGAAAGCTTCCGAGGGAGAGTGACCATTCTCACGGAGCACCTCGTACTGAGCGAGCAGCAGACCCTGGATGGCACCCATCAGCGAGCCACGCTCACCTGTAAGGTCTGAGGTTGCCTCACGCTGGAATGTCGTCTCGAACATATAGCCGGCACCGATACCGATACCGAAGGCGAGCGTCTTCTCCGTAGCCTTGCCGGTAGCATCCTGGTAGATGGCATAAGAGCAGTTCAGACCACGACCCTCGCAGAACATCGTTCGAAGGCTCGTGCCGCTACCCTTGGGGGCCACCATAATCACATCAACATCCTTCGGAGGAACAACACCTGTGCGATCGCTCCAGTTGATGGCGAAGCCATGGCTGTAGTACAGCGTCTTGCCGGGCTTCAGATATTTCTTAATGGTGGGCCACTGCTGAATCTGACCAGCATCGCTCAGAAGCATACAGAGAATAGTACCCTTCTCGGCAGCCTCCTCAATCGAGAAGAGGGTCTTTCCTGGTACCCAACCGTCAGCGACAGCCTTGTCGTAGGTCTTGCCCTGACGCTGTCCGACAATGACGTTGAAGCCGTTGTCACGCAGGTTGCAGGCCTGTCCGGGACCCTGCACACCATAACCGATGACGGCAATCACTTCGTCCTTCAATACTTCACGTGCTTTCTCGAGTGAGAACTCCTTGCTGGTGACTACTTTCTCGATAACGCCACCAAAATTCATTTCTGCCATAATAGCTTAATTATTAAATGTTATACATGCCCCGACGAACTGCGCGACCCTTCCCGAGGGTGCCTTTTGTAAGTCCACTCACGCCCTGCACGAGGGAGCGACAAGGGGTTAACTAAAAAATCGTCCGCAAAAATAGCAAAAAGTGACGAAATAGCCAAATATTCCGTCACTTTTATAGCAAATTAACCTCTATACGTGCAAATCGAGCACAAAACGAGTGCCTTTGCTGTAAGCGGAGTCAATCGTGAGGTCGCCGTTCATCTTCAGTGCCATCTGCTTACAGATAGGCAGGCCCAGACCATCGCCAGTTGTCAGATCGCGCACCTCAAGGAAGGGCTTGAACACGTCCTCGCGCTTCTCTTCGGGAATTCCCTCGCCCGTGTCTGAAACAAGGAACTGGCAGGCATGCGGGCCACGCTTTTTGAACTCCAGGGAAACAGCGCCACCGGCAGGTGTGTACTGGGCAGCGTTGTTCAGCAGATGCTGCAGGATGTGCGAGACATACTCCTTGCAGATGTCGGCACTCATGTTGGGGGCATTGACCGTCAGGGTGACGTCGGTCTTCACCTTGTCGCGAATCTGGTCCATCATGCTCTCGCAGAACGGCGGCATCTTCAGGTTCTCCTGCGTCAGCTCGTCGGCAGGCTTGTTCTCCAGCTCCGACAGCACCTGCACATGATCAGAGAAGTCGAGTAATGCCTTCACCTCTGGGATGCGACTGTCAAGCTTCTTGATGGTAGGCTCCAGCTGAGCACTGATGTTGCTGATGAACTTGGCCTTCAGGGCATTGCTCTCGTTGGCTAGACGGATGGTCGACTTCTGCTTGCGCGTCAGAACCATGTAACGCAGTAGCACAATAGCGCCAAAAATCAAAGCGGCTGCCAGGGCGGCCGACAGGACGCACAGGGCAATGATGAAGAAGCGGCGCGTGGAGAGACTACCATCCTTCTCGGCTATCAACGCCTCGTTGTCAGCAATCTGCTGCTTCAGTTCGTTCACCTCATCAGCATGTTTCAGGGCTGTGGTGGAGTCCTTCCATGCCATGTAATTGCTATACGACTGCGCAATCATCTGGCCATTGTTGCTACGACGGCCGTTAGCTATCAGCGTCTTGTACACCTCGTCCACCTTGTCGTATTCCTTACTGGCCGTCAGCTTGTTGGCCATCTCCTTGAAGACGGCGTTACCCATGGCGTTCTGGCCGAACGTGTAGTAGTATATGGCCTTCTGATAGAGCAGGTCGTTCTTGACGTTCTCGTCATTTGAGAGGTTTGCGAGGTAGTCCATACTCTTCAGCTGGTCCTTTGCACTCTCAACCTTACGGAGCTTGACATACATCTGCAGGCGCTCTTTGGTCGTCTGGTAACGCAGCGCAGCATTGGCACTGGCATCAAGCTTAGCCGAGGCAATCACTTGCTCTGCGCGGCGCAAGAGGTCAAAGGCTTCCTTGTAGAAGTTCTCCCTATAATACAGAGCGGTGGCCTTGACGGCACACTCCACACTCTGACTTATCTGCCCTTTGTTAGCATAGTCACTGAATGCCTGTATATACAGCGAACGGGCCGAGCCAATGCTTTTTTTCGTGTCAACGGCCTCAGCACGCTGCTGCAATTCGCTCTTGGCAGCCTCCTGACCGTATGCCAGTGAGCCAAATGCCAACAGCCAACAGCCAAAAACTAAAAGAACTAACTTCTTATTCATAGCATATCGTTTTATTGGTTAAAATCTACTTTACAGCGACAGCACTCCGTACCGTCGGAGCGGACAATACGTACATTGTACGAGGCATCACCCGCCGGTTCTTTGTACATCGAGAGCTGGTCACCACCATGGGCTTCAGCCACATAGGCTATCTCAAAACGCCTGATGCTGTGCTCCTGATACCACGCTATCGGCCATAAGTCGAGCACATGCTCAATGTACTTCACCGAATTGATGTGACCATTGATATCCACATCATTATAATAGGTATCTATGGTACGAACCAGTTCTGCCTGGTCGCTCATCTTCACACGACCGCCTTTGTCGATGGGACACGGCTTGTCACCGACTATCCAGTCGTTGATGGCACCATTGTCAATGGAGAAGATGTCCGTCGGCTGACGCGTCTCCGTATCGATCATAGCCCAGATACTACGGCCGTAGCCATAGACCTTCCCGTCTTCGCCAACAACGGCGAAATTACGTGAGGTGAAGTAGCGCATGGCCGACTCCACCCACGTCTCGACATTAAACTTGGTATACATCTCAGGCATCTCCGTCATCTCTATGGCCAGACGCGAGAGCACCCACGACCGCTTGATACCCAGCAGATACTGCATACCAAACCCGCGGGCCGACGAATGGAAGTCGGCAGCATTGAGTAGGTGGTTGCCAAGATGCCCCATAAACAGGCGACCACTGAAGTCACAGTGAAACGGCTCGGCCAGAAACAAATATTTTCCTACTTTATCCATATTCTTATAGGAAACGAAAAACTTAATCCGTATTTGTTTTCTCTCGCTCTTCCAGGAATTCGCTAACCTGCTCCTGCATACCACGCGTCACAGCAATACGGCCGGAGCGGGTGTACTGCAACACACAGCCGAACGAGTCAAGGGCACGGTACAGCGAGATAATGTCTTCCGTCACACCATGCATCTGCACAATGACATACGTGGGATTTACCTCGATGATGCTGGCCTGGGCACGACGGATGGTACGCGATATCTCAGGGTTCTCCATGACCTTCGGCGCCGAGAGCTTGTATAGTCCCGATTCGCGTATGAACAGCTGTTCATCGGTGAAATAATTGGCCTTCACCACGTCAATCTTCTTCTCTATCTGTCGGGTAATCTTGACAATCTGGTCCTCATCACTCCAAGCGGTGATGGTGTACTTATGCACGCCAGGGATACTCGAAGCCGACACGTTCAGACTCTCAATATTGACCTGGCGACGCGTAAACACGGCAGTAATCTGATTCAGAATACCAGCCACGTTCTCCGAATAGACCAACAGGGTATATAGTTTCTTCTTTTCCATTATTCACTATTCATTATTAACTAGCGGAGCGTCAAACCTCCAGCATCATCTGGTCTACGTTCATGCCCGGCGGTGTCATCGGCAGCACATCATCGTCCTCCTTAATGGCACATTCCAAGATGAACGGACCATCGGTACTGAGCATCCGCTCCACAGCGGCGGCAAGGTCCTGACGGTCCGTAACCGCCTGATAGGGTATACCATAGCTCTGGGCTATCAGCTCGTAGCACGGATTAAGCATCTTGGTGAACGACTTACGGCGCATCCAGAACATATCCTGCCACTGGCGGACATTACCCAGATAATGGTTGTTCATCAGAATCATTTTTACCGGAGCCTGCTGCTCCATGATGGTACCCAGCTCCTCGATGCACATCTGGAAACCTCCATCACCCATGAAACAGCAGACTTGACGGTCGGGGGCTGCAAAGGTGGCACCGATGGCCGCTGGCAGACCATATCCCATCGTACCGAGTCCGCCACTGGTGCAGATACTGCGCTTGTGGTGATACTTGAAGTAACGGGTTGCAAACAACTGGTTCTGACCAACATCCGTTACGAGGATCGCATCATCGGCTGCCTTTTCGGCCACTGCATGAACGACCTCGCCCATCAACAGCGGACCCTCCTTCGGATGGATAGCCGGCTCTATCACCTTCTGCCGTTCTTTCTCATCCAGCTCCTTGAACGAGTCGCGCCACTCCTGATGATTATTCTTCTGGAGTAAGGCAGTCAGCGCGGGTAGCGACTCCTTGCAGTCGGCCACCACAGCAATGTCGGTCTTCACGTTCTTGTCTATCTCGCTCCGGTCAATGTCCAGATGGATAATCTTGGCCTGCTTGGCATAGGTCTTCACATTGCCCGTCACACGGTCACTAAAGCGCATACCGATGGCAATCAACACATCACACTCCTGCTCTTTCAGGTTCACGGCATAGTTACCATGCATACCCAGCATACCAACATTCAACGGGTGGTTCGACGGCAGAGCCGAGAGACCCAGCATGGTACGGCCGGCAGGAATGTCAGCCTTCTCCAGGAATGTCTTCAGCTCCTCCTGAGCATTGCCGAGCTCTACACCCTGACCGACCAGCGCCAACGGACGCTTGGCATGGTTGATGAGTTCTGCAGCCTGACGTACGGCTTCGCTATCCAGCTTGGGATAAGGCACATAGGAGCGGACAAAGTCCACCTTCTTCGGTTCCCAGTCAATCTCCTCGACCTGTGCATTACGCGGGAAGTCGA
>CAZLPO010000091.1:0-10189 GCA_964561385.1 uncultured Prevotella sp.
GGTTAAAAATTTTGCGGCTTCAAGATTTATTTGTAATTTTGGGGTCGTGAAATGCACTAGGATATTGGTTCTGATACTGGGCATCCTCACGGGAATGCCCAGTTTTTTGTCTGCAAAGTCCGCAAAGGACTCTGTCCTGCTGAACCGTATCTTCAGCTACCGAGAGGTCTTCACCCACGACATCACAGGCGTGGAGCGCAATGTCTATATGAAATTCCGCTACGACATAGACAAGCGGAACGCCACGCTGTGGCTCATTCCCTCGATGTATCCCCTGGCCAGAGGCGAGCGTCACTTCCTCATGGAGTCCTACAGCAAGCTGAAGTTCAAGAGCATCAACAAATACGAGAGCAAGCAACAGCTGGTGTGGGGCACAGTGCCGCACTACCGGAAAGCCATGAAGCCCATCCTGGAGTTCCTGACGCCCAACCTCTACGCCCCGACCATCTACCCTAACCACACGCTGTCGCCCTTCAACACGTGCAACCGACGCTACTATAAATACACCGTTGAAGAACTGGACGACGGACAGTGCAAGGTGACCTTCAAGCCACGCCACAACAAGAACACACAGCTCATCAGCGGCTTTGCCTTTGTCGACAAGGAGACGGGACGCATCACACAGACCATCCTTGCGGGCGACTTCGACGGCATCGCCTTCCACACAGAGGCCATCATGGGCGAAGAGGGAGCACGCTCGCTGCTTCCGACATTCTGCTTCACCAAGGCCAAGTTCAACTTCTCGGGCAACCGCATCGACGCCGCTTTCGAGGCCGCATACGACTGTCCGCAGGAGTTGCCCGACAGCATGCGCAACGTACACGACCGCCAACGGCTGCAGGAACTGCGCCCCATCCCGCTCTCCATAGCCGAGCAAGACATCTATAACCACTACGACTCCCTTCACCCCGCTCGTCCGGTTGTAGCGAAGCCAGTGAGTCAGCAGCCCAAGAGCTTCAGGGTCTCTGACGTCTTCGATGCCATCGGCGAGAACCTTGTCACCAGCATCCGCGCACGGTCCGACAACGCCTCGCTGCGTATCTACCCGCTGCTCAGTCCACAGTACCTGAGCTTCAGCCACCGCTATGGTGTGGCTTATAAGATTAAGATGAAGTCAGACTACTACTTCAATGCACACCGCTACTTCAACTTCAACCCGCAGCTGGGTTATAACTTCAAGTTCAGGAAGTTCTACTTCACCCTGCCCCTGCGCTTCACATATAATCCCAAGCGCGACGGCTATGTCGAACTGGTGTACGGCAACGGAAACCGCACACGCCACGCCAGCATCGTCAATGAGATTCAGCGGGAACACGGCGACTCGCTTGACTTGCACGACAAGAACCTCGACACGTTCGACGACAACTACTTGCGTCTCACGAACAACATCATGCTCTTCGACTGGATCGACATCGAGTCGGGTGTCACCTTCCACCGGCGTACGGCCTATGAGCCCGAGGAGATGAGACGCTACGGCAAGCCCACCGAGTACCGCAGCTTTGCACCCGTGCTGTCCTTCAAGCTGCGGCCCTGGACACGCGGCCCGCTCTTCACCATTGACTACGAACGCGGCATCAAGGGCGTCAACCGGTCAAACATCGACTACGAACGGTGGGAGTTCGACGGCTCTATCAAACATGCCATCGAGCCCATGCGCACGCTGAACATCCGTGTGGGAGCGGGTTTCTACTCACGCAAAAAGGGAAACTACTTCGTCGACTATGCCAACTTCCGCGACAACAACCTCCCCGAGGGCTGGGACGACGACTGGACGGGTAACTTCCAGCTGCTGAACAGTCGCTGGTACAACGAGTCGCGCTACTACGCCCGTGCAAATCTGTCGTACGACTCGCCTATGCTGCTGCTGTCGTGGCTACCTGTCGCAGGACACTTCATGGAACGTGAGCGATTCTACCTGAGCGGCCTGAGCATCGACCATACCCGCCCCTATTACGAGTTGGGTTACGGATTCACGACCAGGTTCGTCACCATCGGACTGTTCACCAGTTTCCTCAACACTGACTTCCAGGAATTCGAATGCAAATTTACCTTTGAACTATTCAGAAGATGGTAACATCCAAGCCACTTACCGTATATAAGGCCAGCGCCGGCAGCGGCAAGACCTTCCGCCTGGCCGTCGAGTACATCAAGCTCGTCGTTGACAACCCACAGGCTTACAGGAACATTTTGGCCGTCACCTTCACCAACAAGGCGACGGAAGAAATGAAGACGCGCATTCTCAGCCAGCTCTACGGTCTGTGGAAGCAGCTGCCCGACTCACAGACATACATGGATCGCGTGTGCGAAGAACTCCAGCTGGAGCACGACATAGTCAGCCAACGGGCGGGCATAGCACTTAACAACCTGCTTCACAACTATAACTATTTTCGTGTGGAGACCATCGACACATTCTTCCAGAGCGTGCTGCGTAACCTTGCCCACGAACTCGATCTGACAGCCAATCTGCGCGTCGGACTGAACGACTATCAAGTGGAAGAGGTGGCTGTCGACCAGCTCATAGAGGACCTGCAAACCACCGATGTCATGCTGACGTGGATCATGCGCTACATCATGGACAACATCAGCGAAGACCGCTCGTGGAACGTCATCGGACAAATCAAGCAGTTCGGACGGACCATCTTCCGCGACTACTACAAAGCCGAGAGCGAAGTGCTCAGCGAACGACTCAAGGAACCAGGATTCTTCGATCGCTACACGAAAACGCTACAGGAACTGCGTACGGCAGCGGAGAAACGGATGACGGATATCGGAAAGAAGTTCTTCGAGACGCTCGAGGCGGAGAACCTGACCCCTGATGATTTCGCCAACAAGAAGCGCGGCATCGCCAGCTTCTTCAACAAGCTGAAGGAAGGCAACTTCGAACCGTCCATCGAGAACGATACAGCCCTCAACTGTCTCGGAAACCCGACAAAGTGGTACACAAAGACCAGTAAGCGAAGCGAGCAGATACACGCCTTGGCCGACGGACCGCTGGGCGAACTGCTGCGACAGGCCTTCGACGAGCGTCCGCGCCAATGGCGACTCTACCAGAGTGCCAACCTCACACTGCGCCACCTCAGCCAACTGCGCCTGCTCGACAGTATCGAGAACCGTGTGCGGCAGCTCAACCGCGAGTCCAACCGCTTCTTGCTCAGCGACACCCAACAGATACTGAGTGCCCTTATCAGCGACAGCGATTCGCCCTTCATCTTCGAGAAGATAGGTACACAGCTGGAGCACATCATGATTGACGAGTTTCAGGACACGTCCACAGTCCAATGGAAGAACTTCCGCGTGCTACTACAGGAGACGATGAGCCACGAGGGCAGTCAGAACCTCATCGTCGGCGACGTCAAACAGAGCATCTACCGATGGCGAAGCGGCGACTGGCGACTGCTCAACGACATCCAAAGTCAGTTTCCCGCCGACAGCATCTGTGAGCGTCCGCTCGACACCAACCACCGCTCGTCGCGCCGCGTCGTTGAATTCAACAACGCATTTTTCCGTGAGGCGGCTCGCTTGGAGCACCAAGAGCTCGGCGACATGCCGGAGGCCGAGGAGCTGCAACGGGCTTACGCCGGCGTCGAGCAGCACGTCCCCGAACGGCGCGATGACAGCGGCTACGTAAGCATCGACTTGCTGCCGGCTACCGACTATCAGGAGACCACACTCAGCCTGCTGGCCGACACAGTGCGGCAACTGCTGACAGACGGCATCGAACAGAGCCGCATCGCCATCCTCGTGCGCACCAACAACCTCATCCCTGTCATCGCAAAATACTTTGCCGAGCAGATGCCCGGCGAGGTCAGCATCGTCAGCGACGAGGCCTTCCGCCTGGACGCTTCACTATCGGTGAACATCATTGTCAACGCCCTTCAGCTGCTCATACGGCCCGACGACCAGCTGGCACGCGCGTACCTTATTAAAATAGCCGGCTGCACTCTGCCCGAAGACACCGAGGCCCTGCTGCGTCTGCCACTCTACGAACTTGTAGAGCAGCTGTTCATCCACTTCCAGCTCAACCGCTTCGACGACCAGAGTGCCTACGTCTGCGCCTTCTACGACCATCTGGCCGACTTCACCGCCGACAACGGCAGCGACATCGACAGTTTTCTGTGCGAGTGGGACGATAACCTGTGTTCCAAGACCATCCAAAGCGATGAGCTCAGCGGCATACGACTCATCAGCATACACAAGTCCAAGGGACTGGAGTTCGACAATGTCATCTGCCCCTTCTGCGACTGGCAGTTGGAGAAGCAGAACGACAACGTGCTCTGGTGCCGTCCCACGGAGGCTCCGTTCAGCGACCTGCCACTCGTGCCCATCGACTACAGCCAGAAGGGTATGACGGGCACCATCTACGAGGGCGACTACCGCCACGAGCACCTGCAGAACGTCGTCGATAATCTGAACCTACTTTACGTGGCCTTCACCCGTGCCGCCCAGCGCCTCTATGTCATCGGCCGTCGTGGCGCCAAGTCATCGCGCTCGGCTGTCATCGAGACCGTTCTGCCCCTCATCGACGGCACCCTCAGCGGCGAGAGCGATGCAGACACCGTGCTTCACTATGAGTATGGGGCCTATGAGTCCCATAAGTCCCATGAGGCCCATGGGGCCCATAAGTCCTATGAGCCACAGAACGTCTTCCTCATGCCGCCTACCCCCTGTCACGTCAGTATCGAGTCGTTCAACAACCGTGTGGCCTTCCGTCAGAGCAACCAGAGCCGCGACTTCATCAGCGGCGATGATGACGAGCAGACAGCGAACAGCTACATCCAGCTGGGCAGCGTACTCCATAACATTTTCTCAAACATACGCACCACCGCAGACATCGACAGCGCCCTGCAACGACTGCAGCTCGACGGGGTGCTCTACAATGACGACCTCACCGCCGAACGCATCACCACAATGCTGCGTCGCCGACTGGAGCACCCAAAGGTGGCCGACTGGTTCAGTGACCGCTGGACACTGTTCAGCGAGTGCACCATCCTCAGCATCGTCGACGGACAAGTGGTCGAGCGGCGTCCCGACCGTGTCATGACCGATGGCCACGAGTGGGTGGTAGTCGACTTCAAGTTCGGTAACGAGCATGCCGAGTATCACGACCAGGTGCGCCAATATATGGAACTGCTCCGTCAGATGGGCCACACATCCATCAGCGGCTTCCTTTGGTATGTCTATGCCAACCGCATCGTTGAAGTTACCTCATAAGTCCTATACGTCTCATAAGTCCTATAAGCCCATGCCCACCTTCCTCGAACACATTGCTCAGGACATTCTGCAAAAGTACGGCACTGACCTGTCGCGCACTGCCGTCGTCTTCCCCAACAAGCGCGCCTCGCTGTTCCTCAACGATGCGCTGGCTCGCCTTGCCGGACGTCCCGTCTGGTCGCCTGCCTACATCACTATCAGCGACTTGTTCCGCCGCCACAGTCAGCTACAGGTGGCCGACAACATCAAACTCGTCTGCGACCTACACCGCGTCTACACCCGCGTCACCGGCTACGATGAGTCGCTCGACCACTTCTACGGCTGGGGACAGCTGCTGCTTACCGACTTCGACGACATCGACAAAAACATGGCACCGGCAAGCCAAGTTTTCTCGAACCTGAGCAACATCCACGAACTAGACGACTCGAGCTACCTTACCGATGAGCAGCGCGCCATCATCCGCAAGTTCTTCGGAAACTTCAACGACAGCCACAACAGCGAACTCAAAGAGCGATTCCTGCGCCTATGGTCGAACATGGGCAACATCTACCACGAATACAACGAGTTCCTGCGCCGCCAGGGACTGGCCTACGAGGGCGCGCTCTACCGTCAGGTGGCAGAGGACGACAGCCTCGTCTTCGAGTACGACCGCTACCTCTTCATTGGCTTCAACCTCATGCAACAGGTTGAACTACGACTCATCGACACCCTGCGACAGCAGGGTAAGGCTGAAGTCTATAGCGACGACGAGCACATTGCCCCGAAGGAGATTACCTTCGTCGCCGCACCAACCGAGAATATCCAGGCACACTACGCCACACAGTGGCTGCGCGAGGGTTGCCGCATTGCTGACGGCCGCCGTACGGCCATCGTCCTCTGCGATGAGGCACTGTTAGGCACCGTCATCCACTGTTTGCCGCCCGAGGTACTTCATGCCAACATCACCACTGGCTACCCACTACAGCAAGCCCCTATCGCCTCGTTCATCCAGCAGCTGCTGACCCTTCACACGCTGGGCTACGACCGACAGCGCCGCCGTTTCCGTCCGCGCTATGTCCGCGCTCTGCTGCGCCACCCCTACGCCCGCAATCTTGATCGTGAACAACTACAGTACGCTCCTTTCTCCGAAGGAAAGGACGCTGACGTCACTAATGCTGATCTTCTCCGCCACATCGCCGTGCTGGTAACTACGCTTGCCAATACACTGCAGCCCGATGCCTTCACTGCTGAGACGCTCTTCCGCGCCTACACACTGCTGAACCGCCTCATCGGTCTCATCGAGAGCGGCGACCTCGCCGTTGACACCAGCACCCTGCAGCGGCTCGTCACGCAACTTGTCCAGCAGACCTCAGTTCCCTTCCATGGTGAGCCCGCTGTCGGCCTACAGATCATGGGTGTGCTCGAGACGCGCAACCTCGACTTCGACCACGTGCTGGTACTCTCCACAAACGAGGGCAACATGCCGCGGGGCGTCAGCGACTCGTCATTTATCCCCTACAGTCTTCGCAAGGCCTTCGGCCTGACCACCATCGACAACAAGGTGGCCATCTACCAATATTATTTCCGTCATTTGTTGAGCCGTGCCCACGACGTCACGCTCTGCTACAACAACGCTACCACCGACGGCCACACAGGCGAGATGTCGCGCTTCATGCTGCAGCTGCTGGTCGAGAGCACCACCCCAGTCCGCCAGCTGACGCTTCAGGGCGGCCAACACATTACCAGTCACCAACCGCAACCTATCTCAAAGAGCTTAACCGTTCTCGATGTCCTCCGCCGTCGCTTCTCCGTCTCCGCCAACACGTCTCACGTCCCCTTTCCCCTGCTCACCCCTACCGCCATCAACCGCTATATGCGCTGTCCTCTACAATTCTACTACAACTACGTCGAAGGACTGCACGAGCCCGATGAGAACGATGAGGATACGATGGACAGCCGCCAGTTCGGAAACGTTTTCCACGATGCTGCCCAGCTGCTCTACGAAAAGATGATGCAAAGGAACACCACCATCCTGGCCGCCGACATAGATGCCGTACTCAAAAACAAGGTCGACATCGTACGAGCCGTCGATGCCGCAATCAGGAAAAACCTCTTCGATAAAAATCCCTCGACCGCCAAGAGCAAAGAACTGCAACTCAATGGATTGCAGCTCATCAGTCGACAGGTCATTATTCTATACCTACGCCAGCTCCTCACACTCGACCGCCAGCTCACACCCTTCACCATCCTGGGACTCGAACAGGACGTTGTCAGACCCCACACTATCCGCTCACTCGGCATCGACACCACCATCGGCGGACGCATAGACCGCCTCGACCTCGTAGACCGCGACGGTATAGAGCAAGTCCGCGTTGTCGACTACAAAACCGGTGCCCACCGTCTGAAGGCCATGAAGACCGTAGATGACATCTTCGATCCCGCCCAACTACACAACCACAACGACTACTACCTGCAGACGCTGCTCTACGCCCGCTTGGTCGCCCAGGATACTTCACGTTCTGCCCCTCACGCTCCACAAAAGCGGGTCGTTCCTGCCCTACTGTTCATCCAGCATGCTGGCATCAAAGACTACAATCCCGTCCTGCAAGTTGGGCAAGGGCCTATCACAGATATGGCCACCCCAGAGGGTGACCATTTCATGCAGTTGCTCGACGAGAAAATTGAGGAAATCTTCAACCCTGCCATCGCTTTCGTTCCTACCGACAACACCGATGTCTGCCGCACCTGTCCCTACGCTGCCTTCTGTGGACTGGCCGGTTGCGAGTGACAGTCATACGGATTTGTCAAGGACAATGCGTAAGTACTCTGACTCGAAATTTGGGGTAAGAACACCTTGACCGATGGCATCTTGAATCTCATGAGCCGTCCAGAAACGGCCACCGGCAAGTTCAGACTCCGAAGGATGGATCGGACCGTCATAGACAGTCCGGTTGACATATACCAACTCGCGTTCGCGCTGACTGTCAAAGACATAGCTACCAAGCGGCTCTGCAATGAAATCTGTGATACCCAGTTCCTCACGAACCTCCCGAAGCAATGCCTCCTCAGGGGTCTCGCCGTAGTCGACATGACCGCCAACGGCGGTATCCCATTTGCCGGGCTGAATGTCCTTCCAGTCAGGGCGACGCTGAAGGTAGAGTTCGCCACGTGAATTGAACACATGCAGATGGACGACAGGATGAAGCAGGCGCGAGCCATTATGGCACTCACCACGGGTAGCAGAACCGACAACACGACCCGACTCGTCGACCAAAGGGAAACGTTCCTCAGAATTATCTTTCATAACGGATGCAAAGTTACTGACTTTTTCACAAAATAATGCCTAATTATGCATGCAGTTAGGATTTTGGGCACGTTTTCTTTTGCATTTCCCTCATTTTTCGTAAATTTGCACACGAGATGACCCAAAACAACAACCAATACGAAATGCTATGACACAGAACAAGAAAACAGACATGAGTCGACGCGAGTTCCTGCGACGATTAGGAATAGGAGCCGGATCGGCAATGGCAATGATGGCACTAGAACCGCTCAACGGCCTGGCAAGGAACAAGGAGAAAGAAACACCTACAAACCACATGACCTACCGCGTACAGCGGGGCTCCGGCGAACAGATCTCATTGTTGGGATTCGGCATGATGCGACTGCCCAACGACCAGGAACAAGTAAACGAACTGGTGGACTATGCCATCACCCACGGCATCAACTACTTCGACACCGCACCGATGTACATGGGCGGTCAGTCTGAAGTGCTGACAGGCAACGCCCTCGCACACTTTAGGAGAGAGCAGTTCCACGTAGCAACCAAGATGTCGAACCAAAATCCCCGCTCATGGTCCTTCGATGCCTCGAAACGCATGTACGAGCAGTCATTCGAACGACTCAAGGTCGACTATCTTGACTACTACTTGCTGCATAGCATCGGTGGCGGGATGGACTCATTAAAAGGAAGATTCCTCGATAACGGCATCCTCGACTTCCTGCTGAAGGAGCGCGAGGCTGGACGCATCAAGCACCTCGGATTCTCATACCATGGTGACGTCAGCGACTTCGACTGGCTTTTGGACCGGCAAGACGAATACCATTGGGACTTCGTACAGATACAAATGAATTTCCTTGACTGGAGACACGCCTCCATGCGACAGGGACGACGGCACGACACAGATGCCGAATACCTCTACAACAAATGCGAGAAAACGGGCGTACAATGTGTGGTCATGGAACCACTGCGCGGTGGAGCTTTCGGGCGCATGGCACAAGAGCTGACCGACCAACTGAAGGCTGTACGCCCCGACGATAGTACCGCACGATGGGCGTTCCGATGGGTGGGCTCCTACCCGAACATTCTCACCACACTCAGTGGCATGAACAACATGGACCACCTAATGGAAAACATCAACACATTCTCGCCCTTAGACCCCTGCACCGACAACGAGAATAAGCTGCTGGCAAACATCGCCGACCAAATGGCAGGCTTCCCCACCATCCCCTGCACCACCTGCGCGTATTGTATGCCATGTCCATACGGCGTCGACATTCCCGCCAACTTCGCCTTCTATAACGAAGCCGTCAACAGCCACCTGCTACCGTTACCAGACAGGCAAGCTGCCGACTATGCCGAACGGAAACTGGCTTTCATTAATGGATACAAGCAGGCACTTACCGACGAGAAGACATGGGCATCACAATGCCAGGACTGCGAAGAATGTCTCTCCAAATGTCCGCAGCAAATACGCATCCCTAACCAAATGGTCCGCTTAGTCGAGATGCTTAGGCAAGTATAAAGTAGACATATAAGATGTCACCTCTTAAAGTAAAACAACTTGTTTTACCTTCAAAGAGATTATCCCTTTCACTCGAAAGAACGTCTCCAATAACAACAAAACAACTTGTTTTACTTTTAGCCGGGCTGTCTCCATGACTTTTCCCGACCTCACATTGCGCAGACAGGCAGCATGACCAACGAAAAGAGCCCTGC
>CAZLPO010000092.1:0-10164 GCA_964561385.1 uncultured Prevotella sp.
GCCTGGATAGTAGTGGCAGTGGCTATTGCCAACATTAAAAGTGATTTCTTCATCATATATTTACAGTTTGATGACACGCAACGAATAGGGAGGAAGCACCATCGAAGTACCAGCCTCACCTTTGGTAATGGTCAGACGCTGCTCCTCGGGCTTACCGGCAAAGCCTTCGGTCTCAGCCGTAGCGGGGATATCGATACCGGTGACGTCAAGCCTCAGCTCCACAGGCAGGGCGTTGACCAGTTTAAGGTAGGTTTTTCCAGTTTTGGCGTTGCGAACAACGCTGGCACCCACGCGATGCGCAAATTGCGAATTGTCCATTGTCAATTGTGAAGTAACGTAGGTATCGCCACCATAGACAGAGAAAAGCCGTTGCACCTCATAGGCCGGTGTGATGCGGACATCGGTGTTCGAGAAGTAAATCATGTCGGGGTTCCAGTTCGAATGGCCGTCCTTCGAGAGCATCGGCGCATACGAGGTCATCTCGACAACGTCACCATTGCGCTCGATATCCGTCAGATAGAGCGCCTCTGCCAGTGCCGTCTCGATGTTCGGGCGCTTGACCTTGGTAGAGGCAGCCCACTCGCCGAGATAGACTTTTGCGCCATTGCGGTCGTAGTCGTCGTAGTAGTGACGGTTGTGCATGAACCAACCCGTCGACTCATAATAGTGTTCGTCAAGCATATACTGCAAATCGGGATGACGACGGGAAAAATCCCATCCTTCCTGATAATCGGCACTCGGCGCATGGAACGGGCCGGCGGTGCCGCAAATCTTGATATCGGGATACTTGGCACGGATGGCACGGGCAAGCATCTCGTAACGCTCCTCAAAGACCGTCGAGATGATGTCCTCGTTGCCCAAGCCGATATATTTCAGATTAAAAGGTGCTGGATGACCGGCGTCGGCGCGCATCTTGGCCCACTTGGAGGTGGCAGGGTCACCGTTAGCCCACTCAATGAGGTCGAGGATTTCCTGCACATAGGCGGGCATCTCGTCCATCGGGATGCCGCCCTGCTGGCCGCCGATGCCCTGGGCGTTATTGGCGGAATTCTGACAAGGGACGCCAGCCGCCAAGACGGGTAACGGCTCGGCACCGATGTCCTCACAGAACTGGAAGAACTCATAGAATCCGAGACCACGCGTCTGGTGATAGTGCCAGATGTTGAAGTCGGGCTTACGGTCCTGCAGTGGTCCGACGGTATGGTTCCAGTGGTAGATATTTTCCAAACCCTGGCCGTGGCTCATGCAACCGCCGGGGAAGCGCACGAACTTCGGATGAAGGTCGGCGATGACCTGTGCCAAGTCCTTGCGGAGGCCGTTCTTACGGTTCATAAAGGTTTCTTGTGGGAACAGCGAAATCATATCGACACCCACATGGGCAGCTTTCAGGGGCACAATGGCCAGCCGCGCTTTCGTATCGCCGGCCTTGGCCGTCAGCACCGTTGCATATTGCTGCCAACTGCCCGCCTTCGTCTTAAGCTTGCTCTTGGCCAGCACCTTACCGTCCTGTCCTATCAGCTCAATGGAAAAGTCCTGCTTCTGGCCGCCAGCCTGCACATACATCGAGAAGTCGTACTTCTTGCCTTTCTCCACGACGATGCCGTCCCAGCCTTCGTTCCAAAGGGTGTCGGTCCACAACAGCGCGTAGTGCGGATTATTCATGCTCAGCGGGTTCTCAGTGGCAATCTCTATCGGTCGTGCCGAGTGCCAGGCAGTGGTGGACGTCCACCCGCCATGATCCTTCGGAGTGTACTCGAAGTCACGGTTCTGAATGAGTTCGGCATACAGGCCGCCATCGGCTGCATAGCTGATGTCTTCGAAGAAGATGCCAATAAGCTTGTCGCTGATGGCCTTCTGTCTTGTCATGTCAACAGCCAGTGTGGCTTTGATGGGCGACTTTGGCATATTGGCGTTGTTGGCATCGTCGTGCATCCGCTCGTTCGTCTTTCTCCATTCTTCGCCGGACTTTCGGAAGTGCCGTTCAATTTTTACCCATTCCATCGAAGAGATCTCAAAGCCATTGCCTTCAAAAAGCCGGCCGGCAATGGTGGCCGTATCGCGTACCCAGGCATCATCGCTGATCTGACTGGCAAGGTCGGGTGAGAAGTGACGGAAGTTGGGCGTGGCCGAAGTCCACCGCTTACCTTGAGGCGATTTGTAATAGACGTCGAACGTGCCGTCGGGGTTAGGGAACACAACGGGCTCAAGACACTGCGCGGTCGACATGATGGGGTAGTCCTGCGGACGCCAGTTGACGAGATCGCGGCTGTAGGCAGCAGCGAAGAGCGGCGCACGGTCGTTCACCTGGAACACCAGACGCCACGTGCCGTCCTGCGCCCGGCAGACGGAGGGGTGGAACATTTTCTTCTCGGCACCCCACGTGCCGTAGTCTGACGAGCAGAGGCGACCAGCCTCCTTCCAGGCCTCACCCTCCTGCACGGCTATATGCAGGCCGTCGCCAGGGCCAGGCGAATAGAGAAACACGCTGACGGTCTCCTGAGCCGACAGCATCATCGTGCTGCAGAGCGCCAGCACAGTTATCAGTAGTTTGTTATTCATGATGATTTGTTATAGTTGCTCACAGTAATGATTACTGATGGAGGTGATAATCGATAACGATGTCAAGATTCTTTTCAAACGGACCGACGGGCAGTCCCGTCAGACTATACGTATTCAGTCGGATGGGGTTGTCCTTCCACGCATGACGGATGCGGCAGGGATAGCCTTCTACGGGCGACGTGATGATGACCGTGTTGCCCTCGGAGCGAGCCTTGGCGTTCACGAAACGGCCGTCCTTGCCAGCCACCTCGTACTCAAAGAGCTCATCACACGGACGCAGAGGCTGATCGAACTTCAGCGTGATGGTCTTCATATCTGAGGGTATATATGTTGACTGCAGCTGGGGCATCAGCATCACTTTCTTGTCCTTAAAGACCAGACGGTCAAAGCACTGGCCGATGCGCTCCGCCAGCTCCTTCTTGCGTAGCGGGTGAATGTCAACCGTCTCGCCAAGGTCAATGGCGGTGGCCAGTTCCACCCGATCCATCTTCTGTGCCGTCAGTCGCTGGGCTTCACGCAACTGTGCCCAACCACTGTTCTGAGGCTGGTCACTGGGAGCCATGTGATTGGCAAGCTGCACCACGACAAAGGGCATTTCAGGACGCTGCCAGCAGTCACGCCAACAACCAATCATCTTCTCGAGCAGGTCGCCATAGGGAGCGGGATTGCCTGTGTTCGACTCCCCCTGATACCACACAACACCCGACAGGGCAAAAGGTGCCAACGGGTATAACACCGCATTGTAGAGTGTTGTCGGCAGGTTCTGCAACGACACATCGCTGCTGGGGCAGTTCGGCATCTCAGTGCCAACGTGTATCCGCCACGTCTCACTAAGTGCAACCACATCCTTGGGCATGGGGTTCTGACTAAAGCGGTCGTCACCAAAGGCCAACAGGTAAGGTTTTTCCTTGATGAAATGCGGTGAACCGTACTTATTGATGAAACGCACGGTGATGACATTCTCGCCCTCACGCAGTAGACCTTCGGGAATGTCATAGCGACGCGGCGGATACTGGTAGCCAGTAGTACCAATCTGCTTCCCGTTGAGATAAGTGACATCAGAATCGAAGAGCGTTCCCAATAGCAGACGGGCAGCCTTGCCCGCGTGTTCCTTATCTATCTGCACATGCTGGCGCAGCCATAGTGTTCCCACAAAGTTACGACTATGAACAAGCTGTGAATACTGGTTTACTTCAGACCAGCTGCTATCATCGTAGCCGACTGACGTCCAGTCTTCCACGATGCCCGGATCCTGCTCGTTCAGCAATTTGGACCACTGCTGATTTGCCAGCATGTTGGCACGCGCCTGAGCTCGTACATACTCCTCATTATCAAAGAACTGCGTCTTCTTGACGAGCATCGGATAGTCGCGGCGCAGGGAATCGGCCGACACCCACGCTTCGATAGGCGTACCGCCCCAGCTGTTGACGATGATGCCCTGGGGCACACCGGTCTTCTCAAACATCCGTTTGCCAAGGAAAGAGCCAACAGCCGAAAAGAGCCACGCGTTCTGCTTCGTCAATGGTTTCCAGTTGATAGAGGTCGGTCGGATATCCGTCTTCACGCCATGCGTCGATGTTTCATTCTGAACACGGAAAAGGCGTACCTTGTTGATATCAAAATGATCGATTTCATCGGTATAATTTGGATAAACGCGCTCAATCGTTACGTCAATATTCGACTGTCCCGAGCAGAGCCACACGTCACCAATAAGAACATCAGAGAGGATGCTTACCGCACCGTCCTCACCACTCACCTCTAAGGTGTAAGGCCCCCCGGCCTTCATGGCTGGCATGTCAACACGCCACGTGCCATCGGCCGCTGCCGTAGTTTCACACTTTTTCTTATTAAGGGTCACAGTAACCCGTTCTCCCGGATTGGCCCAGCCCCATACGGGAATAGCAACCTGACGCTGGAGGACCATGCCCGACTGGAATAATTGTGGCAGCTTAACTGCTCCGTGTGCCGCCAGCATACCAGCCAGCATCACGCACACCAAGAAGGTCGTTCTTTTTAGGTTCATCGTAGTATGACTTTGATTCTTTTCTGCAAATGTACGCAAAAAGATTCAATTATCGTCCATTTTAACGTATATTATCCATCCTTTGAGACTTTCACAAAGAAATCTGTGACAAAACATAACATCGGACTCACGAGAAGTTAGTACCTTTGCAGCAATATTAGAAATCTAAAATTATGACGACAAACGAATCCAAAGGCTTTTACAAGCTCTCGTGGCTCCAGCGCATCGGCTTCGGCTCCGGTGACCTGGCCCAGAATCTGATTTTTCAGGTAATCTGTACTTACCTGCTGTTCTTCTATACCGACATCTACGGGCTCACGCCGTCGGCAGTGGCCGTCATGTTCCTGGTCGGTAATGTTGCAAACGTCATCTGGGACCCCATAGTAGGTGCCCTTATCGACAAGAGCAACCCGCGATACGGAAAATACCGCTCCTATCTGCTTTATGTCGGCATTCCCCTTTCGGGCTTTGCCATCCTGTGCTTCTACAACGGTTTTGCACCGTCGCTGATTTATGCATACGTCACCTATATCTCCATGCAACTGCTCTATACGTTCATCAACGTGCCGTACGGAGCATTGAACTCATCGCTGACACGCGACACCAACGAGATTACCATCCTTACCTCGGTGCGTATGTTCATGGCCAACCTCGGTGGTCTGGCCGTCAACTCCGGCCTTCCCCTGTTCATAGCCTTGATTGCAGGTGCACCGTCAGACAGCCTGCCGAAAGACCCCTCTGCATGGTTCACGACCATGACCATTTATGCCATTGTCGGTTTCTGCCTGCTCGCATTCTGCTTCTCGCAGTGTAAGGAGCGCGTGGTCATGGACCAGAAGTCAACAGAAGACGTAAAGGTCAGCGACCTGTGGATGGAGTTCCTCCGCAACCGCCCCCTTCGCGTTCTCGCCTTCTTCTTCATTACCGCCTTTGCAATGATGTCGGTCGGCAATGCTGCCGGAGCCTATTTCATGAACAGCAACCTGCACGGTTCAGCTCAGGAGCTGTCCATCTTCATGGCTCTGGGCTCGCTTCCGGCATTCTTGTTCATGCCGCTTGTCCCTTGGTTCAAGCGCATGGTCGGAAAGAAGAATATGTTCTATCTGTTCCTCAGTGCCGCCATCATCGGCATGGCGATGCTCTATTTCATTTCCAAGATGGAGCATCCCAGCATGATGATGATTTACGTGGCACAGTTCATCAAGAGCACAGGTGTCATCGTGGCCACGGGTTATATGTGGGCACTGGTTCCCGAGGTCATCTCCTACGGCGAGTACACCACCGGCCGTCGTATCTCTGGTATTGTGAACGCTCTGACGGGACTGTTCTTCAAGGCCGGTATGACCTTCGGAAGTATTGTCGGTCCGGCTGTCTTGGCTTACGTTGGCTATAACAGCGCCACCATCGACCAGACGCCTGTTGCCGAAGAGGGTATCCTGTGGCTTGTCTGCGTCATTCCCGCCATCCTGCTGATGCTGGCCATGTTCATCATCTCGAAGTACGAACTGACTGACGAGAAGATTGACAAGATTAATCAGGAAATCGAGGCTCGCGGTCATGAGTAAGCGATTGAAGCTCCTATCACTCTGCTGGGTCATCGCGCCACTGGCGCTCATGGCCCAGCAGGGACTGAAAGACGCCATCGGCAAATACTGTCTCATCGGGGCTGCCATCAACCAGTGGCAGAGCGACGGACAGGTACCGGAGGCTGACGCCATCATGGACAAGCACTTCAACTGCGCTGTGGCAGAGAACTGCATGAAGCCGGAGACCTTGGCACCCGCCGAGGGCATCTTCGACTTCCGTGTGGCCGACAAGTTCGTCAGCTACTGTCAACAGCACAACTTGAAGGTTATCGGCCACTGTCTGGTGTGGCACTCACAGGCTCCCGACTGGTGGTTTACCAACGGCTATACCGCCAGCCCGGCCTCAAAGGAGGTGCTGAGAGAGCGCCTTGTCAAGCACATCAAAACGGTTGTCGGTCATTTCAAGGGCCAGATACACGGCTGGGACGTTGTCAACGAGGCCATCGAGGATGATGGCTCATTCCGCAAGTCACCATATTATAATCTTTTAGGCGAGGAATTCATTGAACTGGCGTTCCGCACAGTTCATGAGGCCGATCCTGATGCAGAACTATACTATAACGACTACTCGATGGGACAGCCCGGCAAGCGCGAGGCCGTGTGCCGCCTCGTCAGAAGCCTGAAAGCAAAAGGGTTGCGTATTGATGGCGTCGGCATGCAAAGCCACAATGGTCTCACCTATCCCAATCTCAAGGAATACGAGAAGTCGATAGACGCCTTTGCCGCTTGCGGCGTGAAGGTGATGATGACCGAGCTTGACCTGAACGTGCTTCCTAATCCAGAAGGGTTCAGCGGTGCCGACATCAGTCAGAACTTCGAGCTACAACAGAGGTTCAACCCCTATGTTGACGGACTGCCCGCCGACAAGGCCAAGGAAGTGGAGAAGCGCTGGCTGCAACTGTTCGATATCTATTATCGGCACCGCGAACAGATCAGCCGCATCAACCTGTGGGGCATCAGCGACGGTGGTTCCTGGCTCAACGGCTGGCCCGTCAAAGGCCGCACCAACTATCCGCTGCTCTTCGACCGCCAGTACAAGGAGAAGCCCGTCGTCAACGAGATTATCAAGCTTTACAAATAACTCGAAATACCGAAATCACGGAATACCGTAATATCGAAATAACGTAATACCGAAATAACAAAACAACGAAAAATCAAAAGACTATGAAACCAAGGTATCTATTCCCCAGTGACTATATGGCCGACCCCTCGGCCAACGTGTTCAACGGACGCCTCTATGTCTATCCCAGCCACGACTGGGATGCCGGCGAATGCTTTGACGATGACGGCGGACACTTCCAGATGCGCGACTACCATGTGCTGTCGTGGAACGACGTCGAGAACGACGAGGCAACCGACCACGGCGTGATACTCGATGTTGACCAGGTACCCTGGGCAGAGAAGCAGATGTGGGATAATGATGTCGTGGAGAAGAACGGCAAGTACTACCTCATCTTCTCCGCCAAAGGCTATGATGGCGTCTTCCATCTTGGCGTGGCTGTTGCCGACAAGCCCGAAGGACCGTTCATACCCGAGCCACAGCCCATCCGCGGTTCCTTCTCTATCGACCCCTGTGTGTTCAAGGACGACGACGGGCAGATCTACTGCTACTTCGGCGGCCTCTGGGGCGGTCAGCTGCAGTGGTGGCGTCCGCTGCCTAATGGTCTGGCACCCATCTTCGGCAAATATGGCGACCAGAATGGTCTCATCGACCTCGGTGCTGCGCCCGACCACCAAGGTGAGCTCTTTGCCAAGGCCGATGATCCTGCCATACCAAGCAACGTGGTCCGCATGAGCGACGACGTATTGCAGTTTGCCGAGGCTCCACGTCCCGTGGTCATTGTCGATAAGGACGGACAGCCCCTGAAGGCCAGTGACCCCCACCGTTTCTTCGAGGCCTCATGGATGCACAAGTACAATGGCAAGTACTACTTCAGCTACAGCACCGGCGACAGCCACTATCTGTGCTATGCCATCGGTGACTCTCCCTATGGCCCGTTCACCTATCAGGGTGTCATCCTCGAGCCTGTTGTCGGCTGGACCACCCACCACTCCATCGTCGAGTACAAGGGTCAGTGGTACCTGTTCTATCACGACTGTGTGCCTTCAAACGACATTACGCACCTGCGCTCACTGAAAGTGCAGAGACTCTATTACAATGAAGACGGGACCATCAAGCCTGTAGTGAATGAATAACGTTGCACTCATAGAATCCTATTATGCCGCACACCGTGACGAGCTACTGGCCTTTGTCAGTAGCCGTCTTGGTGGCAGCAGCAACTCGGAAGACCTCGTACAAGATGTCTTTACGCGGCTGATGACTTCCGACAAGATGATTACGGAAGTCACCCTGCCCTGCCTGGTCTATACCATTGCGCGTAACCTTATATACGACTACTACCGCCACCGCTGTGTACAAGAACAGTATGAGCACTACATCAAACGGCATGCAGACAACGAAACATCGATGGAATCAGTGATTTCCGCCAACGAACTGACGGAACAGCTGGAGCGCGGACTGGCTCGCATTCCCAAGAATTGTCGGGAGATCTACCGGATGCACATCTACGGTGGCATGAAGGTCAGCGAGATTTCCGCCCAATTGGGCGAGGGCTATAAGTCGGTGGAACACCGTCTGGGAACGGCTCGGAAGGAGATGCGCCGTTTCATGGCCATGGCCATCTAAGAAGCGTCACCTGTCAACGAGGAGCGTCCGTTACTCATAAATCAGTGTGGTCAGACGTTCGGGCACGAACAGCTCACGCGCTACCTGCTGTAACTCCTCTGCCGTCACGGCATCAATCTTACGAAAGAGCTCATCGAGGTTCCTTTCTTTTCCATCAAACAGATAACACTTTCCGAAATCAAGAGCGAACTGCTCGCGACTGTCGCAGGCTATGGCTATCTGCCCTTTCAGCTGCCGCTTGGCGGCTGTCAGCCGTGTCTGACTGAGCGGTCTTGCCATCAGCTTGTCGAGTTCATTGCGGACAAGTCGTCGGCAACGGGTCACATCATGCTGGTCGCAGCCGAAGTAAACCGACCAAATACCGGCATCACCATAGCTCACCATCGAACTCTCCACCGTGTACACCAACCCATGACGCTCGCGTAACGAGAGGTTCAGCCGTGCGTTCATGCCAGGTCCCCCTAACAGGTTATTCAACAGATACAACACGATACGCCGCGGATGATTCATAGCATACGCACGCGTACCTATCATCACATGGGCCTGATGGGTTCCCCGCTGACGGACGATAGGGGCGACCGAGGCGTCCGGGAACTCAGGGACACGGGATATCACATGATTCTCCATTGATTCAGGGGTGGCAAGCAAGCCCTTCTCCAGCCATTCCGTCAGACGATGGAAGTCCAGATCACCATAAGCAAAAAACACAGCGTTATCCGGACGGTAGTGACGTTGCGTGAAGCGTAGTGCATCGGCCGTAGTATAGGTCCGCAGGTGCTCAGCCTCGCCCAGGATATTATGGCCAAGGGGATGACCGGCAAACAGAATATTCTCGAATTCATCGTAGATAAGTTCTGCCGGAGAGTCGTTATAACTCTCTATCTCGTCGCAGATCACCTCCACCTCGCGCTCAATCTCCGACTGCGGATACTGACTATGGAACACCATGTCAGTCAGCACATCGACAGCCGTCCGGAGATGACTCTTTTCGATGGCTGCATAAAAGACCGTACACTCTTTATTTGTATAGGCATTGAGTTCGCCGCCCAAGCCTTCCAGTGCATTGATAATCTGCAGGGCATTGCGGCGCGCTGTCCCCTTGAAGGTCATGTGCTCACAGAAGTGGGCCAAGCCCTCCTCACCCGGACACTCGTTACGGGTGCCGGCTGCTATCTGGAAACCGCAGTAGACCACCTGAGATGCTAATGGCAGGTGGATAACACGCAGGCCGGAAGACAAGGTTTTAGTATTATAATTCATCATTGCCTGCAAAGGTACGAAAAGTCGAGAGCAAAACAAAGAAACTTGTT
>CAZLPO010000093.1:0-10030 GCA_964561385.1 uncultured Prevotella sp.
TGAGGAAGATGCCCGTCAGCGGTGCATGCATGACACCCGACATGACGCCTGCCATTCCCATCAGCGCGAAGTTCTTCTCAGGCACGTACACGCCTATCTGGTAGATGTTCCACAGGCGTGAGAAGAGGAAGCCTGCAAAGCAGCCTACGAAGAGGCTGGGTGCGAATGTTCCGCCGCAGCCGCCTGCACCGTTGGTGGCCGATGTGGCAAACACCTTGGTGAGCAGCACCAGTGCGACGTAGAAGATAATCATCGACGACTGTCCTGCAAACAGCGATCCGTTCAGGATTTCTCCCCAGTCGGCCTCTGTCTTGCCGTTCAGCAGCAGGTTGATGCTGTGGTAGCCCTCGCCGTAGAGTGAGGGGAAGAGGAAGATGAGGAGGCTGAGCATGGTGCCGCCGATGGCCAACTTGACGTAGGGGCGGTTCTTGAACCGTGCGAAGATGCCTTCTGCGAAGCTCATGGTGCGTATGAAGTAGAGACTTGCCAGTCCGCAGAAGATGCCGAGCAGGAGGCATGCCGGTATGCGCTGCACGTTCCACTCGTTGTCCAGGTGGAAGCTGAAGAGTGCGGCATCGCCGCTGAGGATGTAGGTGAAGCAGGTGGCTGTGACGCAGCTGACGAGGATGGGCAGCAGCGACGACATAGTCATGTCGATGAGCAGCACCTCGAGTGTGAACACCAGTCCGGCGATGGGTGCCTTGAAGATGCCCGCGATGGCGCCAGCCGCACCGCATCCCACGAGTGTCATGAGTGTCTTGCGGTCCAGGTGGAACACCTGTCCGAGGTTCGAGCCGATGGCTGAGCCCGTGAGCACGATGGGTGCCTCGGCTCCCACGGAGCCTCCGAATCCGATGGTGATGGCCGATGCGATGACGCTCGACCACGTATTGTGCGACTTCAGCCTCGACTTGTTCGACGAGATGGCGTAGAGTATGCGTGTGATGCCGTGCGAGATGTCATCGCGCACGATGTAGCGTACGAAGAGTGAGGTGAGGTAGATGCCGACGACGGGGTAGACCAGGTATAGCCAGTTGGCTGCATCGCTGGAGAATCGTCCCGTCAGCAGGGCTACGATGAGGTTGATGATGCCGTGCAGGATGAAGGCCGCGAATGCTGACAGCAGTCCCACGATGAACGCCATGATGATGATGAACATCTTGTCGCTCATGTGCTCCTTGCGCCAGTCGTGCAGGCGGTGCAGCCAGTTCTTCCTTTGTCCTTCTTGCTCCATCACGTCAATGGTTCATTTCTTGTTCCTCACTTCCTGATGATCTCCACCTGTCCGTCCTGCCGCAGTCGGATGATGCTGCTGGGCGTGTGTGGCTGGTGTTCCTGGCGGCGGCTCCAGCAGACGTAGTCTACGGCTTCGACGATGCGCGGGTCTATGTCGCGGAAGTTCTGTGCGGCGGGCTCTCCGCTGATGTTTGCCGATGTCGAGACAACGGCTTTCTGGAAGCGGTAGCAGAGCTCGTGTGAAAAGGCTTCTTGCGTGATGCGCAGGGCTATGGAGCCGTCGTCGGCAATGAGGTTGGGTGCCAGGTTGACGGCGCCGTCGAGGATGAGCGTGGTGGGTTTGCTGCCGCTGTCCTTCAGGCTGTCTATCAGCTGCCAGGCCACCTCAGGCACCTGTCTGACATAGTGTTGCAGGCGTGCATCGCTGTCGACGAGGCAGATGAGTGCCTTCGAGTCGTCGCGCTGCTTGATGTCGTACACCCGCTTCACGGCCTCGGCGTTGGTGGCGTCGCAGCCGATGCCCCAGACGGTATCGGTGGGGTAGAGGATGACGCCTCCTCGGCGCATCGTCTCTACTGCATTCTTTATGTCTTCTTCTCGTGTCATCTGAGTATTCTGAGTAATCTGAGTGTTCTGAGTATTCTGAGTAATCAGAGTAATTAGAACTCGCTGGTAAAGTGGAACTGAATGTGTTCAAAGTCCTGCTGTGCCATCGAGAGCATATAGCCCGAGTCGGCTAGGAAGACGTCGCGTCCCTCCTTGTCCTTAGCCATGTACTGGTACTTGCGCTTCTTGAAGGCTTCGAGCTCTTTCTCGTCGTCGCTGCTTATCCAGCAGGCCTTGTACAGGTGTACGGGTTCCCAGCGGCACTTGGCGTTGTATTCGTTCTCCAGTCGGTACTGGATGACTTCGAACTGCAGCTGTCCCACGGTGCCGATGATCTTACGGTTGTTGAACTGGTTGACGAACAGCTGTGCCACGCCTTCGTCCATCAGCTGGTCGATGCCCTTCTGCAGCTGCTTGGCCTTCATGGGGTCGTCGTTCTCAATGTACTTGAACAGCTCAGGCGAGAACGAGGGCAGTCCGCGGAAGTGCAGTTGTTCGCCCTCGGTGATGGTGTCGCCAATCTTGAAGATGCCGCCCGTGTCGGGCAGTCCCACGATGTCGCCGGGCCACGCCTCGTCGATGGTTGACTTGCGCTGCGCCATGAACTGCGTGGGCGATGTGAAGCGCATGGTCTTTCCCTGTCTTACGTGCAGATAGGGCTGATTGCGCTGAAAGCGTCCTGAGCACACCTTGCAGAAGGCGATGCAGGAGCGGTGGTTGGGGTCGATGTTGGCCGTTATCTTGAAGATGAAACCGGTGAACTTCGGTTCTTCGGGCGTCACCTCACGTTCCTCGGCTTTGGTGGGGCGTGGCGAGGGTGCTATCTCCACGAAGCAGTTCAGCAGTTCCTGCACGCCGAAGTTGTTTAGGGCGGAGCCGAAGAAGACGGGTGCCACCTCGGCTGCACGGTAGGTCTCGACATCGAACGGCGGATAGACGCCGTCCACCAGTTCCAAGTCGTCGCGCAGTTTCTGTGCGTCTTGTTCGCCGATGCGCTGGTCGAGCTCAGTAGAACTGAGCTCCACACTTACTTTCTCGGTGACGCGTTGCTTGTCGGGTGTAAACAGGTCAAGTTTCTGTTCATAGATGTTGTAGACGCCCTTGAACTTGGCACCCTGGTTGATGGGCCAGCTGAGCGGGCGCACCTTGATTTCCAGTTCCTGTTCCAGTTCGTCGAGTAAGTCGAAGGGGTCGCGACCCTCGCGGTCCATCTTGTTGATGAAGATGATGACGGGTGTCTTGCGCATGCGGCAGACGGTCATCAGCTTGCGTGTCTGTGTCTCTACACCCTTGGCACCGTCGACGACGATGATGGCTGAATCGACGGCGGTCAGCGTGCGGAAGGTGTCCTCGGCGAAGTCCTGGTGGCCCGGTGTGTCGAGGATGTTCACTTTGTACTCGATGTCCTTGTCATCGGGTGTGTAGTCAAACTCCATCACCGACGTTGACACGGAGATGCCGCGTTGCTTCTCGATGTCCATCCAGTCGCTGGTGGCTGTCTTCTTGATTTTGTTGTTCTTAACGGCGCCTGCCACCTGTATCTGTCCGCCAAAAAGCAGGAACTTCTCTGTCAGCGTGGTCTTACCGGCATCGGGGTGCGATATGATCGCAAACGTTCTTCTTCTTTCTATCTCTTGATTCATCTACGAGCCCCCTAAGTTAGGGGGGTGGGGGTCTGAACAAGCGTTAATCAAACCGTTTTTTGTTTATACTATAGGGGATCTGCGCTTGTTCAGACCCCTGTCGCCCCCTAACTTAGGGGGCAAAGAATGCTGACACACTGCTCGAGGCTCTCTTCCCAATAAGGTATCTCTATGCCGTAGGTTTGTTTTATCTTGGTTTTGTCGAGCACAGAGTAGTGGGGTCTGCGTGCCGGGGTGGGGTACTCGCTGGTGTGCAGCGGACTGACCTTGCACGTGTTGATGCCAGCCAGTCGGTGGATGGCTTTCGTGAAGTCGTACCACGACGTAACACCCTCGTTACTAAAGTGATAGACGCCTGGCTTCACGCCTTTCTCAATGGCTGTGAAGATGACTTCGGCGAGGTCGCGTGCATAGGTGGGTGTGCCTATCTGGTCGAAGATGACTCCCAGCTGCTGGCGTTCGCTGCCTAGTCGGAGCATGGTTTTGACGAAGTTGGCGCCGAAGGTGGAGTAGAGCCATGCGGTGCGTATCACCATGGTGCGGCTGCAGCCCTTTTGTACCTCCAGCTCGCCAGCCAGTTTTGTGGCGCCATAGACGCTGTCGGGACATGGCGTGTCGGTCTCGGTGTAGGGGGTGTGGTTGGTGCCGTTGAAGACGTAGTCGGTTGATATCTGTATCATCCATCCGCCGCGTTTCTCGACGGCTGCCGCCAGGTATGCCGGTGCCTCGGTGTTCAGTTTGGCACACAGTTCCGGCTGTTCTTCTGCCTTGTCGACGGCTGTGTAGGCGGCGCAGTTGACGATGCCGTCAATCTGGTTCTCGGCTACGAACCGCTCAACGGCCTGCCGGTCGGTGATGTCCAGCTCGTTAACGTCTGTGTTATAGAAAGTGTGCCGTGTGTGCTGCGCCTGCAGCTGCTGCATTTCGTTTCCCAGTTGTCCGTTGCAGCCGGTAATGAGTATGTTCATCTATTCAAACTTTAGCCCCTCTTCTTTATCCTTTTTATAGTAGTCGCTCAGCATGCCGATGAGGGTGGTTATCTCCTTGACGGCGTGTGCCGTGTTGGGTGTGATGTCCTTCTTCTGCAGTCGCAGCAGCATGGTGCCGTAGAGTGCGTTGAAGCAGGTCTCCACCTCGCTCTGCTCGCCGCTCTCGCCGCGTTTCTGTCGCAGTTCGACGATGAAGGGCAGCACCTTGTAGTAGGCTGTGTTGTAGAACGGGAACTTAGGTGATGCCAGCAGCTGCTGGTGCAGTTCTTCAAGCATCTGCAGCGTGGTGCGGTTTATCTGCAGGTGTCCGTGTTCGCGGCATCCCTCCTGGTTCATCATGCGTATGAGGTTGCCGAACCAGTCGAGTTCTTCTTCTCGCTGTTCGTCGTCGTACTGGAACTGCGTCAGGTACTCGTCTCTGATGCGTTGCAGCGAGCATCCGAAGGCGCGTATCATGTCCTCCATCTGCCACATGTAGAGCAGGTACTCGGCGATGTTCTTCTTTCTAAGTGCTTGGGCTATATACATATTCTCTCTTTTCTTCTTTCGCTTTCTTCACCAGCGCAGCAGGTTGGTTGTGGTGCCCAGCAGCATGATGACGCTGCCGATGATGACGGCTACGCCGATGATCTGGTTGATGAGGCGTATGCCGTAGACGTCGAACTTCGTGCGTATCTTGTCAACGAGCCACGTCAGTCCCCACCACCACAGTAGGGCGCCGCCGACGATGCTGGCGAAGCCCACGAGCATCTCGAACGGGTGGCTGGGCAGCACGAAGGCGAACTGTGCGAACATGGCGAGGAAGAGGAAGATGATGAGCGGGTTGGAGAAGGTGACGAGGAAGGCCGTCCACGTGTTGTACCACAGGGAGCCCTTTTGCTGTCCCGACTGGTGCATCTTCTTCGTGGGGTCGGTGCGGTAGGTGTAGAACCCGAATGCCAGCAGCATGACGCTACCTGCTATCTGCAGGTAGAACCGGTTCTGGTCGTTGCTGATGAGGTCCATGACGAACGACATGCCGAAGCCTGCGAAGGCGGCGTAGATGATGTCGCTGACGGCGGCTCCGATGCCCGTTGCCATGCCGTACCATCGCCCTTTGTTCAGCGTGCGCTGTACGCAGAGTATGCCTACCGGTCCCATGGGGGCCGATGCTATCATCCCAATGAGCATTCCCTTGAAGATGAAGTCCAGTATGTTGATTGGCATGTGGAATGGCATAGTGACTGCAAAGGTACAATTTTTTTCGGAGTTAGGGAAGTTAAAGAAGTTAAAGAAGTTAAAGAAGTGGTGAAGTTGGGAAGTTTTCGCTATCTTTGCAGCAAACTATGCCCCAATAGACATAAAACTATAAAGAATTATGAACGAGCAACAGATTATGAAGCCGTATGTTATCGGCTTGGATTTAGGAGGTACGAACTCCGTGTTTGGAATTGTCGACGCCCGCGGCGACATCAAGGCCACGACGGCTATCAAGACTGGCGGCTACGAGACGGCTGAAGCCTATGTGGACGCCTGTGTGGACGCCCTTCAGGTCATCATCGAGCAGGTGGGTGGACTGGAGAAGATCAAGGCGATGGGCATTGGTGCGCCCAACGCCAACTACTACAACGGCACGATTGAGTTTGCCCCCAACCTGCCTTGGGCTCACAACGGTGTGGTGCCCCTGGCAAAGATGTTCAGCGACCGTCTGGGCGGCATTCCCGTGGCGATGACCAACGATGCCAATGCGGCAGCCGTGGGCGAGATGGTCTATGGTGTGGCACGTGGCATGAAGAACTTCATCGTCATCACGCTGGGTACGGGCGTGGGCAGCGGTATCGTTGTCAACGGCCAGCTGCTCTACGGGCACGACGGCTTTGCTGGCGAGCTGGGACACGTCACGATGGTGCGTGGTGCCGAGGGACGTTCGTGCGGCTGCGGGCGTACGGGCTGCCTGGAGGCCTACTGTTCGGCCACGGGTGTGGCACGCACGGCGCGCGAGCTGTTGTCGAAGACCGACCGTCCGTCGCTGCTGCGCGAGATGAACCCCGAGGACATCACGTCGCTCGATGTCTCCATCGCTGCCTCGAAGGGCGACGAGCTGGCTAACGAGATTTATCAGTTTACGGGAAAGATGCTGGGCGAGGCGTGTGCCGACTTTGCCGCCTTCTCATCGCCCGAGGCATTCATCTTCTTCGGTGGTATGGTGAAGGCCGGTGAGCTCATTATGAAGCCCATCCGCGAGGCCTACGAGGCCCACGTCATGCAGATCTTCAAGGGCAAGGCTCAGTTCCTGATGAGCGGTCTCGACGGCGCCTCGGCAGCCGTCCTCGGTGCCTCTGCCATCGGGTGGGAGATACAGTAAAAAAATATTCGAGATACGAGGACGAGTTTTTTTCGAGGTGCGAGGTACGAGGTGCGAGGTACGAGAATACCTTGCACGCCACCGATACAGATGGGTCTTAACCAGCAGACATTTCTCGCACCTCGTACCTCGTATCTCGTATCTCGATAAATATCCTACCTCGAAAAAAATCAGTCTGCAGCCTCGAACTCCTCGAGGAAGCGGGTGTCGTTCTCCGAGAACAGGCGCAGGTCGTTAACGCGGTACTTCAGGTTCGTGATGCGCTCAACGCCCATGCCGAAGGCGTAGCCGCTATAGACGGTTGAGTCGATGCCGCATTGCTCGAGCACGTTCGGGTCAACCATGCCGCAACCCAGGATCTCCACCCAGCCGGTGTGCTTGCAGAATCCGCAACCCTCGCCGCCGCAGATGAAGCACGAGATGTCCATCTCGGCGCTCGGCTCGGTGAAGGGGAAGTAGCTGGGGCGCAGGCGTATCTTCGTGTCGGCGCCGAACATCTCCTTGGCGAAGCTCAGCAGCACCTGTTTCAGGTCGGTGAACGACACGTTCTTGTCGATGTACAGACCCTCCACCTGGTGGAAGAAGCAATGGGCGCGGGCCGTGATGGCCTCGTTGCGATAGACGCGTCCAGGACAGATGACGCGGATGGGAGCCGTCAGCCGTCCCTCGGCGTCGTGCATCTGCTCCATCACACGAGCCTGCACACTCGAGGTGTGCGAGCGCAGCAGAATGTTCTTCGTCACATCGTTCGGGTGCTGCGACACGAAGAAGGTGTCCTGCATGTCGCGGGCCGGATGGTCGGCGGCGAAGTTCATCTTCGTGAACACGTGCAGGTCGTCCTCCACCTCGGGACCGTCGGCCAGCACGAAGCCCATACGCGAGAAGATGTCGATAATCTCGTTCGTCACGATGGTCAGCGGGTGGCGCGTACCCAGACGCACGGGGTAGGGCGTGCGTGTCAGGTCCATCTGCTCCTCACCCGTCTCCTGCGTCTCGCATGCCTCGCGCAACTGGTTGATGCGCTCGGTGGCGGCCTGCTTCAGCTCGTTTATCTTCATGCCCACGGCCTTCTTCTGGTCGGCGGGCACGTTACGGAAATCGTTCATCAGGGCCGTTATCTCGCCCTTCTTGCTGAGGTACTTCAGTCGCAGCTGTTCCACCTCGTCGGCGTTGCTGGCGGTCAGCGTCTGCACTTCTTTCAGTAGTGCGTCTATCTTGTCTATCATACTGTGTTTGGGTTATTTTTCGAAAAATCGCGTGCAAAGGTACGAACAATTGAGAACAATACAAAACAAAAAGCCCTTTTTTTTGATTTTATTCTCAAACGAAAGTACCCTCGATGCACTCAAGGGTACCTTCGTCAGGGTTTTCCACCCGCTCACCTGATGGTGAGCCACACGGGTTCACCGCGCGCCTTCGCCTCGCTGATCTTCTGCTTCAGCCGGTACAGCCAGATGCGCGAGTCAACCACCTGCCCCACCACCTTGTTTTTACCCACGAGAATGCAGCCCTCGGTGTCCTGTGCCGTGTTGCCGGCGTGTATGCGGATGCCGCTCCACTGGCGCTTGAAGTCCTCGTTGCCCAGCAGCAGGGGCAGCCATTGCTGCATCTTCGGCGAGAACGTGATGACTACGGCGTAGCGCCCTTCGGGGATGGCTGAGCAGCCCTTTATCTTGCGGCCTCCGCGGGTGTAGTCGCGCCAGGTGGGTTCCAGGGTGTCGCAGAAGTAAACCTCCTTCTCACCTGTCAGGTATTCGTCTTCGATTCGTTCTACGATTGCAAGCCTGCCTATCGTGTAGGTCTTGCGTTTTGCTATGCGTGTTAGTACAATTTCCATAATCTTCTTCTTTTTTATCAAGAATTAGAGAATTTTGAATTGATAAGAATAGATAGAATTCTCTACATTCTGAATAATTCAGAAAAGAAATTCTCAAAATCTCTAATTCTTGACCTTAATAATATCTCCGTACCTTAATGTGGCAAAGTGGCAAAGTGGCAAAGTGGCGTTTTACGCCAATGCCTGCTGTCGGTCTTCTCAATCCAGCCGTCGCGACGCCAGCGCGTGATAATGTTGCGCAAGGCCGACTCGCCGCAGTTGCCGCGCTTCAAAGCCCGCAGGTCGTCCATCGAGAACGAGGGTGCCAGCTGGTCGAACACGGAATGGTTGACGCTATACCGCTGACACTCATCCTGCGCGTTGACGTACTCATTGCGGAGTGCCTCGCCAAACACCTTTATCTGTTGCTGCAGACAGTACTCAGCCATCATCAGCGAAAAGTCCAGACACGCCTTGCTCTCCCGCCGAGTACACAAAAGGGACGGTTCCTTTTGTGTACTTTCCAGCAGATGGAAGATGACGCCGCAGCGGAAACCGATGACTGCCGCACGCTTGCGGTAGGTGTCCTTTACGTGGTCGATATCCTTAGCTGCCTCGACGCGCTTCTCTTCGCACCACGCCTCGATGGCTTTCCTCAGACGCGGCACGTCAATGAGACCTGTAAACGAGCGCAGGCGGGTGGCGGCTTGCTGAATCCGTGCTTCGTCCTCTGCGGAACGACGTCCGAACTTCGGCATCTTCTGGAAGCTGGAGTCGGGCATTTCAGCCACAAGTACACGACTCGACAGTCCATTCTCGATGTTGTCCTGCTTGAAGCACTTCCGCATGGCCCCGTTCGTGCCGAGCATCGTCCAGTTGTAGGCTACGTTGACCACGCCCGACTCTGCGACATCAGAGTTGTAGTCCTGTCCCCACTCGCCGTAGTCGAACGAGAGACGGTAGATGTCGTACTTCGAACTCCACGAGCCAGCACCGTTCGTCTTGCGGAGGGTATCCAGTTCTTCGCCGAAGGAGTAGATGGTGTGCCCCTTCGCGTTCTTGAACCGCCTCAACAGCGTGGAACACGAGACCGTCACGGGCACCACGCGAATCAGCACGTGCGGGTCTTCGGGAGCCTTCTCGTTGGCTTTGCGGCTCTTCTTGCGCTCCTTCCATTCCTCCTCGCGCTTGCGGGCTAAGGCGTCCTCTTCGTCGAGCTGGCGCTTCCAGATGTCAACGGCACTCTTACAAACCGATTTGTTCGACGCCTGCTCGCCACGGATAATCGACATCAGCCCGAGGCGGTGCGTGTTGCCGTCACAATACTGAACCGTTACCTGGTCAGCATAGGCAGCCGCAATCGGCATCACCGAACACAGCACAGGCATGTGCATCG
>CAZLPO010000094.1:0-10026 GCA_964561385.1 uncultured Prevotella sp.
GTCTGATGGTTTTTCGTCCGTTGCTGATAACGAGACCATGTGCGTCGCTGCCAACCTTGTGACCGCTCAGGTCATAGACGTGAGATGTGAGGGGTTGGACGTGAGGGGTAAGGGGCGCAGTGACAGCTGTCGTGCCTTTCTTGACAACATCAATGTAGTCCATATCGGGCATCCAGCCACTGGCATTTGACAGGCGAATGACGTTATTACCAGGCTCCAGATGGATGTCGAGTGTCTTGGTAGCCACCTTGCCCCAGCCGCCAGAGTAGTAGCTCTGCGTCTTCACCTTCTTGCCGTTGACGCTCACGGTCATGTTGCGTGACTCACCGCAGATGAAGCCGATAGTCAGCTTGTAGTCGCCTCCCTCCTTGCTATACACGTTGCGCCATTGTAAATCGTTTTTCTCTGACTGACCTACATAGCCAGCCTTGTAACCACCAGAGCAGAAACTGGACTCCGAGTATTGACAGACATTCCATTCTATCTCCGAATAGGCATTGCTGTAGCCGGTCTCGGCCTCGTAGCGTACGCGCTCCAGACGTGTCTGGGCTTCGGCCACGTAGATGCGGGTGGCGTGCGCAGGAATCTTTATCTCGTAAGTCTCATAGAACATACCCAAGTCTTTCTTGGCGAAGACATCGCGCAGTTTCACGCTGTCAGCCAAGTCAATGCTGCTGAACTTCATGGTGACCGTCTTGGAGATGTCATTGGGATTATAGATGGCGAAGGCACGCTTCAGGTCGTTGGCTTTCTCAAGGTCCTTTACCATGATGTAGCAGTCGCTGACCTTCGCAGCGAGATAGGCTTGCTGGTACAGAGTGTCCTGGTTCAGGGCTATCAGTTCCTTGTTCTTCAACAGATTGAGGGTAGTGCTCTTGATGTTCCTGATGTCACAGCCTATCAGCAATGGCGAGTTCATGATACACCACATACCGAAGTGGGTCTTGTCTTCCTCAGCGGTCATCGATCGACCCACCTCCAGCATATCCATATCGTTGTAATGGCCCTTGCTGGAGTAGGCACTCATATACAGGTTCTCGGCCAGAATACCCTTGACCGAGTTCCAACCATCGTAGATGTCGCCAGTGGTGCGCCAAGAGAAGCCTGCCTCGTTGGCCCAAGTGCCAGGATAAGCCCAGCGGCAGATGTTCATGTGAACATCGGTGCGCCCTGTGTTCTTGATGGCCTTGGCAATGGCGGTGTAGCGCTCCCGCTCGTCAAGATCCAGTTGTGTTTTGTTATGGATGGGGTCGCCGCCACAGAAGTCGACCTTGATGAAGTCGAAGCCTAAGTCCTTGAAGAACATATCACAGTCCTGTTGGTCGTGCTTATAGAGTCCAACGCCTTCGCCATCCTTGTCGCCACCATGATAACTGCCGCAAGTGTTGTAACCACCATCGCTGTATATACCTGCCTTCAGACCCTTTGAGTGGATATGGTCAACCACGGGCTTCAACCCGTTGGGGAATCGGGTGGGGTGGATCTTGAGTTGTCCTGTTGTCTGGTCACGGCCGCCAAAGTAGCCGTCATCAATATTGATGTGGTTGAAACCGACTTCCGCAAGTCCCTTTGAGACAATGGCATTGGCTTGTCCTTTGATAATCGATTCGCTGATGTTCAGTCCGAACGTGTTCCACGAGCTCCAGCCCATAGTGGGTCCTTCCTGTGCGTTGATGGCCGAAGTCAGCGCCAATAAAAATGCCGTGATGACAGTCTTTCTCATGATCATAAAAGATTTTGGCTGCAAAGATAGTGAAAAAACTCGATGTTAAAGCCATAATACAAAAAAAAGTTTTATCTTTGCGGCTCAAATACAGCAGATTAATGGCAAAGAAGGTAAGAACCGTTGAGATGGAACGGCTGACGATAGAGCAGTTCCGAGAGGCAGAAAAACTGCCGTTGGTGGTCGTGCTCGACGACGTGCGGTCGATGCATAATGTGGGCAGTGTGCTGCGTACCAGCGATGCCTTCCGTGTAGAGGCCGTCTGGCTCTGCGGCATCACGTCTACGCCGCCGTCGGCCGAGATCCATAAGACAGCCCTCGGTGCTGAGGACAGTGTGGCCTGGCGGTATTGCGAAACGGCACTCGAGGCCGTCCGGCAACTGCACGAGGAGGGCTACACGGTCTATAGCATTGAACAGGTGGAGCACTCTACAAAGCTGCAGCGCTTCCAGCCGGAGGCGGGCCGTCGCTATGCTGTCATACTGGGCAACGAGGTAAAGGGTGTCCACCAGGAGGTGGTCGATGCCTCGGACGGTTGTCTGGAGATTCCGCAGCTCGGCACCAAACACTCGATGAACGTCAGCGTCACCGCTGGCATCGTTATCTATAAGTTTGCCGAACAGTTAATCCTGAAATAGTCCGTTATTATCAATCCCTTTAGAATATGAAGATTTTTGCCATAGGCATGAACTATGCCGCCCATAACCAGGAGCTTCATGGTACCGTGAAGCGCCCTGACGAACCCGTCATCTTCACCAAGGCCGACTCTGCCCTGCTCATTCACGGCAAGCCATTCTTCGTGCCTGACCACCTGGGACGCATCGACTACGAGGCCGAGGTGGTCGTGCGCATCTGCCGACTGGGAAAGAACATCCCAGAGCGCTTTGCCCACCGCTATTATGATGCCTTGACTGTAGGCATCGACTTCACAGCACGCGACCTGCAGCGGAAGGCATCAGAGGCCGGACAGCCTTGGACCATCTGCAAGGGTTTCGACGGCGCCGCAGCCATCGGCGAGTGGGTGCCGAAGGAAACGCTTTTTGCCGACGACGTTCCCCTCACGCCTCACGACCTGCCGGGCATTCAGCGTCTGCACTTCCGGCTCGACAAGAACGGCGAGACGGTGCAGGAAGGCCGCACGTCAGATATGCTCTACCGTGTGGATGAGATCATCGCCTACATCTCACGTTTCTTTACGCTGAAGACGGGCGATCTGCTTTATACAGGCACACCGGCTGGTGTCGGTCCTGTGGCCATTGGCGACCATCTGGAGGGTTGGCTCGAGGGTCAGCGCGTGCTCAGCCTGAACTGTCGTTGAGTGGCGGATACAATAAAAATGGTGGTTGCCGCGTTATATGATTGATGAGTAGAGTCCGCAGACTCCTGATAAGTATGCTACTCTTGTTCCTGTGCGCAACAGCAGGGGCACAAGAGTTTTTCAACCTGACTGCCAGTCAGGTGAAGATTGACTCGTTGCTGCCCGTGTTCAGCTACGAGCGGCCTATTGGGCGCCATTATGCCGACTCGGTCTATACCATCAGCATCGAGTATCCGGAGTTTATCGATATGTCACCAGCCGATGTGGAGCGCTATCAGCGACTGACATCGGAACCGCTGCCCGCAATGCCTGTCATCGAGCAGTACGTGGGTGTGGAGCGAAAGGAGGGCACGCTCCACGTCAGCTTCGTGCCGCTGGTCTGCCGCAACGGCAAGCTGCAGAAGCTCGTCAGCTTTATGCTGAGGATATCTTGTTCCACGCCTCACGCCAATCACCACTTCTCCCGTCGCGTCAGCGTCGGGTCTGACGCTTCACGTCTCACACCCCACTCGGTGTTGGCCACGGGCTCATGGGCGAAGATTCGGGTGCCGGCTACGGGGGTCTATCAGCTGACGGATGCTCTCATCCGGAAAGCCGGTTTTACGGACCTGTCGAAGGTCAGAGTCTATGGCTATGGCGGCGCTATGCAGCCTGAGAGGCTGACGGCCGACTACCTGACAGCGACCGATGATCTGCAGGAGGTGCCGACGTGCACCGTCAACGGTCGCCGACTGTTCCATGCTGTCGGTCCCGTGAGCTGGAGCAGCAACACCGCTACCGTCCGTACACGCAATCCCTATAGTCAGTATGGCTACTACTTCTTGACCCAGACAGACGAGCCCTCAACCCTCACCCTCGAACCCTCTGCTTTCATAGAATCGTTCTATCCCTCGGCCGACGACTACCACGCCCTCTATGAGGTTGATGACTACGCGTGGTTCCACGGTGGTCGTAACCTGTTTGACAGCAGGACGTTTGGTGTAGGACAGAGCCGCACCCACAAGATGGAGGTCAGCGGTGAGAAGACCGCAGGGAGCGGACGTCTGCAGGTGGTGATGAGCTACGACTGCGTGTGGCAGGCAACGGTGGCTGTGAACGGCCAGCAGGTGGGCACGATGACTGTTGACTACGGTTCGTCGTCGCTGCCCGAAGGTATCGACAGCTACAGCCGCGGTGCCACGAAATCGTGGATCTTCAATGTGGACGGGTTGACGGCGAGCAACGAGGTGACCATCACACAGACCTCAGGCGGCGACATCCACCTGGACTACCTGTCGCTGTGCTTCGATGAGCCGGTGGCTGCTCCCAGTCTTGAGACGGCCTCGTTCGACGTGCCCGAGTATGTCTATAACATCACGAACCAGGACCACCATGCTGACGACTTCGCCGACATGGTCATCATCATACCCACATCGCAAAAACTGCTGACGCAGGCCGAGCGCCTGAAGCAGTGGCACGAGGAACACGATGGCCTGCGTGTACGCATTGTTCCTGCCGACGAGCTCTTCAACGAGTTCTCGAGCGGCACGCCCGATGCCAATGCCTACCGCCGTTACCTGAGAATGCTCTACGACCGTGCCGAGACAGATGCCGACATGCCCCGTTACCTGTTGCTGATGGGCGACGGCGCATGGGACAACCGTATGCTGTGCAGCGACTGGCAGAACCAGTCGCCCGACGACTTCCTGCTCTGCTACGAGAGCGAGAACTCGTTCAGCGAGACCGACTGCTACGTCAGCGACGACTATTTCTGTCTGATGGACGACGGTGAGGGCGGCAACATGCTCGGCGCAGACAAGAGCGACGTGGCCGTGGGACGCTTTCCGGCCCGTACCGAGGAAGAGGCGAAGGTGCTGGTGGACAAGACCATCGCCTATGCCGGCAACGCACAGGCCGGCGCCTGGCAGAACACCGTCTGCTTCATGGGCGACGACGGCGACTACAACCGCCACATGAACGATGCTGAGGCTGTGGCCCGACTGGTACAGCAGAACTGGCCCGACTTCCAGCTGAAGCGCATCCACTGGGATGCCTATCAGCGTACGTCGTCATCGACGGGCTTCAGCTATCCTGATGTGACACAGCTCATCCGACAGCAGATGCAGAACGGGGCGCTCATCATGAACTATACGGGCCACGGCGCTCCCTATACGCTGTCGCACGAGCAGGTGCTCCACCTGACTGACTTCACAACGACGGCCGACATGCGTCTGCCCTTGTGGCTGACGGCCTCGTGCGACATCATGCCGTTCGACGGACAGGAGGAAAACATTGGCGAGACGGCCATGATGAACAAGACCGGCGGTGCCATCGCCTTCTACGGTACGACGCGCACGGTCTATTCCTACTATAACCGCTACATGAACCTGTCCTTCACCAGCTACGTGCTGGCGAAGGACGAGCAGGGAACGCCATACACCATCGGCGAGGCTGCCCGCCTGGCCAAGAACCGCCTGCTGACGCCGAAGAACGGCATCGGCACCGACTATACCGCCAACAAGCTGCAGTACTCGCTGCTGGGCGATCCGGCCCTGCGTCTGGCCATGCCCACGGCGCAGGTGGTCATCGACAGTATCAATGGCGCTGACGTCTCCAAGACGACCGTTGAGTTGAAGGCTGGCAAGGTGGTCACCGTTAAAGGACACATCGCAGACCAGCCGTCGTTCAACGGCACCGTCACGCTGACGGTACAGGATGTGGAGCAACTGGTGACGTGCCGCATGAACAGTACGGAGAAGATCGACACCGCATTCAAGTACCGCGACCGCCTGAACACCCTTTACAGTGGCAGCGACAGCATCCGTAACGGACAGTTCACGCTGACCTTCGCGCTACCCAAGGACATCAGCTATACTGACGGTACAGGCATGATGAAAGCCTATGCCGTCAGCAGCGACAAGACGCTCGAGGCACATGGCCGCTGCGAGGCATTCACGATGGGTGGCGAGGCCAGCGAGGCCGACGACGGCATCGGACCGAACATCTACTGCTACCTGAACAGTAGCTCGTTCAGCAATGGCGACAACGTCAATCCGACACCTTACTTCTATGCCGAACTGTCCGACAAGGATGGCATCAATGCCTCAGGCAGCGGCATCGGTCACGACCTGGAGCTCATTATCGATGGCGATATGTCGATGACCTACAACCTGAACAGCTACTTCAGCTACGACTTCGGCGACTACCGCAGCGGCAGCGTCGGCTTCAGCCTGCCGGAGCTGAGCTATGGTCAGCACCGCCTGCTGTTCCGTGCGTGGGACGTGCTGAACAACTCGTCGAAGGCCGAGCTCACGTTCAACGTGGTGAAGGCGCTGAAGCCCAATTGCTTCAGCGTGAGCACCACCAAGAACCCCGCCACGACCAACACCACCTTCATCATCACCCACGACCGTCCGGGTGCGGAGCTGAAGGTGGAGCTCGACATCTACGACACCGCAGGCCGCCAGCTGTGGAAACACACGGAGAGCGGAGTGGCCGCCGGCACCACCTACACCGTTGACTGGGACCTTTGCGTGGACGGCGGACGACGCCTTCAGACAGGCGTGTACCTCTACCGTGTCTGCATCAGTAGCGACGGCAGCCGACAGGCCTCACAAGCCAAGAAACTCATTATACTATGCAATAAATAAGGTTGTATTTCGTTATTACGTTATACCGTTATTACGTTATGACGTTATGACGTGAAACCGTTATTACGACAGAATAAGAAAAGTGATGATAAAGAAATTCCTATTTGCAGCCGTTTGCTGCCTGTTGACCGTCAGCGCACGGGCCGACGAGAAGAACACGATGTTCAACCCCGTTGAGCATGCCGTCATCTCCGAGACCATCGCACCCGATGCCCGCGGTGCCGGCATGGGCGACATTGGTGTTGCCACCGATCCGGACGTCAATTCACAGCACTGGAACCCCGCTAAGTACCCCTTCTGTATCAGTCGTGCTGGTATAGCATTGAACTACACACCGTGGTTGCGTCAGCTGGTCAACGACATCGACTTGGCCTACGTCGCCGGCTACTACCGCATTGGTGACTACTCGGCCATCTCGGGTTCGCTGCGCTACTTCTCGCTGGGCGAGGTCTTTACTGACGATGGCTCCGACATGACGGTACGCCCTTACGAGATGTCGTTCGATGCTGCCTACTCGATGCTGCTCTCCGAGACCTTCTCGCTGGCAGCTGCCATCCGTTGGATCTACAGCGACCTACGCTACGACTACTCCGAGGACTCGAAGCCCGCCTCGGCCTTCGCCGCCGACCTGAGCCTCTACTATAACAACTATGTGATGCTAGGCAGCCGTGAATGTCAGCTAGGACTGGGTGCCTATGTGCGTAACATTGGTTCGAAGATATCGTACTACGGCGACGAGGAGAGCCAGTTTATTCCGGCCAACCTCCGACTGGGTGCCTCGCTGATGGTGCCCGTCGATGAGTACAACCGCTTCAGCTTTTCGGCCGATGCCAACAAGCTGCTGGTGCCGACGGTGCCTGTGCAGCTCGAGGGTGAGTCGAACAGCGACTACCAGGATCGTGTGCGCCGCGAGTACAGCGACATGAGCAGTATCAAGGGTATGTTCAAGAGCTTCAGCGATGCGCCTGGCGGCTTTAGCGAGGAGCTCGACGAGATACAGTGGAGCGTGGGTGCCGAGTACGTGTACCACGACCAGTTCTCGCTGCGTGCCGGCTACCACCACCAGGCTGAGTCGAAAGGTAACCTGAAGTATTTCACCATTGGTGGCGGCTTCCGCATGAACGTCTTCTCGCTTGACGTCGGCTATGTCATCTCGACGGCTAAGAGCAATCCTCTGGACCAGACCCTCCGCTTCACCCTTGCGTTCGACATGGACGGCATCAAGGATCTGTTTAAGTAATAACCCCTAAGTCTTATAAGTCCCATGAGTCCTATAAGTCCCATAAGCTTTCGTGTCGGAATGGGCTACGACGTCCATCGTCTTGTCGAAGGACGTGAGCTGTGGATAGGCGGCATACGCCTGGAACACGAGAAGGGCCTGCTGGGCCACAGCGATGCCGACGTGCTCATTCACGCTATCTGCGACGCCATTCTGGGTGCCGCCAACATGCGCGACATCGGCTACCACTTCCCTGACACCTCGGCTGAGACCGAGGGCATGGACAGCAAGGTGATTCTGAAGGAGACCATCGCCCTGATAGCCACCAAGGGCTACCGTCTGGCGAACATCGATGCCACCATCTGTGCTGAGCGGCCGAAGATGAACCCGCACATTCCAGAGATGCAGCAGACCATGGCGGCTGTCATAGGCTGCGACCCCGACCAGATATCCATCAAGGCAACGACCACCGAGCGTCTCGGCTTCACAGGACGTGAAGAGGGCATTTCGGCCTACGCCGTCGCCTTGATAGAAACGCTAAACTCTTAATTCTAAATTCTAAATTTCCATAGGACTGCTGACAAACGTCGTAGCACCATGCTCGACAAGGAAGTCGCGGTCGCGGAACCCCCATAGCACACTGATGCACGGCAGTCTGGCGTTACGGGCTGTCATCACGTCAACGTCGCTGTCGCCCACATAGACCGCTCCCTTGCCGTCAACTCCTAGCTGTCGCAAAGCCTCCATCACCGTGTCGGGCGCCGGCTTCTTGCGGATGCCCGCCGCCTCGTGTTCGCCGATGGCCACCTCGATGGTATCAGCGAAGAAGTGGCGACACAGCTCCTGCGTAGCCACATAGAACTTGTTACTGACGACAGCCAGCCGCTTACCCTGACGGCGCAAGTCGGCCAGCATCTCTGGAATGCCGTCGTAGGGGCGGGTGTGGTCCAGCGAATGCTCAAGATAGTGTGCACGAAAAGTCTGGAAAGCAGCCTCGAACAGCGGATTCTGCTCGCCGTCGGGCACCGCCCGTATCATCAGCTGCCGTACGCCGTTGCCCACGAAGCGTCGCACCTCGTCCAGCGTCCGCACAGGCATGCCGTGCTGTCTCAGCGCATAGTTCACTGATGCTGCCAGATCCTCAAGCGTGTCCAGCAGCGTCCCGTCTAAGTCGAAGATATAGGTATCGTATGGTCTCATGATCAGCTCTTCTTCTGTTTCTGCTAACAAGCATCACAGGGTGCAAAGATACAACATTTTTTTCACTTCCACCATCCCGAACCCTCGTATTTTTCTGACCCGTACGTCATAAGCCGCCAGCCCGCTCGGAGCGGAACGCCGTTCTGCTCCGAGCGGACCGCCTGTTCCCACCGTGGGAACATTCAGTCCGCTCCGTACTTTCTCAAGCAAAACCGGCAGCTCCTTTCGTGGGAACTGCCGGCTGTCTGTCAGAACTCCTCTTCGTCGAGGTTGTCCCATGCATCGCGGCGTGACGACGGGTCCTTTTCGATTCCGATGCGGTTGCGTGATAGACTATGTTTCGTGCTTTACAAGTGTTTTCTTATCGTTTTAATAATTGTTTGAGAAACTTATCTACGTTATATGCTTTAGGATTGGAGTTGAGGTAAATAACTTTTGTTTTGATATCGGTATAAGTGTCAGCATCTTTATATTCTACGTAATAGTCTCCTAAGCCATTCTTTGTGTCATATGATGGAAGTGCATTTTCCATATCTGCTAGATTGTCAATCAAGGATTGACGTTGCTCGTCATTTGAAGTGATAAGGCTTTCGATAAGCCAAACACAAAAAAGGCGTGATGCACCTTTTGCGTTCAGCTTTGAGGCAGCCTCGGAACGGAAACCTCAGCAATCTTGACAAGTTTGCACCACACCTAAGTGTTAGTGCATTCAACTATACAAGATTGCCAAGACGTTCCCTTCCGAAACATCTTATCACATATTATCTCTGTGCGTTGTTATTTCCAAATAGTTTCCGAGGCTTTTGGCTGAACGCGAAATAATAGCGAATGCTTTGTTAGTCCGGATTTCTCCCCGAACCGAGGGCAAAGATAGGAATTATTTCTGAAACTTCCAAGAAAAAGGGACGAAAAACGCTGAAAGTCACTTTGGGGTTAT
>CAZLPO010000095.1:0-9983 GCA_964561385.1 uncultured Prevotella sp.
AGAATCTAGATTGGGGTAGTCTGTCGTTCGGTTATATGAAGACCGACTACAACGTGCGTTGCTACTATCGCGACGGCAAATGGGGCGAGATTGAGGTCTGCTCCGACGAGTATTTGAAACTGCATATGGCTGCCACCTGCCTGCACTATGGTCAGGAGGCATTTGAGGGTCTGAAGGCCTACCGCTGCCCTGACGGTAAGGTGCGCGTATTCCGCGTTGACGAGAATGCAGCTCGCCTGCAGTCTACCTGCCGCGGCATTATGATGCCCGAGGTCAGCACAGAACTGTTCACAGAGATGGTGAAGAAGGTGGTACGCCTGAATCAGGAGTGGATTCCCACTTACGAGAGCGGTGCTACGCTTTATATCCGTCCATTATTAATAGGTACGAGCGCACAGGTAGGTGTTCACCCCGCCAAAGAGTATTGCTTCCTGATTTTCGTTACGCCCGTGGGCCCATACTTCAAGGGAGGTTTCTCCAGCAATCCATACGTCATCGTTCGTGACTACGATCGCTCAGCACCTCTTGGCACTGGTAAGTACAAGGTCGGTGGTAACTATGCTGCTTCGCTCTTCGCCAACAACCTGGCTCATGAGAAAGGTTACGCTTGTGAGTTCTATCTCGACGCCAAGGAGAAGAAGTACATCGACGAGTGCGGTGCCGCCAACTTCTTCGGCATCAAGAACAACACCTATATCACCCCTGAATCAACCTCCATTCTGCCCTCTATCACCAACAAGTCGCTGATGCAGGTCGCTGAGGACCTGGGCATGAAGGTGGAGCGCCGTCCCATTCCTGAGGAGGAGCTCGAGACCTTCGAGGAGGCAGGTGCCTGCGGAACAGCAGCCGTCATCAGTCCCATCAGCTATATCGACGACCTCGATACCGGCAAACGCTACAGCTTCGGTGAGAAACCCGGTCCCCAGTCAAAGAAGCTCTTTGACACCCTGCGTGGCATCCAGTATGGCGAGATTGAAGACAAGCACGGTTGGACGACAGTGGTCATTGAGTAAATCGCATCATACATGGGCAAAGGCAAGCTGGCGAAGTTCGCCGACATGGAGACCTATGAGAACGTGTTCCAGTACCCTTATTCGGTAGTGGAACACGTGCCCTTTAAGATGAAGGGCCATTGGCGTGAAGTGTATTTCCGCAACGACAACCCCATCGTGTTGGAGTTGGGCTGCGGTAAAGGCGAGTACGCCGTAGAGTTGGCACGCAACTATCCCGACAAGAACTTCATCGGTGTTGACATCAAAGGAGCCCGTATGTGGACAGGAGCGACTCAGGCCCTGAACGAGGGATTGAAGAACGTGGCCTTCCTGCGAACCAACATCGAGATCATTGACCGGTTCTTCGCTGAGGACGAGGTACAGGAAATCTGGCTGACGTTCAGCGACCCGCAAATGAAGAACCCTCGTAAGCGCCTGACGTCGACCTACTTCTTAGAGCGCTATCGTCATTTCCTCATCGATGGCGGAACAATCCATTTGAAGACCGACTCCAACTTCCTCTTCACCTATACTTCCTATATGGTAGAGCACAACCAGCTGCCCGTTGACTTCCGTACTGAGGACCTGTACCACGACACGCTGTCGGCACAAAACGTTGAGCCGGCCACGCTGTCCGTCCAAACTTATTATGAGTCGATGTGGATAGCCCGCGGCTTGAACATTAGGTACATGCGTTGGCACCTGCCCCACACTCAAGCACTTGAAGAACCCGACGTGGAGATTGAGCTGGACGACTACCGCTCATACCACCGCACGAAGCGCAGCTCCTTGGATAAAGCAAAATAACTTAATCACATACTACTATGAGAAAGAAACTCTTTTCTATGATGGTTTCGCTGTTGCCGCTTATGGCAATGGCACAGTCCATGAACGTCAAGGTTGACTCTGTTGGCAAGCTGGCCGCCCAGTTGCCCGACAGCATCCGTTTCAAGATAACAGAGCTGAAAGTCAGCGGTCCCCTCAATGCCAACGATGTCAAGCTGCTGCAGCTGATTGTCAACCGCTCAAAAGCCAATGAACAGAAAGGCGAGCGCGTTGTTACCAGCGTAGACATCTCCGAAGCCGTCTTCACCGAAGGCAAGGATGCCAAAGCCAGCACCAAGTTGCCGGCCGGCCTCTTTTCCGGTGCCAAGCAGCTGCAGCGTGTTGTGTTGCCCACCGATATCACCACCATCGGCAAGAACTGTTTCGAGGACTGTGCATCATTGCCCGAGATAGTGATTCCCGAGAGTGTCACTACCATCGAGAACGATGCCTTTGAGGGTTGCAAGCTGCTTACGGGCATCCGCATCAACAACAATGTCAAGAAGATCAGCAATTCTACCTTCAAGGGTTGCGAGAGCCTCAAGGACCTCGTTCTGCCTAAAGACATCAGCGAGATTGGCAACTCCGCATTCGAAGACTGCAAGAACATCACCGTTCTCTCTTTTGAGGATCTCTCAAAGCTGGGCAGCAGCGCCTTCAAGGGCTGCACGTCGCTTCAAAGCATCACCATCAAGGGGAAGCTCACCGAGATTGGCTCCGACACCTTCAAAGACTGCAGCAGTCTCAACAGCGTCAGCGTGCCGTCGTCAGTCAAGACCATTGGCTCCAGCGCCTTTGAGAAATGCCACAATCTGACCGCATTCGACTTCCCCAGTTCGCTGACGAAGATTGGCTCAAGTGCTTTTGTCGGCTGCTCCTCCCTGCGCGAAGCCATCATTCCGCAGCAGGTGAAGAGTATCGGTTCAAGTGCCTTCGAGGAGTGTGTCGTGCTTGACAGCGTTGCCATCAAGGGCTTTGTGACAGAGATTGACAGCAAGACGTTCCTCAAGTGCCACGCCCTGCGCACCGTCTCCCTGCCCACATCCATCAAGAAGATTGACACCAAAGCCTTTCAGGAGTGTACCGTGCTCGAGCGCATCGAGCTACCTGTGGCCCTTCAGTCGATTGGTGATGATGCCTTTGAGAAGTGCGGCTCACTGAAGAGCATCAAGATTCCCCACGCAGTGACCAGCATCGGCAGCGACGCCTTCTACGAGTGTACGACGCTCAGCACTGCTGAGCTCTCCGTTGCCTTGAAGAAGGTGGGAAGTTCTGCGTTTGCCAAATGTCCGTCACTTCGCGAGGTTATCCTCAACAGCCCCACCCCGCCGTCCATCTCGAAGAACACCTTCAAGGATACGGTTAACTGCACCTTCTGGGTTCCCAAGGGCTGCAAGAAGCTTTATCAGGCCAACAAGGACTGGACTAAGATTGACGTAACAGAAAGAAAGACAGACAAATGACATTATACCCTCAATTGATTATGGAGGCGCTGACTACGGTCAAGTATGCCGGCACGAAGAAGAACCTTGTTGAGAGTGGCATGGTGGCCGATACGCCGTCGGTAGCTGCACCTCAGACCAAAGGCGATCCATGGAAGGTGAAGGTAGTACTGGAGTTCCCCCGCGATACCGATCCGTTCCTCAAGTCCACGGTCAAAGCCGCCGAGGCAGCCATCAAATACTATTGTTCGAAGGACGAAGAAGGAGAAACGAGCAGCGAGGATATTGATGTTGAGATTGTCACTGAGTTTAAGTCAGCACCCCGTCCTGAGGTGGAACAGTTGCTGCCCAGTGTGAAGAACATCATCGCTGTCAGCTCGGGTAAGGGTGGCGTCGGCAAGAGCACCGTCTCTGCCAATCTGGCTATCGCCCTGGCACGCCTCGGTTATAAGGTGGGATTGCTCGATACCGATATTTTCGGTCCCTCAATGCCCAAGATGTTCAATGTTGAGGACGAGCGTCCCTATGCCGTCAAGAAAGACGGCCGCGATCTCATCTGTCCCATTGAGCAGTATGGCGTCAAACTGCTGAGCATCGGTTTCTTCGTGTCGCCCACGACCGCTACCCTCTGGCGTGGCGGTATGGCAACGAGTGCCTTGAAGCAGCTCATCGCCGATGCCGACTGGGGCGAGCTCGACTACTTTATCCTTGACACGCCTCCTGGCACCAGCGACATTCACCTGACATTGTTGCAGACGCTGCCCATCACCGGTGCCGTCATTGTCTCTACTCCCCAGCAGGTGGCACTGGCCGATGCACGCAAGGGCATTGACATGTACCGCAACGAGAAAGTGAACGTGCCTATCCTGGGTCTGATAGAGAACATGGCATGGTTCACGCCTGCCGAACTCCCCGAGAACAAGTATTACATCTTTGGCAAAGAGGGCTGCAAGCAGCTGGCTGAGGAGATGCACGTGCCCCTTCTGGCACAGATTCCACTTGTGCAGAGCATCTGCGACAACGGCGACAGCGGCACCCCCGTTGCCCTCAACAGCGACACGGCCACAGGTCTCGCCTTCATCAACCTGGCCCAGTCTGTCGTTACCGTCGTCAATCGGCGCAACAAGGAGCAGCCGAAGACCAAGATTGTCGGCATGAAATCATAGAGAGAGGGGCCCTGCTGCTAAGTAAGGCCCCTCTACTAAATATAAGAAGCTTCTGCTATTCGAAGTTGAACGTCCTTGAGCCGATCATGCTGCCATCGACAAAGATGCTGACGCGATAGGCTCCACCCTCCAGCACCTGCGACACAGGCCAGTAGGTAGTTACATGTGTCTCCTCACCCGTATACTCCACAACCTTCTTCATAGTGTACTCCAGCGTGCGGTTCTCATAGCTGAAGGTGCCTCCGCCGCTGAGGGTATTGCCACCCGGGTTCTGAATACGCACATAGACGGTGCGGTTTCCGTTAGCGGCCGTCACGTTACGAGTGATGGCAAAGTTCACCTGCACGGTCGTACAGTCCTTTACCTTCTTCGATGCACGGCCACGCTTGTTGCTCAGCAGCATCTGTATGTTCGTGGCATCAAGCTGTGCGGCAATCGCCACCTTCTCCGACAGCGAGGCTTTCTCGCTGCTCAATCCGGCAATCTGGGTTTCGCGGTTCGACAGTTCCTCCTTCACACGCGTGTTCTCTGCCTGCAGTCGTTCGTTCTGGCGGTTCAGCGAGTCAATCTGCATCACGTAATCTCGCAGCACGGCACGCACCGTTGCCAGTTCCTTCTTCAGACGTGTAATCTCACGGGCGTCCTCCGCCTTCACCTTCTTCAGTTCCTCCAGCAGTTGCTGTGTGTGCAGCTGTTCCTGCGTCAGCTGTTCAATGATGGAGTCGTTGTTGATTTGCGTCTTCATCTCGCTGTACTGCAGGGCAAAGCGCTCATACTCGTTCTCCATCTCCTGCTTGTCCAGCTCTGCAAGCTCCTGCATATCGCGGTTGGCCTTCTTCTGCTCCTGCAGATTCATGAAGAGGTAAGCCATACCGGCTAGCAATGCCAGCATAACCACCACGAACGGGATCCAGATTATCTTCTTCATCGCTAACTTCCTTCTTTGGTTTGTTTAGAACTTATATCTCAGACCGGCACACAGCACACCCTGTTCGCCCATACCGAGTTCCACAAAGCCGCGTAAATGCTCAGAGCCACCGTCAACGCCGAAAGGTGTGATGTCAAAGTCGAACATGGTGTCCGTCTCGCTCTCACTCTTGCCGCCTTCGTCACTCTTACATTTTTCGGTCATCATTATGAAGCCTACGCCTAACTTCGAATAGAAGCCGAAGTTCTTCTTGCGTACCCAGTGGAACTTCACCGAGGGCATGAGGCTGTAGTTGGAGCGTGACGACTCGCCTACCTTCTCTTTCTTGTGGCTGTTTTCCGTCTTGATGTTAGCAATCACGTCACGGTTCATGCCGTTATAGGCTGCGTATCCACCAACGGCTATCAGGGGCGTCACGTTGTAATAGTAACCCACGGCAATGGCCGGTGTGTATGATTCGTTGTCATAGCTGTCGAACGCCATTGCCTGCCCTGCCGTCATGATGCTTGTGATCACGGCCTCGCCCAGAGCTTCGAAAGCATTGCCGAACCCGCTGACAATCTCGGAATTCGATGCTGTACCGATACTCACCTGCACCTCGTGCTTCGTCTTGTAATACTTCGTTTTCTGCTTGGCCTGTACGCCCATCGTAGCCACCATGGCAGCTACTGCAATCACCAATACTCTTTTCATAATCTCATTGATTGATAAAAAACGTATTCCATATAATCTGGGGGCAAAGGTACGAAAAAAAAGGGAAATATACACCGAAAGTGCCAAATATCTTGCTAATTGTTTGGAAGTATTGTCCTTTTTCCCTATATTTGCAGTCTAAACTAAGCTTTTACGGCCTATGAAAGCAGCCAACTTTGCACGACGCGTCTTCAATTTCTACTACGACGGCTTCCGTAACATGAAGCTGGGACGGACGCTGTGGGCCATCATCCTCATCAAGCTCTTCGTCATCTTCGTCATCCTGAAGCTCTTCTTCTTTCCAGACTTCCTGAAAGAGCATGCCGACGGTGACGAGGCTACCTATGTTGCATCACAAATCTTAAATCAATAACAACATGCAAAACCTACTTCTATCTATTGACGCTGGGACCATTGACTGGTCAAGGGCACAATTCGCGCTCACAGCAATCTACCACTGGCTCTTCGTGCCACTCACGCTGGGCCTAGCCCTCATCATGGGCATCGTTGAGACCTGCTACTACCGCACGAAGAAGCGTTTCTGGCGCGATGCCGCCAAGTTCTGGCAGCGTCTCTTCGGCATCAACTTTGCCATGGGTGTTGCCACAGGCATCATCCTGGAGTTCGAGTTCGGCACCAACTGGTCAAACTACTCTTGGTTCGTGGGCGACATCTTCGGTGCTCCGTTGGCCGTAGAGGGTATCGTGGCCTTCTTCATGGAGTCGACGTTCGTGGCCGTCATGTACTTCGGCTGGAACAAAGTGTCGCGCGGCGTCCATCTCGCCTCCACCTGGCTCACGGGCCTCGGTGCCACCATCTCTGCCTGGTGGATTCTGGTGGCCAATGCCTGGATGCAGTATCCCGTGGGCTGCCAATTCAACCCCGATACCATGCGCAACGAGATGGTGTCGTTTGCCGAGGTGGCTCTCTCACCCTTTGCCGTCTCCAAGTTCCTGCACACCGTCACTTCAGCCTGGATTATCGGTGCCGTCTTCTGCATCGGTGTCTGCTGCTGGTACCTCATGAAGAAGCGCGAGACGAAGCTCGCCATCGAGAGCATGAAGATAGGTGCAGCTGTGGGACTGGTAGCCGCCGTGCTTGCCGCCGCCACCGGCCATAAGTCGGCACAGGACGTGGCAGCCGTACAGCCTATGAAGCTGGCCGCCATGGAGGCACTCTACGATGGTGGCAACGGTCAGGGGCTGAAGGTCATCGAGGGCATCGAGGTTCCCTACGCCCTATCGTTCATGGCTACTAACGACTTCAACGGCTACGTGCCCGGCATCAACGACCTGCTGAACGGCTATACCCGTTCCGACGGCACACAGGAGCCATCAGCCGACGAGAAGATTGAGCGCGGCCGTCAGGCCATCTCGGCACTCGCCGCCTATCGCAAGGCCAAGGCCGAGGGAGCTGACGAAGCTACTCTCTCCCCTCTCCTCTCTACGCTCTCCGCTAACATGCCCTACTTCGGCTACGGCTACGTCAAGGACAAGGCACAATTGATACCGCCCATTGCCGTCAACTTCTGGGCTTTCCGTGTGATGGTGGGAATGGGCTGTCTCTTCATTCTGTTCTTTGCCGTCGTGCTGGCTGGTGTCTATGGCTTCCCCAAGAAACTGTGGGCGAAGCGCGAAATAACCGCCCTGCCTTCGTGGCACTACTGGGTGGCCATCGCCCTCATTCCGCTGGGTTACATCGGTTCTGAGAGCGGTTGGCTCGTCGCTGAGTTCGGACGCCAGCCCTGGACCATTCAGGACATGCTGCCCACGTGGGTGTCTGTCAGCGACCTGCAGTCCAGCAGCGTTGTCCTGACGTTCTTCCTCTTCCTCGTGCTCTTCACCACGATGCTGGCCGTTGAGATCAATATCATGCTGAAGCAAATCAAGAAGGGACCCGACGCTTCGCTAAATGACAAATGATAAATGATAAATGATAAAGTTATGACATACGAATTCTTACAGCACTACTGGTGCTTCATTGTATCGCTGCTGGGTGCAATACTCGTGTTCCTGCTCTTTGTGCAGGGCGCCAACTCCGTAGCCCGCTCGCTGGGCTATACTGACGAAGGCCGTCGGCTCGTCTATAACTCGACGGGCCGCAAATGGGAGTTCACCTTCACCACGCTGGTCACCTTCGGTGGAGCCTTCTTCGCCTCCTACCCACTGTTCTATTCCACGAGTTTCGGCGGTGCCTACTGGCTCTGGATGCTCATCCTCTTCACGTTCGTACTGCAGGCCGTCAGCTACGAGTTCCAGAACAAGCTGGGCAACCTACTCGGAGCGCGCACCTTCCAGTTTTTCCTGACGCTTAACGGCATAGTGGGCCCACTGCTGCTGGGCGGAGCCGTTGCCACATTCTTCGAGGGATCGAACTTCATTGTCGAGAAGGGCAACATGATTGACCCCACGGCAATTACCCCCATCATCTCGCACTGGGCCAACGCCTCGCACGGCCTCGATGCCCTGCTCAACCCCTGGGTGCTCGTGCTGGGCTTCGCCGTGGTCTTCTTGGCACGCACGCTGGGCATCCTCTACGTTATAAACAACGTTGACGACGAGGACATCCGCTCACGCGGCTCCGTGCGTCTCATCGGTGCTGCCGTGCCTTTCCTCGTGCTCTTCGTAGCCTACCTGGTCCACCTGCTGCTCAAGGATGGCTTTGCCTACAACCCCGAGACGGGTATCGTCTTCATGGAGCCCTATAAATATCTCCACAACTTCCTCACGATGTGGTATCTGCTCGTACTCCTGTTAATAGGTGTCGTCCTGGTGCTCTTCGGCATCGGCAAGACCGTTTTCTCCAAAGGCTACATCGGCGGCATCTGGCCGGCTGGCATCGGCACTGTGCTCACCGTGCTGGCCCTGCTGCTCTGCTCGGCATGGAACAACACAGCCTACTACCCCTCAACGGCTGACCTACAGTCGTCGCTGACGTTGCAGAACTCTTGCAGCAGTCTGTTCACGCTGCGCACCATGTTCTACGTCTCGCTGCTTGTTCCCTTTGTCCTGGCCTACATTGTCTACGCTTGGCGTGCCATTGACAAGAAGAAGCTGACCAAGGAGGAGCTCAAGGGCGATGACCACGCATACTAAGACAACTTTTTTATCAACTTTATTAACAACTAAAAAATCTTTCAAGCAATGAAAAAAGTAATGATGATGATGGCCATGCTGGCCGTTTCGTTCGCCATGCAGGCACAGACAAAGTTCCACGATGTTGAAGCCAACGAGGCTACAGGTCCCGTCAAATGTATCAAAACCGACATGATGGGCCGCGTGCAGGTCATCAACTTCACCAAAGAGGGAAAAATGCAGAGCGAGGACATGAGCGATGCCGTGTACGATGCTGACGGCTACATGCAGTCGGCCAAGATGTCGGTTCAGGGCATGTCAACCACCGTTAAGTACACCTGGAAGGACGGCCGCATTGCTAGCCAGGCCATGGAGGTGATGGGTCAGGAGATGGTTACCAAGGTCACCTACAACGACAAGGGTGCCATTGCCTCGCAGACCTTGAACGCAGGCGGTCAGGAAATCAGCATCCCCTTCACCGACTATAAGTACGATGACCACGGCAACTGGATCAGCCGCAAGACATCGATGATGGGTCAGGAGATGGAGATAACCCGCACCATCGAGTACTACGAGTAACTCCTGGTAGGAATGAAGATGCTAAAGATGCTGTGCGCAGCCGCCCTCCTGGCTGGCTGTAGCACAGCCACAACAGACATGGAAAAACAGATTGACGACCTCTACAGCCGCATGTCACAGCAGGAGCGCATAGCCCAGCTGATGAGCATGTACATGGACGACCTCTTTGACGAGAACGGCGCGCTCGACACAGCGAAGTGCCGCGAGCTGATACCTCACGGCATCGGCCACTTCTCGCAGTATGCCAGTCAGAAGCCGATGGACCCCAACGTGCTGCGCGACCG
>CAZLPO010000096.1:0-9839 GCA_964561385.1 uncultured Prevotella sp.
AGTGGTTCATGGCATCCTCATAGTGAGCCCAGACACCGGCATAGTAGTCGGCCAGCAGTTCCAAGCGCACGCTGAGTTTGTTGGCCTCGACCTTATTGGTCTGACTCATGGCCTGATGGGCCTTGTTCAACGTTCCCGTGAGGTACTCCACATGGTGACCAATCTCATGGGCGATGACATAGGCATAAGCAAAGGTGTTGCCCTCAACGCCCAGCTGACGCTTCATCTCAGTGAAGAACGACAGGTCCACATACAGCTTCTGGTCGCCAGAGCAGTAGAACGGTCCGACGGCGGCCGTGGCATTGCCGCAGGCTGAGTTCACCTGATTCGAGAAGAGCACCAGCGTGGGATACTGGTACTCGCCCCAGCCGTTGTCCTGGAACACCTTGGTCCACACCTCCTCAGTGGAGGCCATGATCTTCTTACAGTCGGAGGCCAGCGCCTGCTCCTCCTCGGTGAACTCCTGCTCGCCGACGGTCTCGGTCTTGGCCTGCATCTGCTGCTGGACACCCTGTACCAGTGCCGCCGTGGGGTCACCCCCAGTGAAATAGGCAATGGCGACAGCCACGATAACACCCAGGATACCACCGGCACCAGCCTTGGCACCCGTGCTCATGCCACGTCGGTCTTCGACGTGCGAGCTTTCTCTTCTTCCATCTAATTTCATAACGTAATTTTTTTAGGTTTCAGTCTTCTGCCGCCAAAAGTACGAAAAAAAAATGAAATCTGACACATTATGACCGATAATTCTCAGAAAATTAGTAACTTTGCACACAAACAACAAAGAAATGGACAGCAAACACCCACGACTCGCCATCGCCATCGCCGACCCCAACCTGTTGTCGGCCATTGGCCTGCAGCAGATTCTGACCGACATGATTCCCATGGTCGACATCAAGATGTTCGGCACGTTCGATGAACTGCAGTCGGGGGACAACGGTCAATTTGCCCACTACTTCATAGCCTCACGCATTTATTTCGAGCATACAGCCTACTTCCGCGACAACACCCGGCGTTCCATCGTGCTCGTCAACGGTGACCTGCTGATTCAGGGCGTGCCCACTCTGAACGTCTGCCAAAGCGAGCAGTTGCTCATCAAGTCGCTGATGCAACTGCACGGTCAGGGACACCGTCATGTAAGCCACCACCCTGGCTATGTGAAAGGACCCGAAACCGGAAGCCTGCTCTCACCCCGTGAGACGGAAGTTACCATCCTCCTGACAAAGGGCTACATCAACAAGGAGATTGCTGACCATCTGAACATCAGCACAACGACGGTCATCACCCACCGAAAGAACATCATGGAGAAGCTTCACGCCCGCTCGCTCGTCGACATCATCATCTACGCCGTGGTCAACGGGCTCGTCGAAGTAGGAGAATTGTAGTTTTTTCCGATCTGATTATTTCGCAAAATCGTTTCCATTGCTGAAAACGGTTATTGCCGCGCGTATATGAAAATCCTCATTTATGGGTATTTCATAGGACGAAAAAAACACGTACCTTTGCACCCGAAACAGAAACAGTAACCAATAAAAGAAAGAATGAAGAAGATTTTTACACTCTTGTTTGCCCTTGTGGCATTCGTTTCCAACTCAATGGCCCAGCCCGGCGGACATAACGCCATGAAGTTTGCCGGTAAGGCATCGTTTTCGGTCATGACAACGACTGTTGATGTCGAGAGCGACACCATCGTCTATGCCGGTAGTGACTTTACCATCCCTTCGATGACATACAATATGAGCGGACACGAGGCGACCATCCCCTCCTTCACCATCAAGGAAACCACCTTCGAGGGCGGCTATGCCGGCGTGACGTGGCAGGAGCAGGATTTTGTTACAACGGCTACCGACGGCAAGGCGGTGACGGGCAAGATCTTGTCGGGAGTGTTTACACACAACGATGGCATTTACAACGTCAAGCTGAAGGTTCAGTTCAAGTACGGCCAGATGCCGCATGAGATCACCTACGAGATTGACGGATACTACGTCAAAGCCTGGACCGACAAGCTGCATGTGCTTATTGACAGGAACTATACGGTGGAGCAGGTGACCTATAATGTGCGCACCTATCTTGACGGCGAGACCACGAAGGTCGATGTCGAGATACCCACCTTCGACATGAAAGCAACCACCATCGGCGACCTGACCTCTGGCGGCTATACCGTAAAAGGACTCGTGATGGATGAGACGCAGGGCGGTTACTATCGCGACTATCACGAGGATGGTCTGACCATGCACTTCAAGGCTGCAGGAATGGATGCCGACTATCCCCTGAGTGCTGCCGACGCCAATAACATTCTGGTGGTTTTCGAGGGCAAGAGCATCAAGATTGTGAATGTCTTTAAGCCCGGTGCCATGCCCTTCCTCATCACCACCGCCTTCCCCGACCCGACGGCAACGGATATTAAGAGAAGAGAGTGGAGAGAGGAAAGAGGAGAGAACGATGAGGTCGTCTACGACCTGCAGGGTCGCCGTGCATCTCACGCTTCACGCCTCACGCCTTACGTCAAGATTGTCAACGGCAAAAAATACCTGGTCAAGTAATTCGTGGCGAACGTCATACACAAGATAACAGTTTATGCAGGCTGTGGGCTCCTCACGATGCTCACAGCCTGTAACGGCATTCTTGACGACCTCTACGACGAGCCCGCCACCCCCGCAGCAGGCGACATTTATATCGACGCCTCCGACTGGACACAGTGGCACTATATTGACCTGCATGCCCTGAAGGCGGCTGCCGACAGGGGCGAGAAGCCTGAGAAGCCATACACAACGTACGGCATTCCGCTGGAGAAAGCCGAGCGTTTTGACCAGGACAGCACGGGTATCTTCACCTACTGGTACGACGTCTTTGGCGAAGGCATCACGAAGTACGAGTTCCGCGAGAGCTACCCCACCGTCCGTCAGCCGGAACCTGAGCACTGGGACCTGGCCTTCCATCGTAATAATGTCAGGACCAACGGCGGTGCTGTCCTCGAAACCTCCATCACCGACATCAGTCAAGTGGGCAGTCACAGCGTGTTTGCCACCCTCGACTTCGTGGGCGACACATGGAACCAGACAGACGTGTGGACCGTGCAGGACCGTATGTTGCAGGGCATCGTGGGCAATCAGCGTATCAGAATCAACACCGAGTTGGGCAAATGGCTCCGGCTGGACGTACCCCCCATGCCACCAGCCTTCACCCACAACAGCCACGTGTTCGTTGTACGTCTGGCCGACGGCACCTACGCCGCCATTCGTCTGAAGAACTATATCGGCACCGATAACCGCAAGTGTAAGTTGACCATAGAGTATAAGTACCCGATATGAAGACGACGGTCCTCCTCCTCGCCTGCACCCTGTCGTTGGGCATCCACGCCCAAGGCAACAGGCGGCTGCACGACTTCGAGCGCGACACCGTAACGCTCTCGCAGGTGGTGGTGACGGGTACGCGTACACCTAAGACGCTGGCCGCCACACCAGTGACCACCCGTGTCATCAGTAGCAAGGATATCGAACGCACTGACGCTACCGACATCCAGGACCTGCTGAGTCAGGAGATGCCGGGAGCAGAGTTCTCCTACGCCATGAACCAGCAGAGCCACCTCAACTTCTCGGGCTTTGGCGGACAGAGCATCCTGTTCCTCGTTGATGGTGAACGGCTGGCTGGCGAGACGATGGACGATGTGGACTTCTCACGATTGCTGATGGCGGGTGTCGAGCGGATAGAGATTGTGAAGGGAGCAGCCTCGGCACTCTATGGCAGCAATGCCGGCGGCGGTGTGGTGAACATCATCACCAAGGAGAGCATAAAGCCATGGAGTCTGCAGCTCGACACACGATGGGGACGCCACGACAGTCAGCGCCATAGCGGCATCTTCAACATGAACTGCAGCCACTGGTCGAATACGCTCTCGGCCGTCTATAGCGACATCGACAACTACAAGGTCAAGAGTCTGCCGAACCCTGCCACGCGTGTGTTCAGCGAGGTCTATGGCAACCGTGTGGTCAGCGTGAAAGACCGGTTGACGCTGCGTCCTGCCGACGGGCTGAAGCTCTCGGCACGCGCAGGCTACTACTTCAAGCAGGTGCCCCGAGTGCCCGCTGAACCTGAGCGCTACCGCGACTTCTCGGCTGGCGTCAAGGGTGAGTGGAACATTACCGCAAACGACTATGCCGAGCTGTCGTATGCTTTTGACCAGTACGACAAATCGACCCTGCAACGCTCACAGAACCTCGACATACGTACCTATAGCAATGTGCAGAACAGCCTCCGCGCACTCTTCAGCCACACGATGGACACGGGCGACATCCTGACCCTGGGCGGCGACATGATGCGCGACTACCTGATGAACAGCAGACTGACTGAAGGCACACGCCACCAGACCACTGCCGATGCCTTTGCACAGTACGACTGGAACATCAGCCCACAGTGGGAGGCGGTGGGCGCCCTGCGCTACGACTACTTCTCAGACGGCAACCAGTCGCGGCTCACCCCCAAGCTGTCGCTGCGCTACCAGCCCCGTCGGAACGTGAACCTCCGCATGAGCTACGGCATGGGATTCCGTGCACCCACACTGAAAGAGAAATACTACGAGTTTGACATGTCGGGCATCTGGATTGTCGAGGGCAACGAGCACCTGAAGGCCGAGGTGAGCCATAACCTGAATGCCTCAGTCGAATACACGAAAGGACGGTTCAACGTGATGGCGATGGGCTACTACAACAGCGTCAGGGACAAGATCAGTACGGGCCTCCCCCACTACCGCAGTCCGCACGACCGCCAACTGTACCTGTCCTATACCAATCTGGACACCTATTCCGTCTATGGCGCCGACCTCTCGGCACGCTACCGCTGGAATATGGTGACGGCCAAGGTGGGCTATGCCTATACCAAGGAGCGATTGGCACAGAGCGACGGTAAGACCATTAACAACCAGTATATACCCGCCCGTCCACATGCACTCAACTGGGAGGTGGGCATTGACAAGACGCTGACGGCTGATCACACCTTAAGCGCAACGCTCAGTGGACGCTTGTTGTCGGCGGTTGACAACGAAGAGTACCGCGACTACTACGACATTGGCCAGGGCACGACGACAATACACTATCCTGCCTACAGTCTGTGGAAGCTGATGGTAGTTGGACAACTGTGGAACAGAGCCAAGGTGACACTGACGGTTGACAACCTACTGAACTACAAGCCCGACTATTACTACCTGAATGCACCTGTCACCGATGGTACCAGCGTGATGATAGGAGTAGGGATTGAGCTTTATTGAGCTAAGAGTTAAAAGTTTAGAGTTAAGAATTAAGAATTTTGAAGAAGAAGCTATATATTGGGAAAAGTATCGGAGCGTTTGTGGTGGTGTTGCTGCTGATGCCGCTGGGCCACGCCATGATGGTGCTCATGGAACACTTCCTGACGCCCGTTGCGCTGCATTACTGCGCCTTCACCATGGGACTGGTCGGACTGGTTATCACCATCGGCGGCGTGTTTGCCAAAGGCGATACCCGACAGACCATTTTCGGTCTTGTGGGAGCCATGCTCTTCTGGACAGGCTGGGTCGAATTCCTCTTCGTCTACTATGCCCAGCGCTTCGGTGTCCACTGCGATCTTTATGGCTCCGGCATCATTCAGACCACGACACAGTATGTGGACGGACTCATCAGCCACCAAGAATACCTGATTAATGGCACGCCACTGGAAGACTATAGCCGGAGCGAGCTGAAAGCGATTCGCGGCTCGAGACCCGAGTACCTCATCATGCCCGCCACCTTCGGCATGTGAGTCATTGTCATGCTGTTCTACGTCTTTTGTACCAAGACGGGATGTGACTTTATCAACTGGCTGCAAAACCACTGCCTGCCCAAGAGTCGCCAGTTCAGCAACCTGCAGGGCGATATCCGTGTGGGCATCAGAAACGCTTCCATCATCACCTTCATGGAATGGAACGTGATGATGTGGGGCATATACCTGCTCTTGATGTTCTGTTACGACCCCGTATTCCTGGGCCAGAGTCACCCCGTGACCATCGTCCTGGCAATCATCAGCCTTGTCAGTTCGATACTGATGCTGAAGAAAGAATTGTACATTGCTGCCTGGGGACGTAACATACGCTATGCATTGGCTACAGTCATCGTGTTTTGGACGTTCGTAGAGATCATGGCCCGTAACGGATTCTTCAAAGAGATATGGGTTGATCCGATGAGCCATATATGCGAAATGACCATCATCCTTGTGGTCTTCATCGTCATCGTGACACTCACCATCTTCCGTTCGAAAATTTTCAAATAAATATTTGGTTATTTGTTAGCTTATTCGTACCTTTGCATCGTGATTCTGCAAAGAGTCGCCCGTAAAGGTGCACTTAACTGTGCTTAATTGGGAACGTTTTCGTAAGCCGAATGCAAACGCAAGTTTACTTGCACTTTGCTGAGGCGAGAAAAGGTCCACGTAGTGAACCGGGTGTGAATCCCCGACTGTCCCGCAGCAGTGAACTCCGTTATGGCCCGAAGCAAAATGCCATTGCCCGTTTGGACGAGAAGGCGCTTCGAGGTGGAGGAAAGTCTGAAGACCAGCCTTTTTCGGTAATATGCCTAACGACCCTCGATGTAAGGGCGTGCGGCGAAACAATCATTTTTGTGGGAAATAATGAATCGGAAAGGACTGTCATGTAGTCTCTTTTTTGGCTCTGCGCAGCCATGCGCATACGTGTATTATTATATAAGTTCACGGGGCAACCTGTCGTGAGACAACGTTTCCCCTTTTAAAGAGTATTCAGAACTGTAGAGATATGAAACATGAATCAATCGTCGTCGTGTACGACAGCTGTCAGGCTATTGCTGAGGAGATAGCCGACAAGTTGGGTGCTGAGACCGTCAGCGTCCAGAGTATGAACGTCAGGCAGATAGAGAACAGTCAGAGTCTCGTCCTTGCCGTCGAGTTTCAGGCTGATGGGCTGCTTTCGCCACATTGGCAGTATGCCAGTCATTTATTCCGTGGTGCCAGCCTGAGCGGTAAGAACCTCGCCCTCATGGTGGCTCTTGGCAACAGACATGACAATGGCATCTATGCTGATGCTTTCTGTCGCGAACTCAGGAAGAACGGAGCACACATCGTAGGCGACTACCTCTATGCAGATGCTCCCTCCTATAACTTGAATAACTGGATCTGTGCCATTTCACCTAACTTATAAAACCATTACCATTATGCAGTACATCTTTATCGTAGCCCTTGAATTCGTCCTGGCTTTTACAGGCGTAGCCCTGCTCATCAGGTACTACAACCACAAGACTTAAGGCTTCACGCCAATGATGGTTGCATTCGATGGCTTCATCCTATGAATCTCTGTTTGAATGAAGCCTGCATCATCAAGCATGGTCTTCAATTCCTCGGGTGAATAGGCCGTCATGCCTTCCACAACATTCGTCCACATAGAGTCACCATCAACGACCTCTACCATGATGGCGAACTTACCACCCTGCTTCAGAACACGGCGTACCTCCTGTAGACAATTCGGCAGATTGGGCCAGAAATACACCGTTTCTACAGCCGTTACAAGGTCGAACTTTCCATTCTCATAGGGAAGTTTCTCGGCAGAGCCCTGAGTGACAAAGACCTGCTTGTCGAGTACATCGGCATTTACCTTCTTGGCTTTTGCCACACTCTCCTCTGAGATGTCGATGCCATAGACTTGTGTCCCCTTGCTCCGTTTCAACAGTCGTTGCAACGTTGCTCCGCCACCGCAGCCGATGTCAAGCATCGTCCAACCGTCCTGAATATCGACGAGTTTCAGTCCCCAGTTCGTTAGTGGCGCATGACAGAGGTTCATAAACTTCAGCATGGCGCGTCCCATCCGTCCTTGCGGACAGGCACAGTTTGTGAAAAGTTTTTTAATGAGTCCCATAATCGTTTTCTATTTAAAAAAGGTGGCAGATCGTCACCGATCAACCACCTCACTAAACTAAACAAATACTTTATGATTTTACACCTGTGATTATAAGCTGGGAGTGATGGCGGCTATCCATGCCTCGATGCGGGTGTCGGTCTTGTCGTCCTCGTTGATGTCGTCAAGGGGCAGGCCGATAAACTTGCCATCGATCACGGCCTCCGAGTCGTCGAAGGTATAGCCATCGGTCTCTACAGCGCCGATGAACTTGGCACCGCTATCCTTGATGCCGTTATAGAGTTCGCCGATGCCGCCCACGAAGGTGTCGCTATATGATGCGCTGTCGCCACAGCCAAAGAGGGCGATGGTCTTACCACTGAGGTCAGCACCCTGAAGGGTCTTCAGTCCGTCATACCAGTCATCCTGCAGTTCGCCAGCGCCCCATGTCGAGGTACCGAGAATCAGGTTTTGGTTGGCGTTGACGACGTCGGCAGTCAGGTCCTGTACGTTCAGGGCCTCGCAGCCCAGTTTCGAGGCGATCTTCTCTGCGATGGCCTCGCATGTTCCTGTCGAGGAACCATAGATTACGATTGTTGCGTTCATTGCTTATTTCAATATGTGGTTAATTTGCGTTGTTGCACTTCTCGCACTTGCCATTGCACTCACCCTTGCATCCGTTCTTGCGTTTGCAATAGCGCTCACATTGTGCGCAGAGGTCGTAGCCCAGCATGGTGCCCAGGATAAAATCCTCCTCAGGAGTGAGCTGGTTCAGCGGACGGGTGACGATGAGTCGAATGGCTTCCAAGCACTCGCGTCGTCCGAAGTACACGTTCAGGTTCTGTCTGCCAGCCGGTTGCAGCAGGTAGGGAATGCCCTGACTCTCCAGTCGCTGGATGGCCATTTCGCTGTGTTTCTTGTTGCAGGTGAACAGTACCATGTGGCGCACTCCTTTTTGCAGCTCGTAGATGTGGTTCATCAGTACCAGCATCTCTGTGGGAATTGTTGTCATCGTTTTCATGGGTGCAAAGGTACGGCAAATAAATAAGGTGCGCAATACCTAAAAACGAGTGTTTTAAGCATTGCGCACCTGCAAAGTCCTGCAAAAGCAGATTAATCAAAAGTAGGTATTTTCATTCCACCACCTCGATATAGAAACTGAAAGGACGGAAGCCGTCGTTGCAGCTAATCATCGCACTCATGGGGTTCTGCATCCATCCGTCAAAGAAGTTGCCCTTGCCTCGGGCCAGCGACTCCACGAACTCACGCATGGATGACCAGGCCGAAGGACACATGCCTTCCGGCTGCTGGCCGTTGATGGATATCCACTGCTGGCCCACCTTGACATCGCAGGTATGTTCAATGGGATTCTCATATTGCGCCATCAGGTCCTCGTAAACCGTCTGGCGCATGGCTGTGATTCTCACCTTATTCATTTCGTTATCGTTTTTAGAATGTGATTCTTGGGTGCAAAGGTAGTACTTTTTGATGGTTCTTGAAAATTCAAATGTAAATAAAGGTTAAATAGTAGAAAAATTGATAATAATATCCCCTAAAATGGTTATTTTTGCAAAACCTAAAACAACTCATATCTAGTCTATGAAACAAGATGTAGACAATAATAAGCAGAAGGCTCGCCTGGCGCTGATCATGAAGACCAGTAAGCTGCGTCTGTGGTTTTACGACCCTACGACGCGCTATTTCTGTTACCTGTCGGAGGAAGGTGACTATGAGCGAGAATACAACCCCGTGGATTTTGCCCTGTTTTTCCATCGTGACGATCTGGATGGAATGCGCCAGATGATCTTCGACATTTGCGAAGGCAAGATGGATGAGGCTAAGGTGAATGTCAGGAGTAGGGCGACGAAAGAGTCGGACTGTAGATATTATGAGATGTCTTTCTCGGTGATGAGCCGGGGTGACGACGGACTGCCCACCTTGTTGATGGCTATACAGCATGACGTGACTG
>CAZLPO010000097.1:0-9788 GCA_964561385.1 uncultured Prevotella sp.
CCGAGCGCGTGGATTAAATTATCCATATTATTCATATTCGTTTCCCTAAATAAATCCGAAATGATTCGTTTTGGGTGCACGGGGTGCATGGGTGCACCGTGTTTTCGTTTAACAATACCGCGCGCACGCACGCGCATAGGCAGACCTCGTGAAACATGCGAAACTTGAAGTTGTTTTACTTTTACTCAAGTTTCGCTTATCTGTGTTTTCGGCCAGTTGACGAGGAAGAGACGCTCGGTGGCACGCGTAAAGGCGGTATAGAGCCAGTGGTAATAGTCGGGCGTCAGCATGTCGTCGGTCATGTAGCCCTGATCGACATAGATATGCGCCCACTGTCCGCCCTGCGCCTTGTGACAGGTGACGGCATAGGCGAATTTCACTTGCAAGGCATTATAGTAGCGGTCGGTCTTCAGCTTTTTCAGGCGGTCGGTCTTATGCGGAATATCGGCATAGTCGGCCATCACCGACTCGAAGAGCTGCTCCTGCTGCTCACGCGTCAGAGCGGGCGCCTCAGCCGTCAGCGTGTCGAGTAGCGTGGTGGCCGTCAGCTCGTAGTCGTCGTAGTCGGGAAACTGGAGGGTGACCTCGGCAAAGCGGAAGCCGTGCACCTCGTGCACATTGCGGACGCGCTGCACGACGGCAATGTCGCCGTTGGCGAGAAAGTCGATTTGCGAGGAGGAAGGAGAAGACTCCTGCTGCGAGTTTTGGGGCACAGTAGTCCAATAGTAGTTGTTCTTCACTATCATCAGGCGGTCGCCACGGCACAGCTCGTCCTCACGTCCGAGCACAGTATTGCGGATGCCCTGATTATAGATGTTCGCGCGTTTGTTGCTGCGCGTCACCACCATCGTCTCGTCTAAGCCCACATGACTGTAGCTGGTAGAGAGCGACTCGATGAGTTCGTCGCCAGGCACGACGCTGATGTCAGGGAAGCCGTCAAGGTGGATTTTCGGGAGTACGGGGGTACGGGGGTGCGAAGGTGCGAGATTACCTCCGTACCCCCGAATCTTTGTAGCGTTATAGAGAATGCCCGAGGCTTGCGCCTGGCGCAGCACCTCGTTGAGGTCGGCCTCGCTAACATGCAGACCGTAGGCACGCAACACGCTGGCCGACAGCGCCGGACTCTCGTCCTCGCCGACGGGCGGCAACTGTGCCTTGTCGCCAATGAGCAGCATACGGCAGTTGTTGCCGTTATAGACAAACTGCACGAGGTCGTCGAGCAGTCCCTCGCCCACTGAGATCATCGACGCCTCATCGACGATGAACAGCGTGTCGTGATGCAGATTGACGTTCAGACTGAACGTCGAGAAAAGGTCGGCAGCCGTCTTCTGGCGGTAGATGCGACGATGGATGGTAGAGGCCGCCTGGCCGGCATGCAGCGACAGCACCTTGGCCGCACGGCCCGTCGGCGCCAGCAGCATCATCTTCTGTCCGAGGGCGTCGAGTGCGCGCACGATGGCACCCGCCAGCGTCGTCTTACCCGTTCCGGCACAGCCGCGCAGAATCATGACCACCTGCTCGCGGCGGTCGGTCATGAAGTCGGCAAACACGCCCAGCGCCCGCTCCTGCTCATCGGTCGGCGGGAAACCCAGTGCCTGTCTGATGCGGTATTTCAGTTCGTCGGTCAGCATACTGCATGCAAAGATACGTTTTTTTTCTGTTGAATGCCAAATAATACAAGGAAAATGTGTACCTTTGTCCCCAAATACGCGCAAAATGATTCTGACAGACGGAAAGATGAATAACATTCGCCAACGGCTGACCATCCGCATCAGCAACAACAGCCTGTCGTTCTCGGCCATCGACACCGACGAGGACAGGGAGAACCCCATCGTATTCGAGCCGTATGTGGTGAAGAGCGGCATCTCGATGGCCGCCAACCTCCGTACGGCCTTCGAGGAGTCCGACCTGCTGTCGATGGGCTACACGAAGGCCCGCATCCTGGTGGATGCCCCCGTGCTGCTGACCCCCGTCGAACTGTTTGATGAGCAGCAGACGGCCCAGCTCTACTACCACGCCTATCCGCGCAACGAGCAGAGCACCATCCTCTACAACGTGCTGCCCGACCTGAACGCGGTGGCAATCTTCGCCATCAACCGCGACCTGAAGGTAGTTATCGATGACCACTTCAGGGATGTACAGTTCATCAGCGCCATGACCCCCGTCTGGCGACACCTGCACCAGCGTTCGTTCACTGGTGTGCGGGCGAAGCTGTACGGCTACTTCCACGACCAGAAGCTGGAGATCTTCTCGTTCCAGCAGAACCGCTTCAAGTTCTACAACCAGTTTGAGGTGAAGCGCGAGCACGATGCCGTCTATTTCCTGCTGTACGTCTGGAAGCAGCTGATGATGGACGCCGAGGGCGACGAGATGCACCTCGTGGGCAGCATTCCCGAACAGGAGTGGCTGACCACCGAGCTGAAGAAATACATACAAAAGGCCTATGTCATCAATCCGTCAGCCGACTTCAACCGTGCGCCGGCCACTCAGATCAAGAACATGCCGTACGACCTGATGACGCTGTTTACCAAAGGACGATGAGGATTATTACAGGAAAATACAAGGGACGGCATTTTGACATTCCCCGTTCGTTCAAGGCAAGGCCGACAACCGACTTTGCCAAGGAAAACATCTTCAATGTGCTGAACGGCTACCTGGACTTCGAGGGCATCACGGCCCTTGACCTCTTTGCGGGCACGGGCAGCATCTCGCTCGAGCTGGTATCGCGCGGCTGTGCCCACGTCATCAGCGTGGAAATGGATCGCGACCACCACCGTTTTATCTCTGACTGCCTGAAGAAGCTTGATACGCAGATATGCGTACCTATCCGCGGCGATGTGTTCCGCTTCGTCAAGTCGTGCAAGCAACAATTCGACTTCATCTTCGCCGACCCACCCTACGCCCTGAAGGAGCTGCCGACAATTCCGCAGCTCGTCTTCGAGCGGCAGCTGCTGAAGCCCGACGGTATCTTCGTCTTCGAGCACGGCAAGGACCACGACTTCAGCGCCGACCCCCACTTCGTGGAGCACCGCAGCTACGGAAGCGTGAACTTCAGCATCTTCCGGCCATAGCAACCACAACCAACACCTACCAATAGCCAACAACCATGTTATCATCATTACTCGCAGCAACCGTATTAGTAGTCAACGAACTGATGGCCTCGAACGCAGGGACCGTCATGAGCCCTGCCACCAACTTCGACAGCTGGATAGAACTGTATAACCCCTCAGATCAGGCCGTCAGCCTCGCAGGCATGTACCTGAGCAACCGAGAGGACATGCCCCTGAAATGGAAGATGCCCGTCAACATGGGCAGCGTGGCCGCCAAAGGCTACAAGGTTGTCTGGCTCGGTTCCAACGATATCAAGGACGACCAGGCCTTCTTCAAGCTCGACTGCGATGGCGGCGTCATCCTGCTGAGCGACCAGAACGGGAAGCTCGTCTGCAAGCAGGAGTACCCCGAGGCCATGAGCCGTACGGCATGGGCCCGCAAGACCGATGGCGGCGATGCCTGGGGATGGACGGCCACGCCCACGCCGGGCGCCACGAACAACAACGCCGTGTACTGCGACAAGCGACTGGAGGCCCCCGTCGTCAGCGAGGGCAGCCGGCTGTTCCAGCAGTCGTTCACCGTACAGGTGGACATCCCTGCCGGCACCACCTTGAAATACACCACCGACGGCAGCATGCCCACAGCCAGCAACGGCCGTCAGGCCACCAACGGCAAGTTCACCGTCAGCAAGACCACCAACTACGTGTTCCGCCTCTTCAAGGACGGCTACCTGCCCAGCGTACCTGTCACGCGCAGCTACATACAGTCAAGTTCCTATACCTGTCCCGTCGTCTCCATCGTGGGCGACGAGCGGTACTTCACCGATGCCATGTGGGGTATCGACACCGAGGGGCGCAACGGCCAACCGGGCAACGGCCGCGACGACGCCGTCAACTGGAACATGGACTGGGACCGTCCCGTCAACTTCAGCTACATCAGTCCCACGGAGGGTATGCTCTTCAACCAGGACGTGAACATCAGCGTCTCGGGCGGATGGACACGCAATATTACCCCCCGCTCCATGAAGCTGAAGGGCAACAAGATCTTTGACGGGCAGAACCACCTGAACTACGCCTTCTTCGCACAGAAGCCCTATATCCGCAACAAGGCCGTGCTGGTGCGCAACGGCGGTAACGACGTGTGGCAGAGCCACGCCCGCTTCATGGACGCGGCCCTGGAGACCATTATCCTGCGCTCGGGCATCGACCTCGACGCACAGAGCACCGTCCAGGTGGCCGAGTACATCAACGGACGATTCAAGGGTATCCTGAACCTGCGCGAGACCAATAACGATAAGTTTGTAGATGCCAACTACGGCTACGACGACGAAGAGATAGACATGTTCGAGAACGACGAGTTCAAGAACGGCACCGACGAGGCCTACAACCGGCTGTGCCAGCTGGCGACACGCGCCACCGAGGATGCTATCTACGAGGAAATCAAGGCATTGCTCGATGTGGACAACTTCGCCTACTATATGGCCGTAGAGCTGTTCGTTGGCAACGACGACTGGCCCCAGAACAATGTCAAGGCCTACCGCAGCCGTCCTGACGGCCGCTACCGCTTCATCAGCTTCGACCTGGACTACGCCTTCAACCCGTGGGGAGGCACCATCGCCACACTCGACAGCCACAAGAATATACCGATGGTCAGCATGTTCCTGAACCTCCTGAAACGCGACGAGTTCCGCAAGAAGTTCATTGACGCCATCTGCATCGTGGGCGGCAGCGTTTTCGAGTGCGAGCGTGCCACCACCATCGTCGACGAGCTGGCCAACAGCATGCGCCCGATGTCGCAGCTCGACGGCTACGTGCCCGACCGTGCCGCCAACACCATCAAGGAACAGCTGAAGACGCGCTCGGACGTGATAACCAGCAGACTACAGCAATACCAGCCCATGAAACTGTCGGGCGTGAAGCGGCAGAAGGTTGTCATCGACACCGACACCGAGGCTGCCAACCTCTACATCAACGGACAGGAGGTGCCCTACGCCAGCTTCAACGGGCACCTCTTCGGCCCCGTCACCCTCGAGGCCAAGGCGCCGACCGGCTACACCTTCGCCGGCTGGAAGCGCAACGCCAGCGCCAGCCGACAGCTGATCAAGATGAACGACACGTGGAAGTACTACGACAAGGGCGAGGCCCCTGCCACCTGGTATGCCGGCTCGTTCAGCGATAGTGGCTGGGCTTCCGGTCAGGCGCCGCTGGGCTACAGCATGACGGGTGTGAAGACCACCGTCAGCTACGGCTCTGATGCCAACTACAAGAATCCCACGACCTACTTCCGCAAGACCATCAGTCTGAGCTCGACACCAAAGCGCAGCGACATCTTCCTGCTGAACTACGCCGTGGACGACGGCTTCGTCGTCTATGTCAACGGCAAGGAGGCAGGACGCTTCAACATGCCGAGCGGCAACATCACGTTCAACAGTTTCGCAAGCTCATACGCCAGCGACACGCCCCTGACGGGTACCATCGACCTCTCGTCATCGCTCTTCAAGAGCGGCAGCAACGTCATCGCCGTCGAGATACACAACAACAAATACGCATCGAGCGACCAGTACTGGGCTGCCGAACTGCTCACCTCCATGGGAACGAGCACCGGCAGTTATGTATCGACCGACGCCGTGCTGAAGATGCCCGACGATGCCGGTCTGTCGCTGGTGGCTTGCTTCACACCCCTCTCGGACAAGGAGCGTGCCGACCAGGGCATCCCCGCCGTCTGCATCAACGAGGTGAGTGCCGCCAACGGCATCTACGTCAACGAGTACTTCAAGCGCAACGACTGGGTGGAGCTGCATAACACCACCGACAAGCCCTACGACGTGGAGGGCATGTACCTGTCGGACGACCTGAAGAAGCGCGAAAAGTACCGGATTACCAAAGGGACCACCACGGCATCGACCGTCATTCCCGCCCACGGGTACCTGATTGTGTGGTGCGACAAGCTGGAGCCCCAGAGTCAGCTGCACGCCTCGTTTAAGCTGGCTGCCGAGGGCGGCGACGTGGTGCTCATGGCTGCCGACAGCTCATGGGGCGACATTCTGAACTACCCTGAACACGCTGAGGACCAGACCGTAGGCCGTTATCCTGACGGCAGCCGTAACGTCTATGTGATGAATGTGCCCACGATAGCCCGCGCCAACGTCACCTCGAGCTACGTCACCGAGGTGGAGCAGCAGTCAACAACGGGCATCATTGAGAGAAGAGAGGAAAGTGAAGAGAGAAGAGAGGAGAGAGGACAGATTTACAACCTGAAGGGTCAGGCCGTCAAGCGTCCGCTGGCACCTGGCATCTATATCATGAACGGACGTAAGTTTATCATCAAATAAAAGGAAGATGGGGAAGATCATCGTGGCCGGCATCGGCCCCGGCAGCAAAGAGGACATGACGCAGGCTGTGCTGGAGGCAGTACAGGAGGCTGACGCCGTTGTAGGATACAAGTACTACTTTCAGTTCATTGAGCCCTACGTGAAGCCCGGATGCACGTGTGTTGACACGGGCATGAAGAAGGAACGCGAGCGGGCCGAACTGGCCTTCGAACTGGCTGAGCAGGGGAAGACCGTGGTGGTCATCTCCTCTGGCGATGCCGGTCTCTATGGTATGGCACCGCTCATCTACGAAATGGCAAAGGAAAGAGGAGAGAGGAGAGAGGAGAGAGGAGAGAGAATGGTGGAGATTGTCACGCTGCCTGGTATCTCTGCCTTCCAGAAGGCAGCCTCGCTGCTGGGAGCTCCCATCGGTCATGACACGTGCCTCATCTCGCTGAGTGACCTGATGACGCCGTGGGCTGTCATAGAACGCCGCATCAAGGCTGCAGCCATTGGCGATTTCGTCACAGCCATCTACAACCCCAAGTCGCACGGTCGCTACTGGCAACTGTACCGTCTGCTGGAACTCTTCCTTCAAGAGCGCTCCGCCGACACGCCCGTAGGCTATGTCCGGCAGGCAGGACGCGAGGAACAGGAAGTCAAGATAACCACTCTTGGTGCCTTTGATCCTGAAGATGTCGATATGTTCACGGTTATCCTCATTGGCAACTCGCAGTCGTATGTTAGCGAAGGGAAATTCATCACACCTCGTGGATACTACAATAGAGAAGAGAGGAAAGAGGAGAGAGGAGAGAAAATTGGACAGGACATCATGATGCAGTCCTTCCGCACCATTCTCTCTGAGATGCAGCATCCCGATGTGCCCAAGTGGCGACTCTGGCCATTGCTGCACGCCATTCACACCACTGTGGACTTCAACATGGAGCAGTGTCTGTGGATGGACGAGCGTGCCACGGAGATTCTATATAACAAGGTGATTGACGGGGGTCTGAAACATATCGTCACCGATGTCACGATGGCTGCCAGCGGCATTCGCAAGGGGGCATTGGAGAGACTTGGCATTGAGGTGCACTGCTACATCAACGACCCCAGGGCCAAGCAGATAGCAACGGAGAAGGGAATTACACGCAGTCAGGCATGCATGCAACTGGCTGCAGAGGAATACCCCAATGCCCTCTATGTGGTGGGCAACGCTCCGACGGCACTCTTCGAGATTTGCGACTTGGTGCATAAGGGAAAGATGCACCCTGCAGGTATCATTGCCGCCCCTGTAGGGTTCGTTCATGTCTGCGAGAGTAAACATGCCGTCAAGACGCTGAAACAGATTCCCAAGATTGTCGTTGAGGGCCGCAAGGGCGGCAGCAATCTGGCCGCCACGCTGTGCAACGCCATACTGACCTACGATGATGCTGAACAACTAAAGCCAGGTAGAGACTTATGAGATTTGTTATCATTGGCATTACAGACAATCCGCAGCCTTGGTTCCCACCTGAGGTATTGGAAATCATCAAGGAAGGAAAGGTCTTTTCGGGTGGCAGACGTCATCACGAGATTGTGGCGTCGTTGCTGCCTGAAGGCGCGCAGTGGATTGACATCACCGTGCCATTGGATGCCGTGTTTGAGCGATACATTTCTCGTACCTCGTACCTCGCACCTCGCACCTCGACCATCGTTGTCTTCGCCAGCGGCGACCCGCTCTTCTTCGGCTTCGCCAACACCATACGGCGGAAGATGCCAGAGGCCGAGATGGTGGTCTATCCCTCGTTCAACTCGCTGCAGATGCTGGCCCACCGACTGACGATGCCCTATCACGACATGCGCATCGTGTCCCTGACGGGACGTCCCTGGCCGGAGTTCGACCGCGCACTCATTGAACGGACAGAGAAGATAGGCATCCTCACCGATCGCGAACATACACCCACCGCCATCGCCCAACACATGCTCGACTACGGCTACACCGGCTACACGATGCACGTGGGCGAGCACTTAGGAAATCCACAACAGGAGAAGGTCAGCACGCATTCCCTCGAGGAGGCCGCCCAGCGCGCGTTCAGCATGCCCAACTGCGTGATTCTCGACGGCAAAACCGTCGAGCACACGAGGTCTTTCGGCATTCCCGATGCCGAATTCGTCCTTCTCGATGGTCGTGAGAAGATGATTACCAAAATGCCCATCCGATTGTTGACGCTCCAAGCACTCGAATTACCCAAACACCGCATCTTCTGGGATATTGGTTTCTGCACGGGTAGTGTCAGCATCGAGGCCCGCCTGCTATTTCCACATCTACAGATAGAAGCTTTCGAGGTTCGTCCTGAATGCGAGGCTATTATTAATGAGAATGCTCGACGCTTTGGTGCTCCTGGCATCAATATCCATATTGGTGACTTCTTGATGCAAGATATTAGCAACCTTCCTCATCCAGATGCTGTCTTCATTGGAGGACATGGTGGAAAGTTGAAAGAAATTATGGGAAAGGTGCTGACCGTCTTGGCTGATAACGGTTGTATTGTGATGAACAGCGTCAAGGCGCCTAAGGTAACGACGGATAGCCACCAGCTTTGGGACGAAGCATGTCAGGAATTCTGTTTGAGACAAGAGACGCCAATGAGAATATTATTAGATGAACATCATCCTATAGAAATACTCAAATGCAAAAAATAGCAGTTATACAGATTAGTGAGGCAGGCAAGGATATTGCCAATACCCTTCAGCGCGAACTTGGTGCCAAGATCATCAATCGTACGGAGGTTGGAAAACAATGGAACAAATACAATGCCTTCATCTTCATTGGTGCAATGGGTATCTGTGTTAGGACTATTGCACCATATATTAAAGATAAGCATGAGGATCCAGCTGTGGTGTGTGTCGACAGCATTGGATTGAATGCCATCTCTGTACTTTCAGGTCATATCGGAGGTGCTAACAACCTTGCTCGAGAGGTGGCTGCTGTGATTGGCGCCCACGAGGTCATCACCACCCAAAGCGACAATACCGGACTGTGGGCACTCGACACCTTTGCAGAGCGATTCAACTGGGCCATCGCCAGCGACGACGATATGAACGAATGCATTTTTGCATTCGTCAACCGCCAGCCTACCGCCCTGCTGATGGAAGTCTGCGATGAGGGTACGGACTATCTCGAGAAGACATTGCCTGAGCATGTGACTGTCGTGAAAAGCCTCGAAGAGGTAGATCCCAAGAAGTTTAAGCTGGTCATCTTGGTGACACCTTACAATCTCTGTGCGCCATACGGTGTACTTGAGTTGCATTTCGTACCGATGATAGCATCTTTGGGCTTTGGACTCGCCCATCATCCTGATGACTATGAGGACATCTACGACCAGATTGACGAAGCCATGAGCCAGATTGGTGTATTGCCTTGCTACAAACGCTATTGCACCATCGA
>CAZLPO010000098.1:0-9110 GCA_964561385.1 uncultured Prevotella sp.
AGATAACCTTCAGGTCGTTCTTCTGTGCCAGCAGCACCTTCTCCTTCAGAATCTCCGGGGTCTCCTTGTAGTACTCACGACGCTCAGAGTGACCGAGGATCACGTACTGAGCACCTGTCGACTTCACCATCTCGGCGCTCACCTCACCGGTGAAGGCACCCTTCTCCTTGTCGGCGCAGTTCTCAGCACCCAGGCCGATGATGTCCTGGTCGAGGAACTGTGCGATGCTGGCAAGGTGAATGAACGGGGTGCAGATGACCACACCGCAGTTGGGCTTGTCAGCCTTCAGTGTCTCGTTGAGCTCCTTGGCAAGAGCGATACCATCCTGGAGATTCATGTTCATCTTCCAGTTTCCTGCAACAATTTTCTTTCTCATTTTTTTCTTTTTTTTTTATTTTAATTGGGTTGTTATGGGTCTTCTGGGTCTTCTGGGACCTATGGGTCCTATGAGTCCTATGGGTCTTATGAGTCCTATGGGACCTATGGGTCTTATGGGACCTATGGGTCTTATGAGTCTTATGGGTCCTATGGGTCCTATAGGTCCTATGATGCCTTTTGGGCCTTCTTGGCCTTGCGGCGCAGCAGGCGGGTCCAGCGCCAGGTGCGGTCTGCAATGGTGAGCAGCGTCAGGGGCAGCACGAACCAGAGCAGTATCTGAGCTATCTTGGCCGGTACGCTGTCGCGAGGCGGCTGACCGATCTCCAGCTGGTGCAGCGGCAACATGGTCTCTGTCTCGCTGATGGCCGGCAGACTGTTGTGGCTCCATTTCCTGACGATGATGCCGTTGTGCAGCAGCAGGAGTCCCGGGTTACTGCGGATGACGGTCTTCAGCGTCGTGCCGTCAGTCAGACAGAAGGGGTACTCGGCTCCGGTCCTGTCGCGCCATTGGTTCATGGCGTTCTCGGTACTCGACGTCAGGCAGTAGAACGGATAGCTGTGTTCGCGGCTGTACTCGTAGATCTCGTTGATCAGATCCAGTCGTGAGTCGTCGGCCTGGTTCAGGTATGGCGATATCAGCAGCATGACGTAGCTCGTATCGTTGAGAACGGCCTCGGTGATGTCCTCGCCGTCCTCGGCCTGTTCGATGAAGAAGTCCGCGTAGGGCAGGTCTTCACCGTCCATTGTCCGCTCCCAGTTGTTGCGCAGGTCAGTGCCGACGTGGTAGGGGCGGAAGTCGAACTGCGGCAGGTCGTACAGGCTCCAGGCTGAGACACCGAGTATGAACAGGATGGAGTAGTTGATGACAATCCATTGGTTCGACTCGCTGACGAAGCGGAACATGACCCTCGGCCATCGGGCCACGACCAAGGCACATACCAGCAGCACCACGTTCTTCCAGAATGTCTGCCAGTTGGTGAGCACCAGGGCATCGCCGAAGCAGCCGCAGTCGCTAATAGGATTTGCGATGGCCAGCCACAGCGTGAGCGGTGTCATCACCAGCATGATGATCAGTATCAGACGTGACGTCAGCCGCCGCTGAATCACGAAGAGCAGGAAGATGCCCAGGCAGAACTCCACTGCCGACTGCGCCACCGAGGCGGCGAGCGTCAGCATGTCGGGCACCAGTCTTCCGAGGTGCATCGCCTCCAGATAGTCCTGTATCTTATACTGTGTGCCCAGCGGATCGACGGCTTTCACGAAGCCTGACAGGATGAACACCGTGGCCAGGACCAGTCGGCAGATGTTGACGAGGACTTTCTTCACTCCGATAGTTTTATCACTCCGAACACCGCATAGTTCACGATGTCCATATAGTTGCCCTCGACGCCTTCCGAGACCAGCGTCTCGCCGCCGAGGTTCTCTATCTCCTTGATACGCTCAATCTTGGTCAGGATCAGGTCAGTGTACGAGCTGACTCTCATGCCGCGCCACGCCTCGTCGTAGTCGTGGTTCTTGCGTTTCATGAGCTCCAGGGCCTCGTGAGCGTAGTGGTCGTACAGCTGCATGGCCTTCTCGTTCGTGATGTCCACCGTGTCGGCAAACCCCTGGTTCAGCTGTATCATACCCACGATGCCGTAGTTGATCAGCGCAATGAACTCGGGACGGATGCCCTCGCCGACGAGCGACTCTTTCTTGATCTCCAGCGAGCGTATGCGCTTGGCTTTGATAAACAGCTGGTCGGTGAGTGCCGTCGGACGCAGGATGCGCCACGATGCACGATAGTCGTGCAACTTCTTGCTGAACAGGTCGCGGCACTCGGCCATCGCCTGCTCAAACTGTTGGTTGGTGTGTTCGAACTTGTCCATTTGCGGGTGCAAAGTTACGAAAATCTATTGGATTGACCAAACGATTACAGTTCTTTCTGCTTCTTGTGTATATAACGGATTTTTCCGCAGAGCACGTCAAAGCGCGTCTGCAGTGAGTCGCGCCTGACGCGGGTCTTCGTCAGCATGGTCAACTCTGCCTCCGTGGCGCGCAGCTGTTGCTTGTCCTTCTCCACCTTCTGCTTCTGGTACTGGTAGTCGTGGTTGATGGCCTGTAGCATACTGTCCACCACGGCCAGCTCCTCTTGCGTCCGTTTCAGTTCGATGCTCTGTTGCAGCGTCAGTGCCTTTTTTCGCGTTTCTATAGCACCTGGGTAAACCCGGCGCAGCGAGTCAATAGCCTGCATGGCTTCACTGTACTGCTTGTTCTCGAAGCGTTCGTTAGCCAGCTTCAGCAGCTGTTCCGCCTCGTTCTGTGTATCGTTGCCGCATGCCACCAGCACGATGGTCAACATCATCCATAGGTATTTTTTCATGAATTCTTCATTATTCGTTGGGATATGGTTTTTTGCTCTTGCAGATAGTCTTTACGGGTCATTCGGATTATCTCCGTCGCTTATGGGGATTATCCGTATGACTGACAGAGAACGTCCGCATGAGTCATGGAGATTATCCGAATGAGTGAAAAGTGACTTTTAAAGGTGACGGATGACAGATGACGGTAGTAAAATGTAATTATTACGCGTACCGCGCGCGCGGTACGCGTATGGTTTCCGCAAATCATCCGTCATCCGTCATCTGTCATCGTCAGCATTTCATGCGTTCCTATCTGTATGGTCTGTCTTATCTGTGTCATATTTCACAATTTAAGTGCAAAGATACAAAAAAAACGGCGCAAATGCAAGTTTTTTGCTACATTTTTGCATTGCGACTGGAAAATGTCAACAGCTGGCTTGCATTTTGCTCGCGCCCCAACATTTTTTTTGTATGATTATTCGTTGATTGCCAAATAAGTTGTATCTTTGCAGTCGCAAAGAAAGAAGAACAAAAATGAGACTATATTCTGACGAAGAATTAGCAGAGATATTAGACCAGGAGATATTCCACCAGATAGGCAATGTGGCCGACCGACTGGGCGTGGAGTGCTATGTCGTGGGCGGCTACGTGCGCGACATCTTTCTTGAACGTCCCAGCAACGACATCGATGTCGTCGTCGTGGGTAGCGGCATCGCAGTGGCCAAGGAACTGAAGCGCCAGCTTGGCCGCAAGGCCCACCTTAGCGTGTTCAAGAACTTCGGTACGGCACAGGTCAAAATTAAAACTGATAACGGAGAACTGAGAACTGAGAGGTATGATAACCTTTATCCTCAAGGTGGAGATAATCTCATTGGCAAAAACGTCAAAGGTTCTCAAGATGACCAAACTAATCATACCTCTCAATTCTCAGTTCTCAGTTCTCAGTTCATGGAAGTGGAGTTCGTGGGTGCCCGCCGTGAGAGCTACAGCCACGACTCGCGCAAGCCCATCGTGGAGGACGGCACGCTGGAGGACGACCAGAACCGACGCGACTTCACCATCAACGCCATGGCCATCTGTCTGAACCACGACCGCTTCGGCGAATTGGTGGACCCCTTCAATGGTTTGGCCGACCTGGAGGACGGCATCATCGCCACGCCCCTCGATCCCGAGGTGACCTTCTCTGACGATCCGTTGCGCATGATGCGCTGCATACGGTTTGCTACCCAGTTGAACTTCCAGATTGAGGACGAGACCTTCGAGGCGCTGGAGCGCATGGCCTCGCGCATAAAGATTGTCAGTGGCGAGCGCATCGAGGTGGAGCTGAATAAGATCATCATGTCGCCGCACCCCAGCAAGGGCTTTGTCGACCTGCAGCGCTCGGGTCTGCTGAACATCATCCTGCCCGAGCTAGCTGCTCTTGACATTGTGGAACAGAAGAACGGCCGCGCCCACAAGAACAACTTTTACCATACCTTAGAGGTGCTGGAGAATGTTGTTCATAGTGAAGAGTTAAGAGTGAAGAGTGAAGAATTTCCTACCGGAGTCCCCAAGGATTCAGGTGAAGGTGTGGCGGAAGCAAATTCTTCACTCTTCACTCTTCATTCTTCACTTTATTTAAGGTGGGCCGCCCTCCTTCACGACATCGGCAAGACGAAGTCGAAGCGTTGGGACCCGGCGGTGGGCTGGACGTTCCACAACCATAATTATCTTGGTGCCAAGATGGTGCCGGAGATCTTCCGTAGGCTGAAGCTGCCGATGGGCGCTGAGATGAAGTACGTGCAGAAGCTCGTGGACCTGCACATGCGGCCTCAGGTGATTGCCGACAGCGAGGTTACCGACTCGGCGGTGCGCCGTCTGCTGAACGATGCCGGCGACGATATCGACGACCTGATGACGTTGTGCGAGGCCGATATCACGTCGAAGAACGAAGTGCGCAAAAAAATGTTCCTGGAGAACTTCCGCATGGTGCGTGAGAAACTGACCGACCTGCAGGAGAAAGACTACAAGCGACTGTTGCAGCCCGTCATCGACGGCAACGAGATCATGGCGCTGTTCGGCCTGTCGCCCTGTCGCGAGGTGGGTACGCTGAAGCAGACACTGAAGGACGCCGTCCTCGACAACCGTGTGGAGAACGCGCGCGAACCCCTCCTGCAACTACTACTCCAAAAGGCCCAGGAAATGGGCCTGAAACCCATAAGTCCTATAAGTCCCATAGGTCCCATAAGTCCCATAAGTCCCATAACCCCAAAAGAATAACTATGATTTACCCCATTGAGAAGATAACCACGCTGATAGGTGCACGCCGCTATGGCAGTGCCGAGAGCAATATACGGTGGCTGCTGACCGACAGCCGCTCCTTGTGTTTCCCTGAAGACACCCTGTTCTTTGCGTTGCGCTCGCAGCGCAACGACGGTCATCGCTATATTGACGAGCTGTATCGCCGCGGCGTACGCAGCTTCGTCGTCGAACAGCTGCCCGAGCACCAGCAGGCCGATGCCAACTACCTGAAGGTGCCGTCGACGCTGGCTGCGCTGCAGCGTCTGGCGGAGCGTCACCGCGATGAGTTCGACTGTCCCATCATCGGCATCACCGGCAGCAACGGCAAGACAATGGTCAAGGAGTGGCTCTACCAGCTGCTGCTGCCGTCGCAGCGCATCGTCCGGTCGCCGCGCAGCTACAATTCGCAGATTGGTGTGCCGCTGTCGGTATGGCTGCTGAACGAGCAGACGGAGATCGGCATCTTTGAGGCGGGCATCAGTCAGCCGGGCGAGATGTCGGCACTCCACGACATCATCCAGCCCACCATCGGCGTGTTCACCTGTCTGGGCAATGCCCATCAGGAGAACTTCCGCTCCTTGGAGGAGAAGTGCATGGAGAAGCTGGAACTGATGCACGACACGAAGGTGCTCATCTATCCCGCCGATGACAACACTATCGGACGCTGTGTCCGCCGTATGCACTACCAGGGTGAGAAGATATCTTGGTCGCATACCGATGAGCAGGCAGCCATGTATATCGCTGACGTCAGCGGCTCGACCATCACCTATGTTTATCAAGGTGAAAAGGGCAGCTACACCATACCGTTCATCGACGAGGCCAGTATCGAGGACAGCATCATCTGTGCCACGCTGGCTCTGTACCTGGGTGTCACGCCCGACCAACTGGCCGAGCGTATGTCGCGCTTGGAGCCTATTGCCATGCGCCTGGAGGTGAAGGAGGGACAGCGTGGCTGTACGCTCATCAACGACTCCTACAACTCCGACATCAACTCCCTGGACATCGCCCTCGACTTCATGAACCGCCGTGTTGCGGCATCGCGCCGGACACTCATCTTGAGTGACATCTTCCAGAGCGGCATGACCGACGAGGCCCTGTACCACGCTGTCAACGACCTGTGCGTGAAGCGCGGCGTGACGAAGCTCATCGGTATTGGACCGCGTATCATGGCTTGTCGGGAGATTTTCTCGAGGTACGAGGTACAAGGTACGAGGTACGAGAATGCCTTTTTCGGTACCACGGAGGAGTTCCTGCGCAGTGACGTCATGCAGCAGTTGCGCGATGAGGTCATCCTCATCAAGGGTGCGCGCTGCTTTGGGTTCGAGCACATCACCGAACTGCTGGAGCAGAAGGTGCACGAGACCATCCTCGAGGTGAACCTCGGCGCGGTGGTGGAGAACCTGAACTACTACCGCTCGTTCCTGAAGCCTGAGACGAAGATGGTGTGTATGATCAAGGCCGACGCCTACGGCGCCGGTGCCATTGAGATTGCCAAGACCCTGCAGGACCACCGTGTGGACTACTTAGCCGTGGCTGTGGCCGACGAGGGCGTGACGCTGCGCAAGGCTGGCATCACGGCCAATATCATGGTGATGAACCCCGAGATGACGTCGTTCAAGACGCTCTTCGACTACGACCTGGAGCCCGAGGTCTACTCCTTCCGTCTGTTGGACGCCCTGATCAAGGCAGCCCGCAAGGAGGGTATCACCAGCTGGCCCGTACACATCAAGCTTGATACCGGTATGCACCGCCTGGGATTTAATGTGACCCATGAGTCCTATGAGTCCCATGAGTCCCATAAGACCAATGAGACCTATAAGCCCCATGAGTCCCATGATGAGATCGACGAGCTCATCGACCGCCTGAAGCATCAGCAGGCGGTGATTCCCCGTTCGGTGTTCTCGCACTTCGTGGGCAGCGACAGCGACGACTTCAACGCGTTCTCGGCTGAGCAGTTCCGTCTGTTCGATGAGGCCAGCCGTCGTCTGCAGGCCGCCTTCAGTCATAAGATCCTGCGCCACATGGACAACTCCGCCGGCATCGAGCACTTCCCCGAGCGCCAGATGGACATGTGCCGCCTGGGCCTGGGACTCTATGGGGTGAACCCATATGAGCCCCATGAGTCTGATGAGTCCTATGAGTCTCATGGGGCCCATAAGTCCCAGCTCTCCACAGTCTCCACCCTCAAGACCACCATCCTGCAGCTGCGCCATGTCAGGGCGGGCGACTCCGTCGGCTACAGCCGCCGCACCATCCTGGAGCGCGACTCGGTGATTGGCGCCATCCCTATCGGCTATGCCGATGGTCTGAACCGCCACTTGGGCAACCGCCACGGCTACTGTCTCGTCAACGGTCAGAAGGCGGAGTATGTGGGAAACATCTGCATGGACGTGGCGATGATTGACGTGACGGACATCGACTGCCAGGAAGGCGACTCGGTTGAGATCTTTGGTAACCACCTGCCTGTCACCGTCCTCAGCGGCATCACCGACACCATCCCCTACGAGGTGCTGACAGGTGTCTCGAACCGTGTCAAGCGCGTGTACTTCCAGGATTAACCTCCAAGAAACGAATGCTACTGTTCTTGGGAGAAACGACTCATAAGAAGATTATTTGTTTCTAAGACCCAGATTATTCGTTTCCCGCGAAAACGTTTTAGTAAGAAAAAAGCAGCGAATTGTGCCCAGTTCGCTGTTTTTTTATTATCTTTGCCGACGAATACACTAAAACAAACGGAAATATCGATATCTAAAAACAAATGGAACAAGTATTTAGTTACATTATCAGTCTGGGCGCATCGGTGATGATGCCCATCCTCTTTACCATCATCGGCCTGTGCATCGGCATGAAGTTCGGCAAGTCGCTCAAGAGCGGCCTCTACGTGGGTGTCGGTTTCGTGGGCCTCGGCATTGTCACCGCCCTGTTGACGAACAATTTCGGCAGTCCGCTGTCAGAGATCTCACGTCTCTACGACCTGCAGCTCGGCGTCTTCGACATGGGCTGGCCGGCCGCTGCCGCCGTGGCCTATAACACGGCCGTGGGTGCGCTCATCATCCCCATCTGCTTAGGTGTTAACTTCCTGATGCTGATTACCAAGTGCACCCGGACCGTTAACATCGACCTGTGGAACTACTGGCACTTCGCCTTCATCGGTGCCGTGGCCTTCTTTGTCATGGACCAGAGTTTGGCATGGGGCTATTTTGCTGCCATCGTCTGTTACATCAACACGTTGGTGATGGCCGACCTGACAGCCTCGAAGTTCCAGGGCTATTACGACGACATGGATGGCATCTCCATCCCGCAGCCGTTCTGCCAGAGCTTTACGGCCTTTGCCATCGGCATTAACTGGCTGCTCGACAAGATTCCCGGCTTCTCGAAGCTCGACATCGACGCCGAGGGCCTGAAGAAGAAGTTCGGTGTGCTGGGCGAGCCCATCGTGCTGGGTGTCATCGTGGGTGCCCTGATCGGTGCCGTGGCACAACTCGACATCAAGAAGGTGCTGTTCCTCGGTGTGACGATGGGTGCCGTGATGGAGCTGATACCTCGTATCACGAAGCTGTTCATCGACGGTCTGAAGCCTATCGCCGAGAAGACGCAGGAGGTGGTGCAGAAGAAGTGGGCCGGCAAGAAGGTGTATATCGGCATGTCGCCCGCTCTGGTCATCGGTCATCCCACCACACTGGTGGCCTCGCTGATACTGATCCCCTTGGCCCTGCTCATGGCTGTGGCCATGCCGGGTAATGAGTTCCTGCCCTTGGCTTCGCTGGCTGGTATGTTCTATGTGTTCGTGATGGTGCTGCCCTATACGAAAGGTAATGTGGTGAAGACGCTGATCGTCGGCATTGTTGCCGTCGGCATCGGCCTGTGGTTCGTCACCGATATGGCCCCTGCCTTCTCACAGGCCGCTCAGGCCGTGTATGCCCAGACGCAGGATCCTGCCGCCAAGATTCCCGAGGGCTTCCAGGCCGGCGCGCTCGACTTCGCCTCCAGCCTCTTCGGTTGGCTCATCTATGCCTGTGTGGAGTATCTGAAGTGGATCGGCATGGGTGTCCTGACATTAATTACCATTGGTATGGTGGCGTGGAACCGCATGCGTATCGTGCGTGAGGA
>CAZLPO010000099.1:0-5730 GCA_964561385.1 uncultured Prevotella sp.
GACGCTGCAGGTTGCAGAGTGCTGCGTGACCCTCGTTACAATGGTAGATATCCTTTTTGATGCCCAGCTTCTTCAGCAGCAGCATACCGCCGATACCCAGCAGGATCTCCTGCTTCAGACGGTTCTCCCAGTCGCCGCCATAGAGGGCGTGGGTGATGGGCTTGTCGAACTCGGAGTTCATGTCATTGTCCGTATCCAGCAGATAGAGCTTCACACGGCCAACGTTGACACGCCATACGAATGCGTGTACCTGATAGTTGTTATAGGGCACGTCAATCACAAGCGGATTGCCATCCTTGTCGAGCTGGCGCTCGATGGGCAGCGAACCAAAGTTCTGCATGTCGTAGTTGGCAACCTGCTGTCCGTCCATCGACAGGCTCTGGGTAAAGTAGCCGAAACGATAGAGGAAGCCGACGGCACACATATCGACGTTGGAGTCGGATGCCTCCTTCACATAGTCACCGGCCAGCATGCCCAGACCGCCGCTGTAGATCTTCAGCGCCGAGTGCATACCATACTCCATGCAGAAGTAGGCCACGGAAGGACGCTTCGTATCAGGCTTCACATTCATATAGGCGCAGAAGTCTGCGTACACGTCCTTGATGCGCTTCATAAGAGCCTTGTCCTTGAGGATGGCCTCCTTGCGCTCAAAACTCAGGCGCTCCAGCAGCATCACCGGATTATGTCTCACCTCGTGATATATCTCGGGATCGAGCTCACGGAACAGGTCACGAGCCTTGTAGTTCCATACCCACCACATGTTGTGGGCAATCTCGTCCAAACACTTCAGTTGCTCAGGAAGCGTGGCCCTGACGATCAGCGTCTTCCACTGCGGAGCATTTGCATAATCAGCTTTAATCTTCATAATTGTTGTATATGTTTTGTTGTTACTTTACTTTATTTCTTGCTGCGGCCTTGCGAAGCGCCAGGTCGTAAGCCTCGTCATAATACTTGATGAACTCACTCCACAATGCCTTCTTCGACAGCGTCTCAGCCTTCTTGCGGCAGTCGTCAATCTGCTTCTTCGGCATGGCCGAGAACTTGGCCACCGTGTCCTTGATGGCATCGGCCACCTCGGAATAATTATAGTCTGTACGGTGGATGACCTTCACACCGTCCTCAATCTCGCCCTCATGGCCGAACACCGTGTTGGCCCAAAGGCCGAAACCGGCCAGGTCGGTCGTGATGCAGGGCACCTTGAAGGCAATCGCCTCCAGCGGCGTGTAGCCCCACGGCTCATAGTAGGAGGGATAGACGCAGAGGTCATTACCCAGCACCACATCATAGTATGTCAGGTTCACGATGCCGTCGCTGCCATCGAGATAACACGGCAGGAAAATCACCTTCACACGCTCATCCCTACGGTTGTGCATGTCGTAGTACTTCATCATGCCCAGCACATTGTCGTGACTCATATTGTGGAGCCAGTGGGTCACCTGCGGCACCTCCAACGGCGTGTCATAACTGCCGCCATTCTTCAGGCGCTCCTGCAGGTCCTGACGGGGTTCACCCACCCATCCAGGCACTTCGATGAAAGCAAGAACCTTTTTCTTTAACTCATTGTCTCTCAGAAGTCTGTTCATAGCCTCGACAAAGACATCGATGCCCTTGTTGCGGAACTCATATCGTCCTGATGTCGATACAATCAGCGTGTCATCGTCAAGCTGTTCGCCAAGCAGTGCATTGGCCACGTCAAGCAGACGCTTGCGGGCGGCCTTGCGCTTCTTCGTAAAGGCAGCTGCCTTCGGAACAAAGCTGTTGTCGAAGCCGTTGGGCAGCACCACGTCGACGGGCTTGTCCAGCAGTTCCTCACACTCCTTGGCCGTAATGTCGCTCACCGTCGTAAAGCAGTCCACATTCCTGGCGGTCTGCTTCTCAATCGAGTGCTTCGACTGCATATTCAGCTCATCGGCCATCTGGTCGCCATTATAGGCAAACAGGTAGTCATACAGCGGTTTCTGGTTGCCGGCAATCGAGCGGCCGATACTGGTTGCGTGTGTCGTAAAGACGGTAGCCACCTGCGGCAGCTTGTTGTTGATGTACAACGCACCAAGACCGCACATCCACTCATTGGCGTGGTAAATGACCTTTAGCCCTGAACCTTGAATCTTGAACTTGTAAAAACTCTCTACCACCAGACCGGCAGCATAGGAGAACATCGAGGCTTCGTCGTAATCGCCATAGGCGTGGAGCGAGTCAACCTGATAGTGCTCCCACAACCAGCCGTATATCTCGTTCTTCTTTTCGAAGAATGGTTCAAAATCGACTAATATGGCGACCGGCTCGCCAGGAATGGTCCAACGGCCCACCCTGACGCGAAGGCCCTCTTCCTTAGCCTTCCACTGCCATTCGGCAAACAGTGCCTTATCTTCCTTGAAATACGGGCATACCTTCTCTTTCCAGAAGTCAGGACCAATAAAGATAATCCTGTCCTGCATTCTGTCCTGCAATGTCTTTGCGCGAGTGGAGAGAACGGTGTATATGCCACCGACTTTATTACAAACTTCCCAGCTCGACTCAAAGATATAGTCAGGCTTCAATTGCTCTTTTTCCATCGTTAAAATTATAAACGCCTGCAAAGATACTTAAAAATTTCAAAAACAAAGCATGTTTCACAAGATATTTTTATCTGTTTCACAGATTTATTGATTTAGATTTACTACCTTTGTCAGCAAAAAATCATGATGACGATGAAGAAGATGCTGTTAGCTATTTGTATTGGCCTCTATACGACCGTTGCGGCAATGGCCCAGGAGCCACAGAGGCCTTTTCAAGCATACCTATATAATAACGAGTTCGAGGTGTTCCTGCAAATCAACTTCTACGAGCAGGACATCAATGTGCCCGGCCAGGAACTCTACGGTCCGCTGCCGGGTTATCTCGGCAAGCAGCATAACACCTTCTGCTGGGTCATCACCTCAGCCAAACTAAAGAACGACAACACGGCAGAGGTAGCCTTCATCAACGACTACGGCAGCGAGGACTTCAAAGCACTGCTCACCTGCCAGAACGACTCCACCTACATGCTGAAGCACCTCGAAGGCAGCAGCCTCAAGGTACCCAAGAGCGGTCGTTGGCAGAAGCTGCCCAACCTCTTAGAGCTGAAACGTCGTCGCTGAGCGAGCCTATTTATTGCGCTTGCTGCGGTAGATGAACACGCCGATAACCACCAGCGCTATCACCGACACGATATGTAACCAGTCCATATTTCTTTCGTTTTTCTGACATTACTTAGCGTTCTCGACCTCAGCCATGATTTTTTCGTAACAGGCCTTGAAGTCGCTCCACCGATAGTAGGGATAGAGATCGGAAGGCAGTGGCAGCGTAGCCTCCCGTCCGTTGAGCAGACACTTCACCAGGACATCCTTCCCCTGCTTCTTGCTACGATAGAAGACGAGCTGCACGTTGGAGGCCTTGCACGTCTGCCAGTTCTGATAGCAGTTCTTCACCTCATAGGGATCTTCAGGGTCGCGGTCGGCACCGTTGATGCCCATAAGCACCGTCAGCGGTCCCAGACAGGTGTCGTGACCGAAGCGCAGGTCGGCCAGACGGACTGTCTTCCCCTCAATGACGGCGTCGGCCTTGCCGATGATGTCGCGCAGGACCGGTATCATGTCGTAGCGCGGACCAAAAACCCACGCATAGCTCCCCAGGTTCTCACCCTCCCAGCGGGCGGCTATCTCCTCGTCGGCGATGATACCCGCCATCATACCCTCGTGTCCGATGCTGGGCAGCGAGGTGTAGAGGTTGATGAGGTTACTGCCGATGTGGTGCAGGTTACCAGGCAGTCCCTCGGTACTGGTGAAGACACGGCGGATAATGGTCTCGCGCAGGGAGTCGTTGTCCTGGAACTGCTGGCGGTTAGCCTCGAAACGAGGTTTCGACCGCGGATAGGTGCGGCGCAGCGGGTTCTGGCGGTCGGTGGGCACCACGCCGTCCAACGTCTTACGGGCCGACTGCTCGCGAATCTCTATCTTGGGATTACACTGTGTCAGCTCCTGACAGAACGATGCCATGCTGAGCACACAACGTCCTGAGAGCGAGGAGATGGCAAAGACATCGCCACCGTTCTTGAAGACATCGGTAAAGTTGTCATACATGGTGCGCGCAATAAACTGGTGCTGCTCCCAGCCCAGGTCACTCAGCTCGCTGACACCAGTGGACAGTTCGTCCTTGGCTACCAGGAACTTGTTGCGGAAGGCCTCACCAGCTGCCGTGAGCTGCTTCAGTTCGTGTGCCTTGTTCAGCAGCGAGTCCAGCTCGCGGTAGAGCAAACTGTTCCAGTAATAGCGCGACCCGTGGCGCCCGTAGTGACTGATATAGAATGGCTTATAGCCACTTGGTGCCTTTGTCAGCGACACGCGCTCGAAGGAGTAAGGATAGTCGGTGCCATAGGCTTTTCTGGGGTCAGTCTTCAGCTGTTCAAGTGCAGAGGAACCTTGTGCCCACGATGTCAGGGCAACAGAACAAAGGATAAGGATTTGGAAGAGTTTTTTCATCATACTGGAATATTTGGTACAAATATAGCACTTATTTCCCAAATGGCAATGCTTTCAGAGCGTTTTTTATAAAAAACCGCCCAGGGACCGATGAAGTCTCCGGGCGGCTGGTATATATGTTCTGAAGAAAAAGTGTTCAGAAGGTGTAGCCGAGGGTGACGAGCACCTGGTGGCGCTTGTTGCTGACGTTGACGGCGTTGCAGAGGTTATCGTCGGCCGCAGTGTCGTTGTCAACGTAGTTCATGAAGGGCATGAATTCGCCATTGGTGCAGGCATACTGGTATGCGAGGTCGAGATTCACCTGTCCCACCTTGTAGCCCAGTCCGCAGGTGATGCGGTTGGTAGCCTTCCAGTTGGTATAGTCGGTGGCCGAGCTGTAGTAGGAGCCGTCGGTAGGTAGTGTGCCGTCCTTGAACGCGCCGTCCTTGTACATGGGCGATACGTAGTTGTAACCCAGGCGCACGGCCATAGCGGGGTCTGGCTTCAGTTCGGCACCGAGCTTCAAGGTGGCAACGCCCTTGAGCGTCTGCTCGGTGTGGCGGTTCATGACATCGTCGCTCTCGCTCTCATCGTAACTGCCCCAAGCATCGTAGCTGCGACCGGTATTGTAACGGGTGTCGAGTGAGCCGTAGTCGGCGTACTCGAAGGTGGCACCAAGGGCAACCATGGAACCGATGGTGTGTCCTGCGCTGAGACCGAACTTCCACGGGGTGTAGAGTTTGAAGTCGTAGCTCTCGCCACTGGTGGCTGTCACGCTGCCATCGGTAACGTATGTGCTGTTAGAGGTCGTCAGGTCGTACCAAGTGGGCGTATGCACATAGGCAGCCAGGCGGAAGGCCGACTCGTCAATGGGTCGTACGATGACGCCAGCCTTCAGATCGACACCCGTTCCGTCGATGCGGCGCTCGTCACCCACCAGCAGGCTAAAGCCGTTGAGCTGTTCGCGGTACTCACCAACATGGCGGTAGTTCACATCATGGAAGCCGACCGTGAGGCCGAGATAGACCTTGTTATGGATGTTGCCACTCAGGTTAAAGTCGTACTCGCCGACATAACCCTTGTGAGCGCGATCCAGGGTGTAGGCCGTTGCCTCGTCGTAGTACCACGTGTTGTCGCGTGTGTCGTAGTTGAGGTTACGGGCATAGATATCGTCGAGCTGGCTGCACGAGGCATAGCTCTCACCAAAGTCGGGTGCGCCGTCCTTGAGTACGGGATAAAGCAGTCCGTTCTT
>CAZLPO010000099.1:5830-8688 GCA_964561385.1 uncultured Prevotella sp.
CCGAAGTTCCACCATGAATCGACGTCAGTGCGTGCCGAATAGACAAAACCTATCTGGTCGAAGCTCATGTTCGTCTTGTTGCCTGCCGAGAAGTCGGCTGCATCCTGCTGGGTCACTGTTCCGAAGGAGAAGCTCATGTTAGAGCGGCGGAACATACCAATACCGGCGGGGTTGCTCCCGATAGTTGAGATGTCGGCACCCAAGGCTTCCATCGCACCACCCATGCCTACGTAGCGTGCCGTTCCGTTGAGGTCCTCAGCCACAATCTTCGCGTTCTCGTAGGTCTCTTGAGCCATCATGGGCATTGTGCCCACGGCGGCTATCATTGCAAAAAACAATCTTTTCATATCTCAATAATTATCACTATTCATTCTTCATTTTTCACTAGAACAAAGTCTGTCTTATCTCCGTCCGCCAAACGAGCCGCCACCGCCGCCTGAACGACTGCCGCCTACACTACCACCACCGCTGGAACGGCTGCCGCCGAAAGAGCCGCCACCACCGAACGAACCGCTGGAGCGCGAGCTCGACGAGCTGCTGTAACTGCTGTTAGACGTTGTGGTAGAGACCGATGGCGTGTAGCTGCGCGACGAGCTCTGAGCATTAGAACGCGTGCGGGCACCACCGAAGTTACCGTATTCGTTGGACGTGCGGCCGCTACGCGAAGCCGAGCCTATCGTCGAGCGCGAACCAGAGGCTCCACTGCGGTTGCCAAAAGTGCCACGGTTCAAGCTGCTACCGCCAAAGGTGCCTGCCGAGTAGGTCGTTGAGCGACCGTTGCTGAAGCCACGCACACCATTGTAGTTAATGCGCCCGTGACGCTCGGTACCCGTAGGTCCATTGTATGCCACACCGTAGCTGCCGTACCAGGGCGAGAACCAGCTGTAGTGACCGTAGTAGTACCAGGGCGTGTAGCCATACCAGCCGTAATACCAAGGATCGTACCAACTGTACCAGCCGCGATAGCCGTAGTACCAAGGATCGTCCCAATACCAGGGGTCATACCAAGGATAGAACGATGAATAGTACCAGGGCGAGTGCCAGCTTCTTGCTCCATCACGGCGACCGTCTTTATAGCCAGCCCAATAGGAGTCGCCTGGATCATAACCGTCCCAGCGACTCATCTCACGCGTTATCTGGAAGTCCTGCTGCGTCGAGTCAGGATAGACCCCGAGCTGGCCGTCGAAGCTGATGATGTCGTTGGCTGTTGAGTCGCTCAGCACCTCATAGTAGCTGCCGGCGGGCGTACGGCGGTTATACTCGTCCACGCTGCGGTTGATGCCCGAGTAGTAAACGTCGCGAGGCACCTGATAGCGAGCCTTGTCCTTCTCCACCTGCTTCTTGGTGGGCACGAAGTACATGTCATCGTCGTCCTGAGCCATCATGGTCAGCGGCAGCGACACCAGCATAAGTGATAGTAAAATGAACTTTTTCATACGTTATCTCCTTCTTTAGATAGTTTCACGATACAAAAGTAGTGCTATTTTTGGTGCAAAGATAGGGAAAAACCCTAAAACGTGATAGGTTTTTCCCTATTTTTAGTAATTTTGCACGGAAAATTAACGTTCACATGAAGTACTTTGAAGTAGAATTCAACATAGAGCCCACCTCACAGGATGCGCGCGACATCGTGGCTGCGATGGCCGGCGAGGCTGCCTTCGAGACGTTCGAGGAGACGACCGATGGACAACTGAAGGGCTACGTGCAGCAACAGCTGTTCGACGAGGATATGCTGCGCCAGGTGCTTGCCGCCCTACCCTTGCCTGGTGTCACCGTAAGCTATACCGTGCGGGAGGCCGAGGACCGCGACTGGAACGAGCAGTGGGAACAGGAGGGCTTTGAGCCGATTGTGGTTAGAGGAGAGAAAAAAGAGGAGAGAGAAGAGAGATGTGTTATCATCCACGACGGCCGCCACCTGCCGGAAAACGATTCTCTCTCCTCTCTTCTCTCTCCTCTCTCCTCTAAAATAGCCATCGAGATTGACGCCCATCTGGCCTTCGGCACAGGCACACACGAGACGACACGCATGATGTGTGCAGCGCTGCTGGAACACAATCTTGCAGGAAAGCGCGTACTCGACTGCGGCACAGGCACGGGCATCCTAGCCATCACGGCGCTGAAGTTGGGGGCACGTGAAGCCGTGGGCTACGACATCGACGAGTGGTCGGCCGACAATGCGCGCCACAACGCTGTCATCAACCGCGTTGACGACCGCTTCGCGTCGCTGCTGGGCGACGCCTCTATATTAAATAAGGTGGAAGGAACGTTCGACGTCGTTACCGCCAACATCAACCGCAACATCCTGCTGGCCGATATGCCTGCCTTTGTCACGAAGATGGCACCACATGCCACGCTGCTGCTCAGCGGTTTCTATACGGAGGACGTGCCGCTGCTGGTTGCAAAAGCTCGCGAGCTGGGACTGTCTCTCGTCTCACAGCGCGAGGACCAGAACTGGGCGTGCTTACGCTTCGCTAGTGAATAGTGAAAAGTTAAGAGTTAAGAGTTAGCGTGGAAAAGGAAAAGATCATATTGGGTATTGACCCGGGTACGAACATCATGGGCTACGGTGTGCTGCGCATTGCCGACCGCAAGGCCGAGATGGTGACGATGGGCGTCATAGACCTCCGCAAGTTCGGTGACGCCTACCTGAAGCTGGGCCACATCTTCGAGCGCGTCACGGGTGTCATCGATGCCTTCCTGCCCGACGAGATGGCCATCGAGGCTCCATTCTTTGGCAAGAACGTGCAGTCGATGCTGAAACTGGGACGTGCACAGGGGGTCGCCATCGCCGCCGCCATCCATCACGGCGTGCCCATCCACGAGTATGCCCCGATGAAGATCAAGATGGCGCTGACGGG